>SYCV01000103.1 GCA_005786805.1 Planctomycetia bacterium | reverse complement strand
TTCTCCCTCATAGACAAAAACCTTGGTGGGTAGCATTCTTTTCTCAACCAGGAAGCGGAGCACATGGATCAGGCCGCCTGGTTTCTCCTTGGCTATCCCCAACTGCGCATGGGTCTCGGGATCAAGGATATCATAGGTGTCTGAAAGCTTGAAAACCCCGACATGTTCCCTAATGAAATAAGTTTTTCGGCTCAGCATGATTTTCACTTCCGGATAAAAGATAAATCCTATCACAACACAGGTTAACGAATTGTAAGTAATAATCATCAACCAATCAAAAAAACCTTGTTGCTCGCATGGCAAATATCAAGTTTTTTCAAAGCTTGGAAGGATTGGGTCATAGTGATGGTCGACCATCCTATTCCAACCTTTCCTTGTCTTGGATTCCACCACCCACCGAAACCTTCCTCCAATCTCGGGCCAATAAGCCATCCTCGCAATTCCAGCGGGCATTTTTGCCTCGAAACCTACAGCCTCTGGATTCAAGTCCGTGACATCGGCCAAAACGCCCATGGATTTTTTTCCATCCGAGGTAAACGACCAGAATGATATGACGCCTTCATCTCCCACGCCAATGATTGCCATCTCCTCGTACACCTTGCTTTTTGGAACATTGCCGAATTCCCAACGGGCGATCAGCCTGAGATAATTATCGCCAAGAACTCGTTCAAAAGTTCTGGTGCAACGAACTGGTCCCATGGGAGATGTGGATTCTGAAATCCATGATCCCAACAAAGGTGTAAAACACCCAAGTTTACCCCTGCCTTTTTTCCAAAGCTTAGCCATTGATCAATTCCCTTTTTAAATCATTAAACAATAACCTGATAATAAACCAGGACAAGAATGATGCTAGGATTTTTGATGATTGACACATAATACTAAAAGGCAGCATTCACCTTGATCAAATGACACTTATGATGCATGAAGTCAAAAGAATCCGGGCGACAAGCTCAGTTTTGATGCCATCACTATCACCATGGCACTTAGCTTTGATATATAGGCCATGAAGAATGGTAAGCCACGCAATTCAAAATGGCGTGTTCCTAGGCAAATAAAAATGATGGCTGCGCTCCAAACCACCAACCAAAATTACAATTTCAAATAAACCCAATCCATTTACGATAAAAGCAACATCACGGGAACATATGTGTATAATGGGGTAGTGTAATTAAAATCAAATTCACAAGTGTCGAAGTGACACTATTGATTTTCATATCACGATATTAAAAGAGAATTGTATAATGAATTTTTCAAAGATAGCGGAGTTGTTGGGATATGTGTGCTTTTTTGGAGGCTTTGCCAGCATCATAGGATCAATTGCGATCTGGTATCTACGCGGGGGTGCCGATTTACCCGATGCCAAAGCCCATGGTGAAAGGTTTGGCATCTTTGTAGGTTTATGGGCACCGACATTCTTCATTTTAAGCCACAGGCTTTCACACTATGCAAAAGAATCACTGGAAAAGAAATCCTGATACGGATTAGGATTTCTCAAATTATAAAATTAACGCGAAACACCAGCATTCAATGCTGGTGTTTTAATTTTCACTCACTGATTCAAATTTCATAACCATCAAGGTGAACTATAATATGATGCCATAATGCATTCATATATGAACCCATAGGGCAATAGCTGTAATGGGATAGCCCATAAAGGAATAGTCAAAGTGCCTAGGCTATAAGTTCCTTGATAGTACCGGTGCTATCCCCATGGCGCTCAGCTTTGATACCCAGGCCATGAAGAATGGTAAGCCACGCATTGCAAAGCGGTGTGTTCTTGGGCAATGAAAGATGATGACCGCGTTTCAAGCCCGCACCACCACCGGCAAGGATTGTCGGGCAGTTATCAAGGTAATGAATCGTGCGAATATTGCTGCCATAAGCCAGCACGGTATGATCAAAAAGACTGGTCCCATCAGGTTCCTTGGTGGCTTTGAGTTTGTCGATAAGGCGGGCAAGAAGTTCGCTTTGTGCCTGGTCGCGCTTCTGCGATGCCTCCATGCGGTCACCGGGTGAATAATGACTCATGTCATGCGGGGCAACCTTGATCGCTAGGCTTTGAAGCAAAGTGCCTACGGGCTGGCGATAGGTGATTACCCGAGTGCTATCTGTCTGAAGCGCTGCAACAATCAAATCGTACATGATTGCAACCTCATCGCGACCCGCAAGTCCTTCCCTTGGTTCCTTCAGGTCGGCCTTGGGTTTTGCAACATTAAGCCATTGCTCATCTTTTCCCAGCCGGGTTTCTATATCACGAATACTTTGGAAATACTCATCGAGCTTGGAAGTGTCGGACTTGTTCAGGGTTCTTTGCAAATCCCCCGCATCGGTGAGAACTGCATCCAAAACACTACGCTTTTGATGAAGCATTGCCTGGCGTTCGGAAAGGGGAGTGGTATCTGCTGAAAAAAGTCGATGGAAGGCTAACACGGGATTATCAAGGCCGGCGACAGGCTTACCGCGGGAATCCCATGCGAGGGAAAGCCCGGGGCCATGACCGGAATTATTCACATCTGGGCTGTTTAATTGAAGTGATGCAAATCGGGTTTCCCGGCCAAACTGCGAAGCCGCCACTTGATCCACCGAAATGCTGTTATGCATACTCTGGCCAGGTTCGGCATAGCGATTCGCTCCCGTGAGCCAGAAAGTGCTGCCCCAGTGAGCCTCGTTTGCAAACTTGTTGGAAAGCCCCTGCACAACCGTGAAATCCGCCTTGTGCCTTGCCAGTGGAACCAACCCCGGAGGCAAAGTGTAATCCGCCCCGGTCTGCTTCAAATCGGGAAACCATGTCTCATTGGTCACCCCCCAGCCAAAGTTCAGGAACACCGCACGCTTTGGACGGGGATTCCCCGTATTGGCGGCAGAGACAAACCTGCGAAAGGCAGCAGATTCAAGGGTTGGCAACGCGATCAACGCACTCGCGCTACGAAGAAAATGCCGCCTGGTGTTTTTAACTTGCATAATTTCTCACTTTGATTGAAAAGCCCTGCTCTGAACCAAAACATGGATGAATTCGCGCATTGCAAAATCTTTATTTCCCGCCTTTGCGACAATATCGGAAGCTAGTTGCTCATCACTAAAGCCAAAGGGGCGACCAAGCGAATATTCGATCAAGGCCTCGGCCAATCCACGCGAAAAGGCAGCAGGCTTTGAAGCAACGATGTCGCGAAGCTCAAAATAATCCTTGAAAGCAGGGCCCTTATGGAACGCCCCGGAAGGGTCAACCGTCCAATTTTTTTTGCCCACGCCCTTCTTCTCATAGTAATCAACAGTCCGCCATTTACCAACGGCATTAAAATTCTCAAGGCCAAAACCTATCGGGTCAATCTTTCGATGACAGCTTGCGCATTGGGGTTCCTGCTGATGGGCAAGAAGCCTCTCACGGGTAGTCAGCAACTTGCCTTCCAGCCGGGTAAGTTGAGGCACTGCGGGGGGCGCGGGAGGAGGAGGATCATTAAGGAGAAACTTCAAAACCCAAACCCCCCGCTCGACCGGGCTGGTGACTTCACCATTACTGCCCATCGCCAGCACCGCGGCCATGCCCATCAATCCACCGCGTGGTGAACCTTCAGTCAAGGCAACCTTCCGGAAATCATCACCGCTTACCCCATCTATTCCGTAATAATTTGCAAGCAAGCCATTGATGACAACATAATCGGACTTTAACAAATCACGCACGCTTCCATTATTTAGAAGTATGTGTTCAATGGTTCGAAAAACCTCATTACGGGCGGCAGCCTTGGTGCTTTCATCAAAGTCCCTATAAAGCTGGGTGTTGAACTGAAAGAAATCAAGGCGGTCCATGCGAAGCCATTGATAGGCAAAACCATTTACAAACTCGCGCGATTTCACGCTTTCGATCATCCGATCAACCTGTGCTGCAAGCACCTCGGGCTTCATCAATTCACCACTGCGTGCAAGCCCAAGCAAAAGGTCATCAGGTGGCGCGCTCCACAGGAAATATGAAAGCCGGGTCGCAAATTCCAAAGGGGTGAGTGCGCGCTGGTTCATTTCCGCTGTTGGCTCGCTAAGATAAAGAAAATGTGGTGTCGCCAAGACCACGCTCAAGGGTTCCTTCAGCGCGGTCTCGAACTTATCCCCGGCTTTGATTCGCATATCAAATAGCTTCACCAATTTTTCAATGTATTCCTTGTTGGGGGCCTTGTCACGAAAAGCGCGAAGGGCGAACTTCTCGATGATCGCCCGGGCATGATCCCGCTCACTTGAACCATTTTTATTTTCATAAACCACAGGAAGAACCTTCGGCCCGCCATCACTTTTTACCAGAGGGCCCTCGTATTCTATCCAATCAACCCAAAGCACGGGATCACGCTGTTTAGGATCTGTGATGGCCCGGGTGCGACCGGGCAGGCTTATACCTTCTTTTTTCAGCGGGCGCTTCTCCATCAGGATGAACTTGCGCGGGCCACCGGGCTTCACTTTAAATGGCAGCTCAATGATCTCCGGTTTGCTGATATCAGAGGTTATCTGCTTGTTCATAAGAAAAGTGCGATCATCCTTGTCGATCGGGCTGGCCTCTACAAAGGTTAGGAAGGCCCTCTCAGCGGGCATTCCAGGCACCCGGCCGATCTTCACACGCATCACATAATCGCCGGTCTCAATATTATTGGGCAGATCAGTGACAATCTCACTGGTTTCATTGATTGTGTTATCCAGGAACATACCGGTCTTTGCCTCGGGTCTAGCCACATATTTTTCAAACCAGGTATGATTTCCTTCCCAAACAAGATTACGAAAATCAGCATGGTAACGGGTTGGGAAGCCGAATTTCTGCAATTCACTATCCTTGGAACCCGCAGCCTTCCACTCCTCAAACTTCGCATGCTGGCCAGCCATGTAAACAATCTGACGGTTTAATTCATCCGTCTTTTTTTCAACCTCGATGTGTTCGGTTTTTGCAACCGGTAACTGCTTCACCAACGGGCCCTCCCACTCAACCCAGTCAATCCAAAGCGCGCTTGGCGGACCAACACCTGTGGCTTTTTGGGCTGCGGTATAAATTTCATGATCAAGTTTCACATCGCGTTTTTCACGGAGAACAAAAGTGCGCGGTCCAAAAGCCGTGATGCTCACAGGCACCTCAATTATCTGGGGGGCATCCGTGGTGCCACTTACCTGGAAAGTCTGGATCAATCCAAATTCATCCTTCTCTTTCCTGCTTCCAAGTTGTACAAAATGCCGATCCTTGGGTGTGCCTTTCACAGCACCGATTCGAAAGCGCAGCATGTATTCGCCCGGTTCAGCCTTTTCAATCTCATGCTTTGTCTTGAGCCAACCGGATGGCTGGTCCGGAGGCAAAGTGATGACTTCCTCGGTATGAACATTAAAGATTGTGAGATAGGCGCCGGTCTTGGTGAGAGGATCATTCAAATAGCGCACAAAACTGGGGCCATGCTGCTCAAAAACCTTCACTCGGAACTTGGCCTCCTGCTCATCCGGAATACCTTTTTGCGGCTGGCCAGTCTCCAGGAACTTTTTGGCGGCTTCATTGCCACCCTTGAAATACCCATTGTAAGTACCTCCAACCATCGCATTCGCATGCAGTTCAACCTCCCGCCTTTCCTTGATGGTTTTCATCATGGTCTTTGGCGCGTTCGCACTCTCAACCTCAATCCAGTCAATCCATAACGCGAACTCGGGACCGATGCCATTGCGTTGCCTGGCCTCAGCAAAAAGCCGATGCGCCACCTCCCCCGACTCATAGGTTCCCTTTTCCTGGAAAAAGAAACCATATCCTTTCTCGGGCGAGAACTTCAGCGGAATCTCAAGCACTTGTGGCTTGTCCATGGTTCCCGTCACCTGATGACTGCTCGCGACCGCCCGGACACCCGTGTCATGCTGGGAACCAAACTCGACAAAATGCCTGGTTGCTGGAGTATTGGCAGTGGCGGCGATGCGTACACGCACGACATAATCCCCCGCGGGCCAATCACCGGGTATGCGAAACGGTTGATACGGATTTACAAAAACATCCTCAACGGTAAGGAAAGTACCAGTCTTGGTCGCAGGATGCTTGACATAGGCCTTGTGATGGGGAACATAGTGAACCCAGTTTCGCCTGCCATCCTCATCCGCGTTCACCGCGTCGACAAAGCCAAAATCCTTGGGTGATGGCGCTCCCGAAATCTTGTCCCAGGAGAAATACAAGTGGGTTTCATTGCCCTTTTTCTCTGCTTTGATCTGGGCGACAATATTGGCGTTATCAGGTTTCTTCGCGGCGGCATCCACCGCCATAGTCCATTTCACATAGCGCTCATGGGCATTTTCACGGTCCCCAAGTGCCTTGGCGATTTTGGTATTCTTCTCCTCGACCTCAAGGTGCATCGACCTGACCCTGGCACCCGAAGGCACGACAAAGCGTGAGAAATGTTCATCAAGTGCCTGCCGACCAAGAGCGAGATATTGCTCAAACTGATCCGATGACATGAACAGCGATGATCCGACCGTATCAAAGGCACCGGCTCCGCCATCCGCGGGCAATTCACGAACATTGATGTCCACCCCGAGCAGATCCCGGATGGTATTTTTGTACTCGCGCCTGTTCAGCCTTCTCATGGTGATCTTGCCACCGCCATCAACAAGCGATTTACGGGCGATGACCATCGTGCGCGAAAGCAAATCCAAAAACTCGGTCTTTTCATTACGCTCGGGCTGCTTTGAATCCTCAGGGGGCATCTCTCCTGAGTTCAGTTGATTGAGGATCTTCTGCCAGCGATCCGCCTTTTCCACCGAGTCTATTTCAAACGAGATATCATCAAGCCTAAGCTTCCCCTCTTGCTTTTTTTCATTATGGCAACGAACGCAATAACTTTTGAAAAACTCACGGTGCTTTTCATCAAGGATAGCTTTTGGAACCTCGGCAAAGCTTTCAGGCGAAATGGCAAAAATCGTAAGGGCCGCCAGTAAAATTCGGAAAACTAATGGCATATGATTTATAAACCTGAAATCTGATTGCTTTGGAATATAAGACCTTGATATTTTAAATCAAAATATCTTTCACAACCTCACCAGCGACATCGGTCAATCGATAATCACGGCCATTGAATCGATAGGTTAGCTTGGTATGATCGAGCCCCATGAGATGCAACAATGTGGCATGCAGGTCATTCACATGAACCTTGTTTTGTACCGCCTTGTATCCGAATTCATCAGTCGAGCCATAATGAAAACCACCTTTGACCCCTGCACCCGCAAGCCAGATGGTGAACCCGTTCGGGTTATGATCGCGTCCCTTGGCGCCTTGCGAATCAGAAGTTCGGC
>SYCV01000102.1 GCA_005786805.1 Planctomycetia bacterium | reverse complement strand
CTGTAAGAATCATGAGTTCATAATGTTTTTAAACAGGTTCTTCAGGCAGGAAATCCTTGAATTATAACAGATTACGAAGAATAGTTGGTGGCGTAATCCCTAGAGGAGGGATAAGCATTAGAAACCGCGTGTCATGGTGAAGCGTGGTAAGCATGGCAGAAGTCGTAGTAATGTAAAAGGGCAGAATCTATCTAACTTGCAAAGATATTTCTAATCTTCACGACCAATTTAACCGATTTAATTATTAACCAAGGCGGAAGAGACATAACCGCTGAAAGTGAACCAAGGCTCCAAGGATGGAGAATGGCTCTTTTAGCAGTGAATACTCAACCTTGGTGACTCTCCCTATTTCGGGAAGCCGCGCCTGGAATGATCTCGGGGACGGGGATCATTGTGGATGACGGGATGTTGGTGTGTGCCAACATAAAGGTCTGATTGCCTTGAAAATGGCCAGGCCGGAAATCTGAAATGGGGCGAAGTGGATGCTTTACCGGGAATATTCCGCATAACCCGGTTAAAGAGACCCAGCCACCCTGTATTGATCATGGAGAATTTGAAATGAAGAAGGTGTTTACCACCGGCCAGGTAGCGAAGATTTGTAAAGTAGCGCCAAGGACGGTTAGCAAGTGGTTTGATTCCGGCCGTCTTCGCGGCTATCGTATTCCTGGTAGCCAGGATCGCCGCATCCCAAGGGAACAACTTATCCGGTTCCTTAAGGAGCACGGAATGCCCCTCGGAGAACTTGAGGAAGAAGGCTGGCACAAGATTCTTCTCATTGGTACTGAGAAAATCTTTACGGACAGAATCAAGGAGCTGCTCCCCGAAGATGAAGATTTCAAATATGAAATCGCAAACAGCGGGTTTGAAGCAGGTATCCAGGCTGAAAGCTTTCATCCCGATACCATCGTGATTGACTTGGCGATGGGTCGAAGTGAAGGACTTCAAATCGCTCAAAATCTTCGCAGAAACATCGCTTATGAATCCACTGTGATCATAGCTATGGCCAGTGAGGATGAGGCAAATCCCGAGTCATTGAGTCAATATGGTTTTAATGAGGCGTTCAAGAAGCCTTTTGATACCGCGCTTCTTTCTGAACGAATCCAAACCCTTATTGATGAAAAGAGGGACAACAGCTGAAAAGGATGATTTTCTAGATCATCTCTTAATAAATGCGAAGCCGTACGGCCTGCCTCATCCGAGGAAGCCGTACGGCTTCGCTATTTTTGCAATTCCTTTCATATTTTTTCAAACAATCCCTCACCTCGGGTGTTTCTTAGTGGGAGAATGTCATAAGCCTTTTTGATGGTTTACATTGATATTATCCGCATGGTAGCATTTAAAGTTGGTTTTGGTGGGTTGGCTTAGGCGTAATGTGCCTTTAAATACTCAGAGGTTGTCATGGCAAAAAATCAGGGTGCTTGGGGTTTGGAGATGGGTGTCTGCTCCATGAAGGCGGTTCGCCTTGAATTGCAGAATGGTGTTCCCGTTGCCACTCATTTCGACTTTATTGATCATGCGAAAATCCTCAGCCAGCCTGAAAATATCCAAGACCAGGACAAAATGATCAAAGAGGCACTTTTGAAGTTTCTGTCCCGCAACAAGGTTCGGGGCGATTTGGTTTGTCTTTCGGTTTCCAGTCAAAGTGGTCTGGCTCGTTTTGTGAAACTACCTCCGGTTGAGGAAAGTAAAATTGCTGAGATTGTCCGGTTCGAAGCCAAGCAGCAAATCCCTTTCCCCCTCAACGAGGTCGTGTGGGATTTTCAGAAACTTGGATCAGGGATGATCATTGACGGCCTGGCCTTGGATAGTGAAATCGGACTTTTCGCAATGAAGAGGGATTTCATCAATAAAACGCTTCAGAATTATCGGGATGTCAACATCGATCTGCATGCGGTGCAGATGGCTCCACTCTCCCTGATCAACTTCATAGCCTATGATGTGATGGGTAAAAATTTCAAAGCTGATGGCACACCGGTGGAGGAAACTGATGATGATGCCCCTAAAAAGGGTGTGCTGGGGCTGGATATTGGTAATGACATAAGCAACCTGGTGCTTACCGATGGTTCCAAGATCATTGAGCAAAGAAGTATTAGTATCGGTGGAAGCAGATTCACCAAGGAGATTGCGAAGGAATTCAAGCTGACTTTCGCAAAAGCGGAGCATTTGAAGCGAACGGTCGCCAAGGCTGCCACGAAGGATGGCCCTGATTTGAAAGCGGTGATCACCGCGGTAAAGCCGGTATTCCAGGATTTGGTTGGAGAGTTGCAGCGCTCACTCACTTATTTCAGTAACCGTCATAGAAACATTGAATTTGAATACATGGTTACCCTTGGAAACGGTTTCAAGCTGCATGGTCTTCAAAGGTTCTTGCAGGAGAAACTTGGTGTTGAACTCAGGAAGCCTGGAAAATTCGAGAGGCTCAAGGGTGACTCTGTAATCAAGGCGCCCAACTTCATTGATAACCTTCTGACCTTTGCAGGAGCTTACGGTCTGGCTTTGCAGGGGCTTAGGCAGGTTCGTATGACCACGAATTTGCTGCCTCCTGAGATTGTGGCCGAAAGACAACTTAAGATGAAAAGGCCTTGGGCGGTTGCCGCTGCTGCGGCTGTGTTGCTTGGTCTCAGCACCTATTCCCTTAAGAATCATTTGCAAGCCCGTGCCTGGACCGATGCCTCGGTTACAAAATCCATCAAGGATGGGGAAAGAATCATCAGTGATGTGGGTGTGGGAAAGAAAAATTTTGAGCAGGCTAAGAGCTTGGTTGCCATCGAGGAGTCTAATGTTAAAAGCCTTTTGTCCGGCCAGGATGAAAGGTTTAATTGGATTGAACTTTTCACCTATCTTAATGAGGCTATTCCAAGGCAGGATGGTAAAAATCTATCCCAATTGCAACGCGCTGTTTATTGGAATGTTAACCAAAACAAACTTCGTGGTGAGGCTGCGTACAAGGAGTTTTTGCGCAGGCAGACCATGTCCCGCGATGAATTTGGAAATGATGGCTACGAGCCAGGTGATTCTCTTGGAAAAAATATCGACCAACTAGTTGAATTCAACATTGAATCCGTTGATTGTAAATTCACTGATAATCTTTCGGGTTTCTGGCAGCAGGTCAAGTCTGGTGGAAAGGCTGAGGAGCGCAAGGTTAAAGAGGATGTCAGACCGATTGATCATTGGGATAAAAGCCCGGATGGTGCCGGTTGGGTGGTGGAATTGAGAGGATACACATTTCATCAGGATCAAAAAAAATTCGTGCAAGAAGTTCTTCTGGAAAACCTTGTTCGCTATGGAATAGTTAAAAATGCCCCAGCTCAAAATAATCCGGATCCCGCAGCTCAGGCCGGTGCTGCGCTTCCAGATGCCGGACCGGTCGTCAACCGGGTGAGCCATGTGTTGGTCTATAAGTACCTCACAAAAAAAACAAACGAGCGAACAAACTTTGAAATCATCAGCCAAAGTTATCTGTCAAATGCCCTGCGTGCTGGTGGTTTTGGTGAGGCAGGAGGTGCTGCCCCTGGAATGGCCCCGGGAATGCCCCCAGGTGGGCCTGGAATGATGCCGGGGGGCGGTGCACCGGGAGCGCCGGGTGGCGCATCCCGCGACTCCTGGCAGCCGGTAGGCACCACCGGATCCTCATCTTCACCCGGAGGTTTTGGACGGGCGGGCATGGGGGGGCCTGGTGATACCCCTGGTGTTTCTCCAGGTGCCACAACTGCAACCTCAACGGGTGCTAGATCCAATCATACACGCACTGAATTTGTTGTTTTCTTTATTTGGAAGGAACCAACACCATCGGATGCCATGCGATCCACCCCAACGGAGGGGGCAGACCCGGTTTCAGCCTCACCTGCCGATGTTACCGCTGGTGCTAGTGCTGGATTAACCTCGACCGGTCCCGGCAAAGGAATGCCAAGGGCTGTGATTGATCCGGTAAAGAAAACCACCATTGGAAGGCCCAGGGGGGATGCGCCGGGGAACAGGCCGTATTTGAATCAGCCTGCCGCCGCTCCGCCCCAGTAGAGATTTTATTTCCTGTTAGAAGAGTTAATTATTGGAAGTGAGATATTGTCATGGCTAAAGCAAAAATAAAAATCGATATGAAACAGATCAACAAGTTCCGGTTTTGGATCGGTCTTGGGGTTCTAGGGGTATTGATGATCATCTTTGCATATTTCCAAATGACTGCGATAGGCGGGGAGAAAGAGAAGAAGGCCTATGCCGATAAGCTCAAGGCGGTCAAGGGGCTCGGTGATTTTAAGAATGAAAAATTCATTCCCGCATGGAAAGCCCGGGAAGATAAATTAAAGACCCAGCGGGACGAGATATGGAACAATGCATGGCTCCCCCAAAAAGACATTCAGACCTGGTTTAAGAGGGATGAATTGTGGGAGAAAAAATACGATGCAAAAACGGGTAAACTCGTCTGGTCCAAGCCGGACCCCAACATCCCTGAAAAACTTGCCATGAACGCCAACAACGAGGGCAACTGGCGTTATCCTTCAGAACCCATTGATGGAACCACTCTCGATATTTTCAAGGATTCCCTCTATCTGATTCAGTTTCATAATTTTGAAAAAGAATTGGTCGATTCACGGTTTCCTGTTGAATTCAATAATGGTTTTGATTCGCTGATGGCGCCGATTTCGTGGAAGCGTGGTTCCACCCCCACCGCGGAGGAAGTCTGGCTGGCTCAGGAAGCCTTCTGGGTCAAAAGGGAACTTGTAAGGGATATTCTCAAAGCAATTCAATCCGTTGGGATGATGATTCCCGATGTGATCGGCAAGGATGAAGTTTCTCCCGCTGAAGTCAAGGCCAGAAAAAGATTTTATAACTCAATCTGGGAACTTGACCTGATGTTTGAAACCGCCGAGAGAGACAAGTTTATCAGTCCCAAAAGTAGAATCATGAATGTTCATCAGGACCAGAGAATTTTACCCTTGGATAACCCTGTTGTTGGATCGACAACTGAGTTTTTACTAAGGCAGGGAACTACTGTCGTTCCATTGCGAGCCCAAGGTGAACCTTTGGGGTTCGGCCAAATGCGTGAGTTTCTCAAGGAAAAGATGGTCCTACCGTTTAGCTTTGACATCAACAAAGATTTCACTGTCGAGCAGATTTTTTCATTCAAGAACTCACCGATTAAAATGATCAATTCCCTGGAAATAGCCAAGCCGAGTCATCGGATGGCAAATGTAAATCTCGTCACCAGGTCACCCAATGTTTTAAAGAAGGATACCGGTGGAGCGGAAGATACCAGTGGTTCAGGCCCTGGTGGGCCCGGAATGCCTCCTGGAGGCCCAGGTATGCCCCCCGGTGGTCCAGGCATGGCTCCTGGAGGCCCAGGCATGATTCCTGGTGGTTCCATGATGGGTGAGGGTGGTCGTGGTTTGGGCGGTGCCTCTGCTGTGAAGGATCCTACCCTTATAAATGGATTGGATCGTGCCCTCTACATCCATGCAACTGACCAGTGCAGGCATCTTCCATTTGCCATTTCCTTAATTCTTGATCAAGCCGTAATGGGTGAGGTTCTCACTGCCCTTGCCAATTCAAAATTAAGAATTCAGCTCACGCAGTTTCATTACCAACATTTGAACGGATACAAGTCGACCGGAATGGTCGCTGGGGCTGCAGGTCCCACGGATAACAGTGCGGACAACTCTGGCGCGCCAGGATTCAGGCCACCTGTGGCAGGGCCCGGGGGTGTTGGTGGCCCCGGTGCTTTCAGGCCGCCCCCTGGTTCAGGCCCAAGAGGTTCTGAAGATGGGGGAATGCGTCCTCCGGGGCCTGGTGGAGTTGGAGCTTTTCGCCCCCCTGTGCCGGGAGGTGGTGGCGCGACAACCGATGGTTCAGGTGAAATCAACATTGTTGAGCTTAATCTTTATGGAATCGCCTCGTTGTTCGAGAAACCAGGAGCCCCTCCAATCGCATCTACTGAAGGTGGTAATAACGCGGCACCTAGAGCGCCAAATAACCCGGGACAACCCTGATTGATTTGATTAGAAAATGTCCTTGACTGGGAATTATGAAATTCAAGTGGATTGAAGTTGGTTCAAGTTTAAAAGTTTTGGAGAATGAATCATGGCCAAATTAAAAATAGATTTCAAAGCCAAGGGGCAGCTCATTCTTGACTACTTCAAGGAAAAAGGTGAAAAGGTTGGCTTGGGAATATGCCTGGCCATCATGGTCCTTTTTGGTGGACTTGGTTTATGGGGCAGTATATCCGCCCCAAGTCCGGCTAAAAACGCCGAGGAAATGAAAAAACTTGCAGACACCAAGAGTCAAACCTTCAGAAATGCCGAACCGGGTGAAAGTGACAACCCCGGCCCTGAAAATAGTTCAACAAAACTTGCAGCCTTGGACAAACTTGACCCTTCAGCATACCGTGGCAGACAAATGTTTTCTGAAAGTGAATTCATTGATGTTAAACGCAGGCCACCGGTTATCTTGACCATTGATGATGCTAAAGTCTCACTTGCCCGGGTTGCTGTCAAAAGTTACATGTTCACCAAGGATGGCAAAGGGCTTACCGTTCTGAAAGGAGCTGCTTCTCCCACAGGTGGTGCAGCCGCAGTTGGAATGCCTCCAGTGGGTGGAAATCCTGCCACAACGCCTCAAAAAGCCCAAAATATAAAGCTTTTTACAGCGAAGAAAAACCTCCCCAAAGCCACCTCGGAGGGAAACAAATACAGCGATAGGTTGATTGCATACCTCAAAAATATGGAGTTCAGCGGGCGGAAGGCGTTTCCCACTGAAACTGTCACTGCCGAAGATTTTGAAAAAATGAAAGGTTCAAGTCGCCCAGCGGAGCAGGCACTTCCCTTACGCATGGCGATAGTCAATGCTTCATTCCCATACAAGGCCCAGTTGGAGGAGTTTCGAAACAAACTAAAGTTGGGATCTTTTGGGGAAGTCCTGGGTGATTCCACTGCCAGTCCTGAGGATCAAAATGTGGGTGTCAATGCCTTTCGATTCCTGGGGATGAATGTGGAAAGGCGTAAAAAGAAACCTGATGGAAATTGGGATGATTGGAAACCACTTGATATTCGAGGGAATTACCTGCCCTATGCGACTTCGACAGATTTTCGTTTTGAGCCTGAGGACCCAAGCATTGCCGATTTTATTGTCAACGGTTTGATGATGCCCAAGCTCAAGGCCTTTGATCCTGACCATTATCCCAAAGCGGACGATGCGGAACTTTCCCTGGCCAAGATAAAGTCCCAGGTTGATGAGTCCGCAAGGAAAGACAAGGAAAAACTCAAGCAGTCAAAGCCACGAACCAAGCAGGATACCTTTGATGTTTTTTCTCCAGCAGCAGTTGGAACAGGTACCACCACCGGTGAGGCGGGAATGACCCCGCCAGCTTTTAATCCCGTAGGCACGGTTGGCGCTGGTGGTTTTGTTCCCGGTGCACCCGCCATGGTTCCCGGGCTTGCACCCGGCCAGGATGTTGAACCTGCAATTCATAACCTGGTCAGGTTTATAGATGTTGATATTCAACCAGGTGAAACCTATGAATACCGAGTTCAGATTCGCATGGGTAATCCAAATTACAAGCGAATTAAGGATGTGGCATCTCCCACCTATGCTGATGGAGCTGAGCTTGTTTCTGAATGGTCGAAAGTTCCGATCGTTGTGACTTTACCTGAGGAGCAATCCTGCTATCTGGTTGATCAAAGCAAGGAGGATAATAAATCCTTCAAGGGCTTGGCCGGTGAGGATAGCAAGAGGCAGGTGCCCATGCAAATTCATAAATGGTTCCAAAACACCGGGGCTGAAACCCAAAATCTTTCCGTGGGTGATTGGGCGGTCGCTGAAAGAGTTTCGGTCTTAAGGGGTGAATTCATCGGAAGAAAGATTATCGCCAAGATACCGTTGTGGATTTATTTCTTCGAGGGATTCGGCCTGCTACCTCCGAAAATTGTGAAGGGAGGGGGGCCTGCCACTGCGAAAACAGGGGACGGAATCATGGTTGATTTTTCACCTGATCGCAAAGATCGTCCTGATTTTCTGCTTGTCGATTTTGAAGGGCCGGAATATACCCATGAGCGTCTAAAGAGTGCGGGACCTGATGCGAAGCCGATAGTCACCAAAGTTGAGGACCGTGATCGAATCGTAGAGGCTTACATCATTAATCCTCTGGGCCAGCTTGAAGTTCACAATATTGTTTCTGATCGCGAGAATGCCAATCGCAAGTCCATGCTGCAGGGCTATCGTGAGCGGGTTAAAAAAGCCGAGGACTTCATGCGTGGCGGCGGTGCCGCAGGTACAACGCCGTTTGGAAGCTAGGTGTTTGTCACTCGCAAAGCGCGTTGATTTATAATCTGCGTAGACCTTTGCCCGGCAAGTTTTTGGTTCTTTCACCTGACAATAACACGGCTTTGCCATTTACAAAAACATGAATCATGCCTGAAGCAGGTTGCTTTCCAGTTTCATACCATGCATTATCCTTGATTGTTGTGGGGTCAAAGACCACGACATCAGCGGCGTAACCGGGGTTGCACAACCCTCGGTCTTTTAAGCCGTGCCTTCTTGCTCCATGCCAGGAGAGTTTTTGAACGGCTTGTTCCAAGCCCCATGTATGGGCTTCCCTTACATGGTGGCCCAGATAGCGGGCAAAACAACCATATCCCCTGGGGTGGGGAAAATTACCAGTATAAATACCATCGCTCCCTGCCATCATGGATTCGTGCCTCATGAAGGAATCGATGTCTTTTTCATCACGATTGCGGTGTGGTACCACGCAACCCACGGCCAGGCCGCATTGCACCAGTGATTTACAAACAAATTCACCAATCGCAGCAGCGCCTACCGAGCCTGTGAGCTGTGTTGCCGCGTCTTTTAGCGTCATGCCCTCGTAAATTTTCCAATCCGGATGCGCAAGGTAGCTGAGCCTTACATTTTCAAGGGGGATTCGAGGGGATTCAAACCAGGGGATAAGTTCTTTTTGGACGATTTTGTCTGATAGTCTTTCAAGTGTTGCCGACCTTCCGCCTTTTTGCATTTCCGATGGAAGTGCAATCATGCCAAGAATGGTGCTACCCGCCAGGTAACAATAAAGATCAAATGTCACATCAACTCCGGATTTTCTGGCTTTGTCGAGATGGGGCAATGCCAGTTCCGCTTTGCTGTTGAAATGGGATATATGCACGGGAACATTTGCATCCCTTCCAATCTGGTGAACATCATCCATGCTGGCGAGCAATCCTTCAGGATCGTATCTTTTCATGTGGGTCACATAAACACCGCCATAGGGTGCCATGGCCTTGCAAATCTCGGTAAGCTCGGAAGTGCTGGCATAAAGGCTGGGAATATAATCAAGTCCACTGGATATGCCAACGGCGCCTTCATCCATCGCCCGGGCTATCAATTTTTTCATCTGATTCATTTCAGACGCATCGGGTGGCCTGGTTTCAAGGCCCATGACCTCCATGCGGATATTGCCATTGGGAACCAGGCAGGCGAGATTCAGGGCACAGTTATTGGTGACAAGTTCCAAATACTCGTGGATGCTTTGCCAATGGGGGCGATCTTTTTTCTCAAGGAAGATTTTTCCACAACTGAAACCAGCGGTGTATTGGCACATGTACTCAAGAACTTTGGTAGATGCGGGCGCTGGCGCAACGCCATCCTGGCCCACCACATAAGTGGTGATTCCCTGCCTGATTGCAGCCTCATGAAAAGGATCCAGGAACGGAATCAGATCTCCATGAACATGAGTATCGACGAACCCCGGTGAGATAACCATCCCAGTGCAATCCAATTCCTGGGCTGCCCTGGCTTGGGAAAGGTTTCCCACCGCGGCGATCTTATCCCCCCGCAAGGCCACATCACCATGAAACCAAGGGGTTCCGGTGCCATCAATTATTTTGCCATTCCTAAGAATTATGTCAAAGTTCATGACGATCAAGGGGTTTTGGGTGGGAAGAAATCAGCAATATACAGTTGGGCCGGGCTTCTGCCATCGCGGGTGGATGTCCACATTATTTTTTTCCCATCCTTGGTGAATACTGGAAGAATATCCGCGCCGGGTGCAAAGCTGATTCGCTGTTGCTTACCTGAATCGACATCCATCCAATAGAGGTCATAGTTGGGTCGCATCATTGTGGAGTGATCAGCGGCCGCAAATACAATATGCCTGCTGTCAGAATACCAGTAAGGGCACCATTGTACCCAGGAGAGATTTTCAGCAAGGGTCCGGTCATTTTTTCCATCAACATCAATCACATGGATTTGAAGGTGGTCTTTTTTCTTCCGATCAGTGCGAAAGATGACCCTTTTTCCATCAGGGGAAAAGAAAGGCCCTCCATTGTAGCATCCTGGGGCATTGGTAAGTTTTCGGACATTTTTACCATCGCTGTCCATGATGTAAAGTTCAAGGTTTTCGGGGCCACTTCGGTTGCTGCAGAAAACAATGGATTTTCCATCGGGTGAATAGCTGGCCTCGGCATCATAACCCGGTGAGTCAGTAAGCCTTTTCAAGGATGATCCATCGGGGTTTGCCTCGAAAATATCCATGGCTGGATCGAAATCCCATTTATAAGTCCTGCGTTTCCCGGCTTTTTTTTCCTCATCACGGAGCTTGTATTCCTCACCGTAATACTCCTTTGCTTTGGGATCGAGATGGCTGCTTGCAAAAATAATTTTTCCACCATCCGGTGAAAAGTAACTGCAGGTGGTCTTGCCTAAACCGGGGCTGACACGCATGATTTTTTTGCTCGTCAGATTCATGGAAAATATCTGGTAAAAGGGATTACCAGATTCTTTTTCCTCGGCTTGAAATATGATATTGTTCGCATCCGGGGAAAAGTACCCTTCTCCCGCTCTCACAAAGCTTGAGGTTAGTTGCGTGATGTTTTTCAGGTAAGGTTGTTCACTGGATTGCCAATTATCAGGATCTGCACCCAAAATAAGCCCAAGAATGATCGCGTACATTTATCAATTCTCCCATAGTTGTTATTATTCATTCTACATTTCCTGTTATTATAATGCCTGTGTGGCGTAACCTGAAGGATGTTTATTTAAAACCTTATGCTTTCTTGCTTTGTAAGCCTTGGCAAGCTATAAGAAACAAACTAGTGGAGATTCACCGCAGCTCATTGCTTTGATAGCATTACAAACGAGGATTGAATGGATAAATTGAAAATGCGGCGGATTGATCTCAAGGATCAGGAAGGCCATCTTGAGCTTGCCAATCTGATGTCCGCGCTCGGTAATCAGGGAAATGTTGTTTCACCCAAGGGGCGTGAATTAACCAAGGCGGTATTTGGCGAGCCTTTAAGCCCCCAGCAAGTTGTTGAGCGGGTTTGTTCCGATGTCCAAACCAAGGGAATTGATTCGCTTCTTCATTACACCAGGCAATTCGACAAAGTTGATCTCACTGCCTCAAGTATCCGGGTTACGCCTTCAGAACTCAGGGAGGCCCATGCAAACGCCTCTCAAAAACTTTTGGAAACTGTAAGGCGAATCAAACAGAATATTTTTTCCTTCCAAGTCGGCTTGGTGCAACGCGATGCCGTGCTTTCATTGGGCAACAAGGGGGAATTACGGTTGCGATTCCGTCCGATCAAGCGGGTTGGTATTCATGTTCCCGGAGGAGCTGCAGCCTACCCTTCAACCTTGCTTATGACCGTCGTACCCGCGCAGGCTGCCGGCGTGGAAGAGTTGGTGGTAGTCATGCCACCCACCCCCAATGGCGCTTATTGCAGTGACATGCTTGCTGTCTGCCATGAGCTTGGTGTCCAGGAGGTTTATCGTGTGGGTGGCGCCCAGGCGATCGCAGCACTTGCCCACGGAGTGCAGGGCATTCGCAAGGTTGACATGATAGTTGGCCCCGGAAATATGTTTGTTGCGCTTGCCAAGAAAACGGTTTACGGGCAGGTCGCGATTGATTGTATCGCGGGCCCAAGCGAGGTTGTTGTATTGGGTGATGAAACTTCGAACCCCCGATATCTTGCTGCAGAACTTATTTCACAGGCGGAACACTCGCCTGGATCAAGTTTATTGGTGACTTGGCGAGGGGAAATATTGGATGAGGTTGAAAAAGCCCTGAACGAGATGCTTTCAAAGTTGGAACGAGGCGACCTGGCAAAGGATTGCCTTGAGCAATTTGGCGCCTTTGTGCTGGCCCCCGACCCTGTCAGCGCTTTTGAATGTGTGAACAAGCTTGCACCGGAGCATTTGCATATTGCTACATCCGATCCGTCTAGGCATGCCGACCAAATTGATAATGCGGGAGCAATTTTCCTTGGACCTTATACACCCGTAGCGGCTGGTGATTATGCCGCCGGCCCATCTCATGTGTTGCCCACGGGGGGTACCGCTCGCTTCGCAAGCGGGCTTTGTTCCAATGACTTTTTGCGTAGGTCCAGCATGGTGACATTGACTCGTGAGGGGCTTCTTTCGATGGCGCCTGACATATGTACCATGGCGGATCGTGAGGGACTTACCGGGCACAAGGCAAGCGTGCTGGTAAGGCTCGAGAAGTAATTTCATCCAAGGTTTTAAAATGTCCAACAACATGCGAGATTGCTTGAGAAAATCGGTGCTTGACATGACGGCTTATACCCCAGGGGAGCAACCTCAGGAGGGATCTGTCATCAAGCTCAACACCAATGAGAATCCATATCCTCCGTCTCCCAAGGTGGTGGAAGCCATCAAGAACGCACTCACATCGGATCGGCTTCGAAAATACCCGGATCCACTGGGAACAAAATTCAGAAACGCCGCTTCAGTTGCTCTTGGTATTGACCCGGATTCTATTTTAATAGGCAATGGTTCTGATGATATCCTTACCATTCTTACTCGTGCCTTTGTTCCAGAATCTGGTTTAATTGTTTCTGCAACTCCCAGTTACCTTCTTTATAAAACTCTTTCTGAAATCCAAAATGCCCGGATTGAATTGGTGCCATTCACCAATACCTGGCAATTACCCCAGGCATGGCCCTACCCCGGTGCCAATCTTACTTTTCTCGCCAACCCGAATTCGCCTTCTGGCACTTTGGTTGAAGCTCCCGAGATAGACAACTTGGGACAATTGTTGAAGGGGCCATTAGTGATCGATGAGGCATACGGCGATTTTGCCCGTCATAATGCCATGGGAAGATTTCAAAAGGGTGCACAACCCGAGGGTATTGTGATCACTCGTACCATGAGTAAATCTTACGCTTTAGCGGGTATTCGCTTTGGTTTTGCAGTGGCTAATCCTTCGTTGATTCGAGAACTAATCAAAGTTAAGGATTCATATAACTGTGATGCTCTAAGCCTTGAAGCTGCAACCGCTGCTATTTCAGACCAGGTTTACTTGAAGGATACGGTCGCGAAAATAATCAACACAAGAAATCGCATGTTTTTAGAACTTGGCAAACTTGGTTTTAAAGTTACTCCCAGCGAGGCGAATTTTCTTTGGTGCACCCATGAAAAACATTCTCCTGAGTTTCTTTATTTGGAACTGAAAAAATCAAACATACTTGTCAGGCTGATGAGGTACCCAGGCCATGAAGGTATCCGAATCACTGTAGGCAGTGACTCTGAAATAGATCTTTTGCTTCAAGTCCTTCGTAAACTTGTTTGAAATTTCTAATTTTGAAGATGTCCTAAATCTTGTCTTTGAATAATCGTAGTCTTTGAGAGTGTCGAAGGGAAAGATGTTGTCTGGTCCCTGAGCCTATCGAAGGGTAAGTGTCAGTTCGACAAGCTCACTGACCGGAAAAGGGTTCTGTGGTCCCTGAGCGTGTCGAAGGGGTAGATGCTGCCAGATCCCTGAGCCTGTCGAAGGGTAAGTATCAGTTCGACAAGCTCACTGACCGGAATGAGGTTTTCTGGTGTTTGATAGTGTCGAAGGGATAGATGCTGGTCCCTGAGCCTGTCGAAGGGTAAAGGATTAGT
>SYCV01000101.1 GCA_005786805.1 Planctomycetia bacterium | reverse complement strand
TTGGAGCTTTTAAAACTGGGCATATTTGAAAAAAAACACTATATGCCTTCGCAAGATCCCATAAGTAAGATGTGATCTGGTTTGGCTTGTAGTCAAACAAGGCCAAAGTGATGGCTTCCTCAAAGCGCAGCAATTGCAAAGCCAACCCCCGTTCTTCAGGGGTATCCAGAAGGACAGATATTGAGGAATTTCTGAAATCCTCTGGATTGAAACCACCTTTTCTGAAAATGCTACGATTTCTCGCATAGGCATACTGCATATAAGTGGCGGTATTACCCTCCATTGCCATCATTTTTTCCCAGTTGAACACATAGTCACTGGTACGATTTTGGCAGAGGTCAGCATATTTTACCGCTCCAATTCCAACCACATTTCCCACCCGGTTCAAATCATCCACGGTCTCGCTGTTTTGAATCTCAACTTCTAGCTGATTTGAAGATTGGTAGATTTCCTTGGCCAATCGGACCGCCTCATCAAGCAACTGGTCCAGCGAGGCAACTGCATCGCCCGACCTGGTCTTAATTGGCTTTCGATCAGGCCCAAGCACCGATCCAAATGAAACATGCTCTAATTTTGCCAAGTCACCAAGCCACCGCCGGGAGATTTGGAATAATTGGGAAAAGTGCAGGGATTGCCTTGAATCCACCACATATAAAATTGCATCCGGTTTCCATCGGTCCACTCGATACCTTATGGTCGCCAGGTCAGTGGTCATATAAGTGAAGGCACCATCTGATTTACGGATCAATGCCGGAGTTGAATCTTCTGAAAGAAAAACAGCTAGGGCTCCCTCACTTTCCCTGGCCAAGCCCGAGGTAGAAAAATCATGGACCACCTTATCCAGGAATGGTTGGTAAAAACTTTCACCGTAAGTATGGTCAAACTTTACATCAAGTCTTTGATAGACAGAATCAATCTCTCCAAGACAAACCGGCATGAACTTACGCCAAAGATCGAGGTTTTCCTTATCCCCCTTGTGCAATTTTGCAGTTTCATCCCTGCAGGCATTTTGTACCGGATCCTCGATACCTTTTTCTGAATCCTCCGGGGATTTGAATAATTTTCTGACCTCGACATAAAGTCGGGATAATTCCTTCACTGGATCCCTCTTGAACGCTTCCTCATCAAGCATGTTCTTGTAGCCATAAAGAATGATCCCAAACTGGGTACCCCAATCGCCCAAGTGGTTGTCAGTGATAACCGTATGCCCAAGGAAACGAAGCATTCGAGTAATGCTATCGCCAAGGATGGTGCTGCGGAGATGGCCAACATGCATTGGCTTTGCGACATTAGGGGAACTAAAATCAACAACAAAGGTTTTGATTTTGGTCGGCTTATCCACCCCCAGCCTTGGGTCGATGGACATTTCTTGAATTCTTTTTGCCAACCATTGTGGCCGAATGCGTAAATTCAAAAACCCAGGCCCTGCGATTTCGACAGGCTCCAAAACCTCGGGAAGCGAGAAAAACTCAACTATTTTCTCGGCTACCTTACGGGGAGGAATCTTCGTATCCTTGGCCAAACCCATAGAACCATTGAACTGATAATCGCCAAATTTGGGATCAGTGGAGACCCGGATTTGCGACAATACCTCCGTTTTGGAAAAGCCGGCTCTGTCGAGGGCTTTTTCCAAGTGAGTCGAGATAAATGCTGGAAAATTCATGATTAAGGATTCTAATTCACAAAATGTTTTGGGGATTATTATGAAATCAAGTGCAAATATTTAATCTTGTTTCCAATCTATTCTTTCTGCATCCGCCCATAACTCTTCCAATGAGTAGTAAAACCGGGCATCCTTGTCAAAAATATGCACAACCACATCACCATAATCCTGAACCACCCAGCGACTTGCCTCATAGCCTTCAATGGCAAGCCTTTTATCGCCTGCTTTTTTCATTCGGTCGTCTATTTCTTCAGCAATGCTGTGAATCTGCCTTCGACTAGCACCAGTGCAAATCACAAAATAATCATAAAGAGGAGTGATTTTTCTCATATCCAAAACAAGAATATCCTTGGCCTTGTTTTCATTTGCTGTGCGGGCGCACATCAAGGCTCGATCCAATGATCCTGACATTTCCATCCTGCGTTCCTTGGTAAGTTCTGTACTCAAAATATTCTCCAGCCAATCAGCAACTAAATCCCGTTAATATAATCATCACTTCAAACCACGGGGAATTCAATTATCTTACAGGAAAGTTATAAAAATAATTTTTCCTGACCCGTTAATAAGCGTTAATTGACCCAAAACCCGATTTTTTCAAGAAAATCCAACCTTGTGGCAAATACGAATATTTAAATGCCCTATCAAAATCATTTCATGGTAAATTAGTTCAGATATATCTCCAACAACCGGACAAAACATGAGCAATAACGGAGTTTCAACAAACAAAGCCTGGATTGTTTGCGGCCTGCTTTTGCTTGCAACCATGATCAATTACATGGACAGGCTTACGCTAAATCAGACAATTAGCCGTATCATGGTCGATTTTGATTTCCAAAAAGATTTCTACGGAAAAATAGAAGGAGTTTTCGGACTTGCATTTGCCGTTGGCGCGATCACAACCGGGCTTATCGTCGACAAAGTTTCAGTAAAATTTCTTTATCCGCTCATGGTATTTTTCTGGTCGCTTTCAGGCTTCCTTACCGGACTGGCCCGCGACAAGGAAGAATTATTGTATTGCAGGGCGGCACTGGGATTTTTTGAGGCTGCAAACTGGCCTTGCGCCCTTGTCACCACCCAAAGGCTTTTAGCCCCATCTAAGCGCACCATGGGCAACAGCAGTCTTCAAAGTGGGGCCGCTATGGGAGCTGTCATCACACCCATTATCGTTGAACTTTGCTTGCACAGCAACCTGCCCGGTATGCTCACGCACCTTGCAGGATGGCGCATCACTTTTCTCGTGGTTGGCCTGATTGGTTTGCTTTGGATTTTTCTATGGGCTTATGTCACTAGGGAAATCCCACTCAATGCTCACTTTGACTCATCCTCTCCTGAAAATTCAAAATCCAGCCTTCATGCCATGTTGGAAATCTTGTCCGACAGAAGGTTCTGGGTATTGCAATTCATGGTTCTTGCGATCAATTCAACATGGCACTTTCTAAGGGCATGGCTGCCTTTATACCTTAAAGAGGCACATGGATATTCTGAATCCCAGATCAACTGGTTTTCTTCCGGTTATTATCTCGCTTCTGATGCCGGCGCACTCACCGCT
>SYCV01000100.1 GCA_005786805.1 Planctomycetia bacterium | reverse complement strand
GTGAGTCGTATTACGGTGATGGAGGGTCTGTTTTTTTGCACAGCAAATAACAACCAGTTGCATGAATTCAAAAGCCCCCCTAAGCCTTGAAGGTTTTTTTTTAAAGTTGCTTTGAGGTTTTCGTTTTTTAAGGTACTAGAGATTCATAGCGTCAGATGGTGATGCAGGCTTTTTCATGAATTGGCTGAACGAACGATTGAATTATGCTATGTTTGTATCCGTGAAAATCGGAGATATGTTCCTCAAGGGGGATGAACCATGTTTCATCGTTTTTGTTTTTTGCGCGGATTGGTGGTGGGGTTGGTCATGCTGCTTGGGTTGCCGATGGTGGCAACAACCCAAGAATCGCTCCTTCAGTCGAAGACACCTCGACCGACAGGTGATGTTACTTTCATCGTGACATCTGATTCTCACTACGCGTCTTTTAGAAACCTTGACAGGAATGATCGCAACAAGGCCTCGATTGAGAGAATGAATACAATAACCGGGGTGGAGTGGCCCGGGAAGCTTGGGGGCGGAAAAATTACCTCCCCCCGTGGCGTGTTGGTTTTGGGCGACCTTATCGATGATGGCGATCGCCGTGATGAAACCTCGGTTCAATGGAGGAATTTTGTCAAGCAGTTCGGTTCTGATGGCACTGATGGCATGTTGAAATACCCGGTCTTTGAGGGTTGGGGCAACCATGATGGGCCGCCGATTGGAAAGGAAAAATTTGGGTTCAGTGTTCAGTCTCAAATCAAGGCCAGAAATTCTCAGCGCAAAAGCGCGGGCCGGATTTCCAACATTGCCCCAAACGGGCTTCATTATTCCTGGGACTGGGAGAATGTTCATTTTGTGCAAACCAACCTTTATCCCGCGGACAAGCAGAACGCGAAGGTTCGTTATTCGCTTCCCTGGCATGACCCCCAGGGCGCGCTTGCATTCCTTAAGGATGATTTGAAATCCTCGGTAGGAAACAGCGGTCGTCCCGTCATCATTGTTTCTCATTGTGGGGTTGATACCGATTGGTGGCATCCCGAGGACTGGGAGGAGTTCTATAAGGCCTTGAAACCATACAATGTCATCGCTTATTTTTATGGGCACAGCGGCACGGGTTTGCGAAAGTTCAAACCCGAGGGAGAGCAAAAGCCGATTGATTGCATAAACACTGGCCAGACTGAAAAAGGCTTTTTCGTGGTTGAGATCAAGGATGGAAAAATGCGACTCGGCTACCAGATAAAAACTGATTCCAAGGTCACAGATAATCCCCAATGGGAATGGAAATTCCTGTTTCAAACAGCCATATCTCGTGGAGTGTGATTTTTTGGTCTAGTTGAGATCGGGTGGGTATTAGTTTTTAAGCCGGTTAATTAACTCTGACTACGGAGCTAGGATGTGCGATTTGTCCTTGTTCCACGCCCATTGGTCGGTTAAATTGATAAATGCTGGTTAGGTTGTAAAACCCACCGAATAAAGCTGATTCAGGTGTATGCCATTGACTTTGAATAAACATGGATCCTACCTGATTGGTATCATCCCAGGATGAAATATATGCCCTCCGCTATCGGTTTGAAAAATCATTTGATAATCTTTGCACTGGCTTTTTCGGGCCTGTTCCTTGGAAACCCAAGCGCATATCCCCAAGCGGCATCCCCGGTACTTCCTTCTGATGTCACGGGATTCCTGAAACAATATTGCGAGCGGTGCCATGGCGCCGAGAACCCAAAGGCGGGTTTTTCTATCACCTCTTACACCGACCAATTATCTCTTCTGAAGGCCCGGAAAAAATGGGATCAACTCCGTTTGTTGGTAAAGCAGGGGGAAATGCCTCCGCAAACATCAAAACAACCCACTGTTGGGGAACGGGCGGCGTTTGAAAAATCGGTTCAATCGGTTTTTGAGAATGCCGACAAGAATGCGAAGCCTGACCCAGGCCGGGTCACCGCGCGTAGATTGAACCGTGTGGAATACAACAACACCATCCGCGACCTGCTTCTTGTCGACTTGAAACCCGCGGAGGATTTTCCCGCTGATGATGTTGGACATGGATTTGATAATATTGGTGATGTGCTGACCCTGTCTCCCGTGCTGATGGAGCGTTATCTCGCGGCTGCGGAATCGGTTGCCAACAGGGCGATCTTCACTGAAATCCCAGCCCCCTCGAAACGATACCTCGCCGGCCGTTTCCTGCATCCATATCCGCACAATGCCCCTGAGGCTGAGGGGCGATTCAGGCCGCTTCGCCCGCTGGATAAGAATCCGATTTTTTCTGGTCCGCTCGTGGCCGGTGCTGATTACCTTAAATTCACCGCGGATGAGGATCTTATCCTTCGCGCGAGGTTCTACTCGAAAAAGAAGGGTGATGCCCCCGCATATGCCGCTATCTTTATCTCTGGGCCTAATCTGGTTGATCCATCCCCCGATAGTGAAGTGGAACGGTTGATGGGCGAGGCGTTGAAGACTTTCAAGCCCTTACGCATTCTTAAGACATTTGAATTGACATCCTTCGATGATAAGAAGCTTCAGGAGGTCGAGTTTCCAATCAACAGGCGTGGTGATATCAAAGTGGCTGGTATCGCGGTTGTGCGACCCCCCGATGGCCAGGAACCGCCATTGATGTTCATCGAGAATATCTCATCCGAGGGACCGCTTGAGACGAGGCCTCTTTCTCACCGCACCCTGCTAGGTAACATTCCCTCCACGCTTTCCCAGACCGAGCGCACTCGCGAGGTGCTGACTAGATTTCTTTCCAAGGCATTCCGCAGACCGGCAACTGCCGAGGAAGTTCGGAGATTTTCCAGCATTGTGGAATCCACAGTGGCTGGGGGCGCGAAATGGGAAAACGGGATTCAACTAGCCATCCAGGCGGCGCTGGTATCGCCAAAGTTCTTGTTCCGACTTGAGTTGGATGACAGGCCAACTACCACTGATTCCCAGCCTTTGGATGAGTTCCAGCTTGCTTCGAGGCTTTCCTATTTCCTTTGGAGTTCGATGCCTGACGATGAGCTAAGGGAATTGGCGGGTAAAAATCAGCTTACAGCCAACCTGCCTGCCCAAGTTAAACGCATGCTGAAGGACCCCAGGGCTTCCGCGCTTATTGACCAGTTCGCCATGCAATGGTTGCAATTGGGAAGATTGCAGACAGTCGCGCCTGATTCAAAACTTTTTCCAACCTTCAATGAGCCGCTTCGTCTCGCCATGCTTGAGGAGACAAGGTTGTTCATTGGCGAATTGATCCGCGAGGACAGGTCTCTTGCTGAAATGCTAAACGCAGACTTTACTTATTTGAATGAACCACTAGCTCGCCATTATGAGATTGCTGACACTCTAGGAACCAAGGTGGGCAAGAAGCCCGCAAAGACCGGCGGCAAACCGATCAAGGGGCCCGCCTTTGTTCGTGTTAGTTTGGATGGCACAGACCGTGGTGGGCTTCTGACCCAGGCGAGTGTGCTTACCGTCACTTCCAATCCCACTAGGACCTCGCCAGTCAAACGGGGTAGGTGGGTGTTGGAACAACTGCTGGGAACACCCCCACCGCCACCCCCTCCGAATGTGCCCGAGCTCGACAAGGAGGACGGCAAAAAATTGACAGGCTCGTTGAGGCAGAGGATGGAACAGCACAGGCAGAATCCCGCATGCGCAAACTGCCATGCCAGTATGGATCCCCTCGGTTTTGCATTTGAGAACTTTGATGCCATCGGGGCTTTCAGGGAGAAAGACGGTGATTTTGCGATTGATTCATCCGGTGTCCTTCCCGGTGGAAAAATGTTTAAAGGTCCTGCTGAGTTAAAAACGATACTTCTGGAGAAGCGTGATTTGTTCAACAGGTGCATTGTCGAGAAAATGTTGACCTATGCTTTGGGCCGTGGACTGGAATATTATGATAAATCCACTGTGGATCGAGTGGTTTCTGCTTTGGAAAAGGATGGTGGCAGGTTTTCCACCCTCGTCACCGAGATCGCCAAGAGTGAACCGTTTCGTTTACGAAGAGGAAAGGAATAAGCCATGAATATGAAAAAGAATATTTCCCGAAGGACTGTCCTGCGGGGGCTTGGCGCAGCCGTTGCGTTGCCTTGGCTTGAATCCATGGGCCCGCTTGCTGCCTGGGCGGATGACCAACCCGGTGTTAAAAAAGCCCCCAACAGGCTTGCTTTCATTTATGTGCCCAACGGCAAAAACATGGCGGACTGGACTCCAACCGCTGAGGGGGCTAACTACACCCTTCCATCCATCCTTGAGCCTCTTGAAAAACACAAGGCCGATTTCAATGTTCTTACCGGCCTTACCGCTGACAAGGCTAGGCCTCATGGCGATGGTGGTGGTGACCATGCCAGGGCGCTATCCGCATTCCTTACCGGAGCGCAACCTCGCAAGACCGATGGCACTGACATACGGGCGGGGATCTCTGTCGACCAGGTGGTTGCCAGCCGCATTGGTGACCGTACCCGGCTTGCCTCACTTGAAATCGGCTGTGAGCAGGGTGGCATGGCTGGCAATTGTGACTCCGGCTATAGTTGCGTTTATTCCAACACCATGTCTTGGCGCTCGGCAACCCAACCTCTTCCCAAGGAAGTTAACCCCAAGTTGGTCTTTGAACGGATGTTCGCCGGCGAACCTGATGCGAATCGCATCCGAAGGGACAAGCAAAGGCGCAGCATCCTTGATCTTGTTCGGGAGGACGCCAAGGATATCTCGGGCAGGATAAGCTCGGCTGACCAGCGCAAGCTTGATGAGTATTTTACTTCCATTCGCGATATTGAGCAGCGAATTGAGCGGGCTTCAAAGCTTCCCGAGGTCAAGACACCAACCTACACGAAACCCAGCGGGGTTCCTGGTGATTTTCGTGAACACATTAAATTGATGTGCGACCTCATGGTCCTTGCATTCCAGGCGGATGTCACCCGTGTCGCGACATTTGTCATCGCCAACGAGGGCAGTAACAAGCCCTATCCCTTCATCGGGGTTTCTGAGGGGCACCATGACCTTTCCCACCATGGCAATGATGAAAAGAAAAAAGCCAAGATCCGCGATATCAACAAGTTTCATGTGACTCAACTTGCGTATCTTCTTGAGAGATTGAAGTCCGTTCGAGAGGGGTCAGGAACCCTTCTAGATCACTGCCTTATCGCTTATGGTAGCGGCAATTCCGATGGAAATGCGCACAACCATGATAATCTTCCGATCCTTCTGGCGGGCAAGGGTGGTGGTTCCGTGAAGACAGGGCTTCATGTTCGTTATGCAAATGAAACACCCCTAAATAACCTCTGGCTTGCGATGCTTGATCGGATTGATGTGAGGTTGCCTTTCCTTGGGGACAGCACCGGTGCCTTGCCTGGGTTGGCTTAAGTTCAATTAATGAGGCAGGCCGGTTTGTGTTTGCCATTGGCAGCACAACCGGCCTTTTTCTCTTTCTCTTGTTTTGATTTTAATGCAGCCACTGGTTGCTAAAAATTCTTTATATTCCCGGTACCTTTTCAGGTCTCGGGCGAGTGCTTTTGAATTCGCAGGAAAGCTTTTGGCACCGAAACTTTCCAGATGATCAGATATCCCCAAGTTTTTCCTTGGAGTCGCCGAAGGTGTTGAGTTGCACCCCGGCTTTTTCCATCAGGGACAGGTACAGGCTGCACATCTTACGGTTTGGATTCTTGAGGTAATCAAGGACTCTTCCGGTTCGGATCTGTCCTCCACCTTTGCCTACCATCACCACGGGTAATTGGTTGTTGTCGTGGCTGCCTGTCATCATGCTCGAGCAGAAAAGAATCATGGAATTATCGAGAAGGGTTCGGTCGCCCTCCTGAATGCGGTCCATCCGGCTGGCGATATAAGCCAGTTGCTCGGTGAAGAATTGGTTGACTTTCAGCCAGTCGGCATTGTTGTTGTGCGAGAGCAGATGGTGGATCATGTAATCAATGCCACCTTTGCCGCTTGATGCCTTCAAATTTGGAAAACGGAGAGAGGAGTGATCATTGTTTAACTTCAATGTGCATACCCTTGTGGTGTCAGTCTGGAAAGCCAGCACCAAAATATCGCACATGAGACGCATGTGTTGGTCAATGTCCTGTGGCATTCCGTCAACTGGTCGGGGCATATTTGGTTTGTCGAGAGTGGGTCTCCATCCTTGAAGCTTTCTTGCCTTGCCAGCTTGCTGGATCTGCGTTTCAACTTCGCGCACAGATGAGAGATACTCGTCCAGCCTTCGTTGGTCATTCGTGCTCACCCGGTTACGAAGGCCACGGGCGTCCTCAAGGACCGCATCAAGGACACTCTGGTCGGCGCGACCGACATCTTCACGGAAAAGCCTGTCAAATGCCAGGGCAGGGAATACTTCCAGCGGAGTAGGGGTGGTTGGTGAACTCCATGATATGTGCGAGCTATATACCATCGAGTAATTCTTGTGAATCGCCGCGATGGAAGGCTCGCAACCCAGAACAAGGCTTGGAATCTTTGTTTGGCCTCTGTTTTTCTGGGCGATCACCTGGTCGCAACTGATGCCTGAGCGGATTTCCCCACCCGGCGCGAGGTGGGCTCCGCTGAGAAGGTTGCCCGTCTGGCAACTGTGGATCCCGCCGATCAATGCCTCGGGGTTGTAAAGCCCTCGGATGAAGTTCATTTTTTCGCGGTGGGGGCGCAGCGGTTCCAGTACCTGGCCCAGTTCCATGCTTGATCCCTCGCCCTTGGCCCACCATTGCTGGTTGTGGAATCCATTGCCTGCGAATAGGCATGCGAACCGGACGGGGGCTTTTCCATCCCCGCTGGGAGAAGTCTCCCGCCCCCAACTTGGTAATGATTCAAGCCAAGGCAATGCCATGCTTACGCCCAGTCCACGCAGTATGGTCCTACGGGAGTATAGATTTGATTCAAGCCTTTTCATCACCATTCTCCAGGGGGTAAAAGGTAATATCAATCCAATGATACACTATCTCGACCGCGCACCATTCGAAATTGTGGACTTTGGATGATCGTCATCACGGCTGAGGATACTCGGCCTTCATTCTTTTTCATTTCCTGCATCATCTCATCTATTAGCAAGGTGTCAGATAGCGTGGTGCCGCGTCCAAGGGCATATCCAAGCAATTTTTGACAAAACTGGCGGAGTATCACATCTTTTTTCTTTGCCAGCAGGTATGCGCGTAAACCCTCGACACCATCGAATTCAGTCCCATCCTTTAATTTTGCCTTGGTGTCAACCGGTTGTCCACCTGATTCCTTTTCACGAACCCGGCCTATCGGGTCGAATTTCTCAAATGCAAAACCAAACGGGTCAATCCTAACATGGCAAGTCGCGCATGAGGCGTTCGACACATGCTTCTCCACCATCTGCCGGGTTGTAAGTTTGTCCGTTGACTCCTGGTCAGGAAGCACTGGGACATTGGCCGGTGGTCGCGGTAGTTTTTCGCCCAAAAGAGTCTCGACAACCCAGTTGCCACGCAGCACCGGACTGGTGCGTGATGCGCCTGATTGCCTGGAGTGAACACTGGCGAGCCCCAAAATACCGCCCCTGCCATATTTTTTAACTCCTTCCACTTTTCTCCAGTTCGATCCCAGGACATTTGGTATGCCGTAGTGTTTCGCCAGCGTTTCGTTTAGGAAAGTGTAATCCCCATCAAGCAAGCCTTGGACCGGCCGGTCATTCTGGAATAAATCCTGGAAAAAGAGAATTGATTCTTCATAAATCGCTTCTCGCAACTTTGCATCAAAAGTCGGGAATAACTTTTCGTTCTTCTCCTTTAATTCATCAAACCCCCTTACATGGATCCACTGGGTGCCAAATTCAATTGCAAGGGAGCGGGTGTTTGGGGATTTGAGCATGCGTTTTGCTTGCTCCGCCAATACCTCGGATTCATGGATTTTTCCAGAGGCGGCCGCCTTGCGTAGGTCTTCATCAGGCATTGATGACCATAGGAAATAACTGAGTCGCGTTGCCAATTCCCAGTCACTCACCGGGGCGGGTTGCTTGCCGGGTGGGGAACTCTCGGTGCGAAATAAAAATGATGGCGATGTTAGAATCCGGGCAAGCACTCCCCTAAATGCTTCGTTGTGGTCAGCCCCTTTCTTGCGGATCGCCTCATATAACGACTTCAATCCGGTTTTTTCATTATCCTGCAATGGTCTTCTGAATGCTTTTTCCGCAAACTTCAGCAGCGCGACTTCCTGGACCGGGATGATTTCTTCCTCCCACTTTTGAAAATCATCCGCTTCCTTTTTGAATTTTGGTTTCCGTTCTATGAAAAATTGTTGAAACGCCTTTGAAGTGTCCTGTGTCGTGTATGCCATCAACTGGGGAAGATAGTCATATTCAGCAACCGGTTGACGGCTGACCAAGCGCAGTTCCGCCCACATCCGGTCAAGTTCCCGCGCCTGTTCCTCGCTTGCAAACAATCTTAATAATGGTTCATCCTCACGGTGAAACATCTTGAGAGACACCACCTCGTCTGTTGGTACAACTCCCGGAAAGCAGGTGAAAAGGGGAAATAAGTTCCGAAAGAGGTTGTTGCCTGCCAAGATTCGCTTGTGGGCTGTTCCATTTGTTGAGCCGAGTATGGGACCATTCCAAAGCGTCGCAGCTTCAGGTGGTGTCGTCGCCGCGCGAACACGCAGATAACGAGATTCCTGAGGATTATCAATTTTGGCATCAACCACAAACTCTCGACCAATAAATAATGATGCTGGTAACTTGATTTCAACCACTTTCTTGGTCGACTCGGTGATGCTTTCACCATCAGGCGGGCTGAAACTGTCTTTGGAGAGTCCAAAGGAACCATTAATTTTGCTTTTTGATAACTTGGTGATATCAATTCCCGCAAATACCGGGCTATCCAGGGCCACCAATTTGTCGTACATCTCCCTTTCCACATTTTTTTCTAAAGGACGGGGTCCGGTAAGGATTTTTTCAACTTCTTTTCCGAGTTGTTCGGCTTCATCGCGACGACCAGCAACGGATGCAGCCGACCGCCACCTTCCAATCATCGAGCTTCCCGCCAGGAAAGACTGTTGCTTTTCAGGGCCACTTTTTCTGGATTCTCCACGGGCAAAACTCCAGGTGCCAGCATTACCTTGATTGTCAGCATGGGGATTACTTTTTTGGATATCCTTTGAAACATCCTTGTTAAGATCCCAAACCCGTTTTTCACCTTGATCCATGGTGACCTTGAAATCAACCTCCGTGAGATCGCATGAGTGATTCCGATTGCGAGGGTCCAGTGCAAGTACTATTTGGTCACCCTTCTCAACTTTCAACTTGTTAAGGGAGGGATTGGTCGTTTGCAACACATCAAGGTTTCCTTCGCTTATTAATGATGCGCGATTACCTTGGCGATGCTCCAAATGCCAGGCGACCCCGTTGCCACAATTGTGGGCATGAGAAATGCGAGTTACAACGCTGACTTCCCCAGTTATGGGGCTGTTCCAGACCACAGCGACATATTCCTGGGGAGTGGGGTGAACCGCGACGGAGTGCGGGGAGATGCGACCGGGAATCGAAAGCGTTTTTTCAGATGAATTTGCGACTACTATCGGCAAGTCACTTCCACTCTTTGCCCAACCTTTGATGGCACCTTCAAATCCCGGATCGGTTTTTTTATCAAGTAAAGTCAGTATGGCCCCAACAGGCACTGAGGGTGATGGCTCTTTTAAGGGGGTGAGGGCAAGCGCCTTGATCCACTGGCGTAGAAAAATTTCATCAAGTTCGTTTTTCTTCGCTATCGTTTCAATCGGTGTATTTGTTGCGTGCGTGAACTCAGCAACGGCGGAAAGATACTTTGATGTGTCTTTGAAAATGGTTGGAATATCAATTTCAAAAGCTGGCCCAAAACTGGCATAGTCTCTAAGCAGAAATTGTTTTCCATTCCCTTCTATTCGTGGTTTGTGCCATGTGATTTTGCCTGGATTCTCAGGCTCAAGAGCTGCCAGATAAATGGTCACTTCCGTTTGACCGGGGGCAAGCTTGACTGGTAGCCGAATCGTCGCGTTATCCGCAATTGGATTATCAATGGGCATTTGTCTGGATAAGCTCTCGATGAGCGAGTTGCTTTGGGTATGTTTGCCATCAGTGGATCGCACATAGCTTCCAATTGGTCCAGTGCGCCAAAGTACAGTCTGCCAGGCCTTTACTTCATTGACAATTTCATCCACTTCCTTTTCAGTCGCCTTCCGCCATTTCGAACGAATGATGTCCATGGGTTCCGATGCGGTATTGTCATTGAGTGCCATCCACAATGTTTGTAAATATTTTGAATTTAATCCATTCTTCAATGCCACTTCATTGAATTGTCCCTGTGATAAAGCTTCTCGTTGAAGGACAGTTGCGCGAATATATTGGCCTATTAATGGTGCAAAGCCTCCGTCCTGCACTGGCCAGATTTTTGCATACATCTTGCGAAGATTATCTTTTGCCTCGTCGCTCCAATCACGCCGGGTCTTGGATGGGGAGAAGCGAAAACCATCTGGCAGCAGCACTGCATGGTCCGCGATTTCCTTGGATGCTTGGAGGTATCTGCTGAAAAGTGCTGGAGATATGTCAGATAGTGATTCCCCAGCATTTGTGAAACCTTCCCCTCCAGCCCCATCTACCGGAAATTCCCGGGTCGGCTTGAGGTCTATTCCGGTAAGGTCACGGATGGTGGCATCGTACTCGGCGTTGCTAAGCCTTCGTAAAGATGCCTTTCCTGGGTCACCTGTCCGTGCCCGAGCCTCTGCTTCAAGAAATCCTTTAACCCAATCGAGAATCTCCTTCTTGTCAAGTTCCGTTGGTTGTGGTTTTTCTTTTGGAGGCATCTCTCCTGTTTCAATTTGCTCAATGAGATTTTGCCATGGTTTTACATCTTTCCTAACATCAGATATGGTGGCAAACCTTTCAAGATCTAGGCTGCCCTTTTTTGATTTTGTGGAGTGGCACTCCAAGCAATACTTTGCGATTATTGGTTTCACTGATTTTTCGAATCTTTGTTGGCTTTTTAAATCCTCTCCCATAACTGGGCCAGAAAAGATAATTTGCCAAATCCATTCCCCACTTATTACCAGTATCCACAAAACAAGCACCATTAACTTTTTTGTGCGGTTTGAATTAGTGGGTTTTTTCATGACGACTTTCTCGTATGGCTTTCGATTAATTCCGGTTGCATTCGCTTTGAAAGTTCCTTGGTAATCTTCTTTAATGATTGATCATTTTCTGGGTAGTGCGAGATCTTTGTTAAGGCCAATATTTTCAAAAGCCTGTAACTTTCGTTAAACTGCTCCGCATATTTACTGGTAAATTTGGAGTTGAAACCAAGTTTGCGGTCGATATGTATTAATTTGGCAGGCATTGAAACAGAGTTGCGATTATTTTGCCTTCGAAGTGTTTGCATCTTCTTTTGCTCTTATTCCTTGAAAACTGGCGTGAGTCCAACAACACTACACTATCTGAGAATTAGGCAGCCGTCAACGCTACCAGAAAAGTCTTTTAGATAAGAAAATCATAATTATTTTGAACCTTGCAGTGGTGATGTCTCTGAGGTTTTATTAAGCCGAATGTAAGATTTGATTCCAAATTGTTTGAATTTAAACCAGCGATACTGACGAAAGAGATTTTTTATGAGTTGATGCCCTTAAGTGATACAAATATAAATTAATTAATAGCTGCATTGTCTAATTATTTGTAGCATGAGTAGTTACTTTGTAAATTGATTGCCTGGCTAAGTGTTTTATTAAAACTAATATAGAATTGATTTAAAAATAAATCGAATGCATGAAGCGGAGAGGGCGGGACTCGAATACCATTGAATTCCTG
>SYCV01000099.1 GCA_005786805.1 Planctomycetia bacterium | reverse complement strand
TCTGCCAACTTTTAGACTATCTTGAACAGGGCGCCTTCCGGAATTCATGGGACTTCACGAAGAATTATTACAACCAAACCCAACAAATTCGCACCCAGACAATTAAAGCTTTATTCTGCCCTGCCAGAAGAACACCGATGGCCCAAAATGCCAATAATGGTGACCAGGTTGATAATGCTGCTTCAACGAGCACCCGCTACCCCGGGGCACTGGCAGATTATGCAGTTAATGTAGGCACCACTGGCGGGGATTATTTTTGGGATGGCCCCACCCAAAATCAAACAACCAACAATGTTGCAACCAATGGTGTTTTCCCTTTATCAAACAATTGGTTTATAGGGGGTACAGGTTTTAGAAATGGCTTCCGAATTGCGGATATCTCAGACGGGCTAAGCAACACCTTGATGATAGGGGAAAAACATGTTCCTTTTAATATGTATGGGGATGTGAATTCCCGCGATGGGGCCGCTTATAACGGTGACAAAGCAACAAGCTTTGTTGGAGCTTCTGCAACAAATCTGCCCGCCAAGGGACCAACCGACACTCGGACAGGTTGCTTTGGCAGCAGCCATTCGGGCGTGGTACAATTTGTATTTTGCGATGGCTCGGTTAAAGCTCTAAACAATTCAATCCAGGGCTCAGTGTATGCGAATCTTGCAAATCGGCTCGATGGAAATGTGGTGGATGCAAGCCAGTACTAAATTTCGTATATCTTTACGTTTTCGAATGTTTTCCCAGTAACCTGACTGTTGATTTTCAAAGGCTGATCATCACATTAAGCATGCATGAATTCATCATGCGGAGTTGAGATCAAAACAGTTTCTGAGGGATTTAATCAAACTTATTTCCCGCTGTTTTTTGCCCTGGCACGCTCACGGGCACCAAGTTCCTGCCTATCAGTCACCGGCAATTTGGTCTCCCAAAAAACCCCTTTTTGGTGCCCTTGCTGAACATGGCTCCAAAAACTTAGTTCAGCCCAGTTGCCTTTGCCCGCAAACTGGCTGAATGCCTCTTTTAATTCCTGGGATGATTCCTTTGTTGTTTGAAAAAGCACTTCACCCTTCAAGCCAAAACTATCAGGCTGAACAATGATAACCCGGGATTGTCGCTCGGCACCATTCACCAACTGTAATTCCTTTTGATCAGCGACTTTCACATAAACAAACTTCCCGATTAAATCATTGGACCATGCAATCTCACCAATCTTTTTTTCGAGCATTGGCAAGTCGGCATCCATTGCAGGATTTAGCACAACCAACGGTTGCTTATCGCAACTTGCGACATTTAATGCCAAACGCAAATCAGAAACATAGGGGACTGCTGGAACCTTTTGAATCTCCCGGGCTGAGCCGGGATACTGGGATGAAATCGTGTTCATGGATTCGGCCATGATTTTTGAATTGGAATAAACCTGCTCAGTTCCACGAGCCGCGCGGGACAGCCTTTGTTTTGCATCCGGTGAAAGAATGCAAAAAACCGTGTTTTCCACATCACCTGACCTGCCGACATTGAAACTTTTCAAAAATTCGGACTCAACCTTGTTTTCATAGCTTAGCAGACGGATGCAGACAAACTTTCTGGAGGCGGCAATCACATCAGAATCGGACAGGAAACTCCTGTCCATTCCAGCTTTGCCAGGTCACCAGGTTCCAGACACGCCGGCACAATGGGGAGCTGCGGAAAGAAGAAGTATTGGCATACCTGTCCGCTGTGCCTCCCTTAAGCCACGATCGAGCGAGGCAAACCATTGAATTTTGGATGCACTTTTTAGATTGGCATCGATATCAGGGCGAGGTTGGCCCGCCTTTTTATCCGGACTCCCATCTTTTTCCTTACCCTTTGCATCCTTGCCTTTGCCATCTTTTCCTTCTTTGTCTTTGCCTTTTCCTTCTTTGCCATCCATTTTGCCAAGGCCTTTTGAGGCTTCCACTTTTTTAATCTGGCCCTCCGTCAGGATCTTGGTCAGTTTTACTTTGACCTCTTTTTCAAGGTCTGCAATTTGTTTCAACTGTTCTTCTGAGAGTTCAAGGTTATCCACGATGTGCGGCGGCAAAACTTTCCCGAGCTCAAACCCCATTGGTGGCCCTTTTTTATCTCCCCCGGGGCCTTTTTTGAAATCTTTCCCCGGCCCGCCTTTGCCATCCTGTGGCTGGGACCAGACACTCATACCCACCAGGCAAAGCAGTGAAAAAGTTGTTATTCCCGCAAGATATTTCTGCATGATACATGCCTCATTTCCAGATGTAGTTAAATTCCATGTCTTATGTTAACAATTTGATGTTAAGGGAACATTAAGATTGAAATTAATCATGGAAGAAAAAGGAAATGCCCCCGACTGGATTCGAACCAGTGACCGACGGATTAGAAATCCGTTGCTCTATCCAGCTGAGCTACAAGGGCATTCCGAAGTTATTATATTCAAGAAAACACAGTTGCCCAATGTGATCTTTCACTTCATCCTTGGATTCTCTTTACCATCCCAATGCCAGGTTAGCGAGCGAATGTTGCCAGGCCCCTGGAAAGCGGCGGCCCCCATGAATCCCATACCTGGTTCGAGATGCAATAGTGTCCAGCGTTCAGCCTCTTTTGGGCACCCATCAACAAATCGTATCCGGGGGGTTTCATTACGACCCAATGAAACTTCAACCCGGTCCAAACCAAAGCCCAGCCCATGGCCATTCGCCTTCAAAAAAGCTTCTTTCCTGGTCCATGCCTGAAAAAAGACGGACTGCATTTCGCCTGTATTCTGCCTCGAAAGGGTCTGGGATTCCCAAGGTGAAAAAAAACGCTCCGCAAGAAACAAACTATTCTCGATATGGCGGATTTTTTCAATGTCCACTCCGACCTCGGCACAACTTGAAAGGGCGATCAATCCCAGTCCATGGGAATGTGAAAGATTAAAAAAAAGCCCCTTGCGATTCGCAAGGACAGGCTTTCCCATCCCGGTATGTTCAAATGCAACTTCTTTTGGATCGCACCCCAAATATCCCGCAAGGAAAATCCTCAAAACCGCCCTACCAACTATAGCCTGCTCACGCACTTCCAATGAGCGCATGCGCATTGCCCGGTTAATTTCATTGGGATGCAGCAAGGTTGAAAGTGATTCAACCTCCCTTGAGGGCTTGGAAGTATGAAATGACCAAATATGGACACAGCCCTTTTCAAGGGGAGTCAGACAATTGCTGATCGGCCAGGTTGCTTTGATGGGATTACCCAAGGATTGCCCCTTTGAATCATTCAGACCTTGCGCGAACGACCCTGCGTGCGCCAACCCGGACGATTAATTCACCTTCGATGTTTATGACTTGGTTGGGATCGGAAATCTTGATCTTATCAGGTCCTATCGTCACTCCACCGCCCTGAATCAGCCTTCTTGCATCATTGTTGCTTTTGGCAAATTCCAAAAACACCAGAAGCTTGGTGGCGGTGCATCCCCCTGCAAGCTGGGCATTGCTTAAAACAACCACCGGAATATCCGTTGGATCCTGCCTTTGGGAAAACCTTCTGGTCCATTCCGCAGCGGCCTCACCAGCAAGATTGTCGCCATGATAAAAACCAACTATGTTTTTACCCAGGGCTTTCTTCGCCTCAAGGGGATGCGTTTTGGATGCATCCAGAAGGATATTAATCTCGGCGGTGGAAAGATTGGTTAGCAACTCGAACCATTCCCTCATGAGTTCATCAGGGATGCTCATAACCTTTGCAAATTGATCATAGGATGGCTCACACACGCCAATATAATTGCCAAGGCTTTTTCCCATTCGCTTGGAACCATCCAATCCACGGAGAATGGGAAGTGTGAGGCAAACCTGGGGTTCCTGTCCGGCGTTTTTCTGCAAATCGCGGGCCGCCATTAGGCTGAAAAGTTGTTCGCTTCCACCCAGTTCCACATCCGCACGAACCTCGACGCTATCATGCCCCTGCATCAGCGGATAAAGGCATTCGTGAAGATAAATTGGGGTGCCAGCCTTGTAACGCTTGGTGAAGTCATCGCGTTCCAGCATGCGCTGGATGGTGGTGGTTCCTGCTAACGCTAGCACATCGAGAAATCGATATTTGGAAAACCACTCACCGTTGTAGCGGACCTCGGTTTTGGAAAGATCAATCACCTTGCCTACCTGGACAAGGTAATCAAGTGCATTTTTAGCAACCTGTTCCTCAGTAAGTCGCTGCCTGGCCTGGTCCCTGCCACTGGGGTCACCAACCAATGCGGTGTAATTCCCAATGATAAGGACCGCCTGATGTCCCAGGTCTTGAAAAAGCCTGAGTTTTCTAAGCGGAACAGTATGGCCCAGGTGGACATCGATGCCGGTGGGATCAATCCCATATTTGACCCTGAGGGGTTTGTTCTGAGCGATAGATCGATCCAATTTACGCGAAAATTCATCGGCGGGAACTATTTGATCCACGCCGTTTTTTATCAACTCAAGTTGTTGTGCGGAAGTTTTCAAGACGCCCTCCTGAGAAGCAACCAAGTATCAGGAAATAAACTCAAAGGCATTTTCATGATGGGCCAGGTCGGGAGTCGGAGAATTTTTTTTCCAGGCAATCGCAATCACATCAAACCTGAATGAGCACCCTTGGATTTTATGGGCAAATATAAAGGAGTTAGCAGCCCTTGAAAGCTTGATTTGCTTGTCCCTTCCCACCGATTCAGCGGCGACCACCGTATGATCACAAGACCGGGAGCGAACTTCAACGAAAACAACCGTGTCCCTGATACGAGCAACAATATCGAGTTCACCCAGCTTGCAAGCCCAATTTTTTGAAAGGATGGTGTAACCTTTGGAAACAAGCACCTTGGCTGCAATATGCTCGGATTTATTTCCAAGTTGTTTGCGCCAAGGTAAAACCCAGTCGAGAAATCGCATGGGCATGCGAATCACCGTTGCAATGGCTAGTTGGTCTTGGCTGCCTTCGTCGCATAAGGCTTGCGCTCCTTGAGGCGGATCGATTTACCGACCCTGTCGCGCATGTAATAAAGCTTGGCCCTGCGAACCTTGCCCGTTTTCTTTACTTCAACCTTGGCAACCCGAGGAGAAACCACGGGGAAAGTTCGCTCCACGCCTTCACCCTGGACGATGCGGCGGACGGTGAACATCTCACCCATGCCGTTACCACGCTGGCTGATTACAAGGCCGCTGAAAACCTGGATGCGTTCCTTCTGGCCTTCAAGAATCCGGAAATGGACATCAACGCTGTCGCCCACTTCAAAATAGGGGATGGATCTTTTGACTTCTGATTTTTCAGCAAGTTCATTGACATGTTTTTTTGCGGTGTCTTCAACAATTTGAATGAGGCGATTTTTCATGATAATATTCCTTCGCAAACAAGTTTATTTGATCAAACCCTGACTTCGTAACCTGGACTGTTCAGCCCGCCAGGAAGCAATTGCGGAATGGTTTCCGCCCAACAATACCTCCGGAACTTCAAGTCCCCTGAAAACCCTCGGTCGGGTATATTGGGGATATTCAACCACGCCTGGATCAGAGTGAGTTTCCTCAGCAAGGCTTTCGGGATCTCCCAAAACGCCTGGAACCAGACGAATCACACTGTCGATCACGACCATCGCGGGGACCTCACCGCCATTGCAAATGAAGTCACCAATCGAGACTTCGCGGGGTTTCAGGCCAAGCCTGATTCTTTCGTCAAACCCCTCGTATCTGCCGCACAACAATAATATCCTGTTGTGGCCGGCCAATTCTTCGACAACTTTTTGGTTAAGCCTTTCTCCTGCGGGAGTGAGCATAACCAGCAAACCTGGATTCTCAACAACTTTTGAACGAACATCTTCAACACAGTCAAAAACCGGTTGTGGACTCATGACCATTCCTGGTCCACCACCAAAAGGCCTGTCATCCACCTTGGAGTGCTTGCCCTTGGCCCAATCCCGGATATTCCAAAGATTGATGGAAACCTTTTCCGCTTCAATAGCCAGTTTCAATAAGCTCTGCGACAGATATCCCTGAAATAAATCAGGAAACAATGTCAACACATCAAACCGCATGGCTTTAGGAACCGGAACTAGCTGCTGCCTCGGCCTTCTCGAATTTTTCCATGTACTTTTCGAGAAAGATTGCAACATGATCCGAAGGTTTCGCACCAACACTCAACCAATGCTTGATTCTTGCTGGCTTAAGCGTGACCCTGGATTCCTTAACCTTCACTGAAGGATCATAAGTACCAAGAATTTCAAGAACATCCCCATCGCGTGCCCTTCGCTTATCGATGGCAACGATACGATAAAAATGCCTACCATGCCTGCCAAACTGTTTCATACGAATACTAACTGCCATGGTTCTTCCTTTCCGATAAATACACCAAAGCTTTATATTATGAAAAGCAGTGGAAAAACCCACAACCTTTCTTAATTCATTTCAAGAAACTAGCGTTTTTTATTTTTTCGCTCTTTGGCTCTTTCCTTAGGGGTTTTTCTATGACCCGTGTCGCCTTTTGTCTTTAATTTGGCCCCCGGCTGGAAAGCGCCCATCTTTCCCATCCCGGAAACCATCTTGATTCTTTCCCATATGCTCATCTTGGACATGGCACGCATCAAGTTGCGCACCTGTTCAAATTGATTCAGAAACTGTTTCACATCATGGGGTTGCGTCCCACTACCTGCCGCCACTCTGCGCCTTCGATTTTGGTCCAGAATGTCAGGATTAGCCCTTTCCTCCCGGGTCATCGAATCAAGCATACCTTTGATTCTTCTGAATGCCGCCTCGGGGTCTTCACCCGCCGGCACCATATCCGACATACCAGGCATCGCCCCGATAAGGTCTTTCATTGAACCCATCTTGGCGATTTGTTCAAACTGTTTCCTGAAATCGTTGAGGTTAAAATCCCCTTCCCTCAACTTTTTCTGCTGTTCTTCCAATTCTTCCTTGGAAATATCGGATTGCACCTTGCTGACTTTTTCAACCAGGGACAATATGTCACCCTGACCCAAAATTCGCTGGGCCATTCCCTCCGGGCGAAACTCCTCTAACTTATCGAGTTTTTCACCGACCCCGATAAATTTGATCGGAACCCTGGTGACTTCCTTTATTGACAACGCGGCGCCACCACGCGCATCACCATCAAGCTTGGTCAGGATCACACCGTTAAGCTCAAGCGCCTCGTTGAAAGCCGCGGCACTGTTGACCGCATCTTGCCCTGTCATCGCATCGCATACGAGGTAAACCTGGTCAGGTTTGGCCTGTTTATCGATCTGCTTAAGCTCGTCCATGGGCATTTCGGCGATATGCAAACGACCCGCGGTATCAAGGATAACCGTGTCAATCAAGGTTCGTTTTGCATACGCAATCGCATTGGCGCAAACTTGAACAGGCGTGGGAACCGGTTTGCCGGCCTCCGGTAGTTCCAAATAAACGGGAACCTGAATTTGCTCCCCCAGCACTCGCAATTGTTCGACAGCGGCAGGCCTTTGCAAATCGGCTGCAACCAGCAATGGTTTTCGCCCTTTACCTTTGAGCGTCAGTGCCAGCTTGCCCGAGGTTGTGGTTTTTCCCTGACCTTGAAGACCACAGAGCATGATTACCGTTGGACGATCCTTGGCAAAAGGGATCGCTGTATCCACCGGCCCCATGAGCATGACCAGCTCATCATAAACGATTTTTACAATTTGTTCACTGGGATCAAGGCTACGAAGCACTTCCTGCCCGACAGACTTTTCAGTTATTCGTTTGATGAAATTTTCGGCTGCCGTAAAGTTAACATCGGCATCGAGCAGAACAGTGCGTATGGAATCCATGGCTTCGCGGATGTTCGCCTCGGATAGGCGGCCTTTTCCACGCAGGGTCTTTAAAGCTGCGGTCAACCCTTTTCTCAAACCATCAAACATGGCAATCTCATTAAAAAGATCATTTACGCCCAAAATGCTCAGGAAATCTAAATTTATTATAAAAGAATGACCTACAGGTGCAACCTGAGGTTTAAAAAGTCCTTATTTTAAACAAATTCATCTCTTTCAAGTTAATTTGATTGTACGATTTATCCCGTCAATGTAAACATATGTACACTAAAAAATATGATCTTTATTTTTTTAATTGATTGACACGGATCATCCAAAAAGCTTAGTCTGATTCTTGGCCTCTTCTCTGTTCCGGCCCCGCTGATGCCCTCAAAATGTATCAGCGGGGTTTTTTCTTTGAGTATCCCTTATTTACTCATCAATAACTCTACCTTAAACTGATTTCTTATAATCCTTAACTCTCTAATCCTGATCCCCAAGATGCAAAAATTAAATAGAATTCTCGAACCAGAAGTCATGGATACCATGGAAGAGGCGACCGAATATGATTCAATGGATCACAGCAGGGTAAACGAATTGTTTTGCCAGGATTTTCTTTCAAAAAAAACGACTGCTGACGGGGTGAATGTACTTGATGTTGGCACGGGCACCGCTCAAATACCCATTGCATTATGCGGATATGAACCCCGACTTAAAATCACTGCCATAGATCTTGCTGAATCCATGCTTTCGCTGGGCACTAAAAACATCAAAAACGCGAACCTTGAATCCGCAATCACCCTGGCAAAGGTTGATTCAAAAAAAATGCCATATCTTGATGGATCCTTTGATCATGTCATTTCCAACAGCATCATCCATCACATTCCAAACCCGTATGAATGCTTCAAGGAAATGATTAGGGTTACCAAAAGAGGTGGATTAATATTCATCCGTGATTTACTCAGACCCAACAACCAAAATGTTTTGATGAACCTCGTAAAGATTCACGCAGGTGACGCGACACCCAAGCAAAAGCAGCTTTTCACGGATTCATTGCATGCCGCCCTATCCCTCGAGGAAGTCCGGGAAATCACAATCTCCTTTGGATTTGATGGTTCCACGGTAAACCAATCCTCCGACAGGCACTGGACTTTCAGCGCAAGGAAATCTTGAAAGGTTCCAAATGCAAATTTTTTCAAAGCTTTGGCAGGCAATATCATTCATCATGGATGCGATCTATCATCTGCCATCAGCCCTTTACAGTCCTCAAGAGTTACTGCGGCAAACTTACAAATCCCTTATGGGTGCGCTTCCTTTGGCAATAATCGCGGGGTTGGCGATTGGAATGGTTGTCTGGATCCATCTGCGAGATGCGCTTGTGAATGTCGCGGGTCCCTCCGCGGTGGCATATCTGCCACAGGCACTCGCGCTTGCAGTAGTGGTTGAATTCGCCCCGTTGTGTTCGGCGTTGATACTGGCGGGAAGGTCTGGCGCCAGCCTTGCTGCTGAAATCGGCTCCATGAAACAAACAGAACAGATTGATGCTCTTATGCTTCTGGGATTATCACCCATGCGGGTGCTGATGGCACCAAGGATAATTGCCTGCGTAATCACGCTTCCAATCCTCACGATTTTCACAGCATATCTGGCGATTTATTCAGGCTTTTTAACCGAGTCACTCACGGGATCAATGAGTTTTTCCCAATATCAAAATGAGGTATTAAGAGTTTTAACCCTGAGGGAATCATTACCAGCACTTGGCAAAACAATTTTTTTCGGGCTGGCCATTGGAATCTCAGGCTGCTTCCATGGAAACGAAACAGAGGGCGGAACGGAAGGGGTCGGAAAAGCCGCCACCAAGGGTGTCGTTTCCTCAATCGTATCGGTCCTTGTATTGAATGTTTTCCTGGTGAAAACCATCCAGTTTTTTTTCAACCCCTGATCACAACCAGTCATCGGGGGGTGTTGATCACAAGGTCCAACCCTTCCTGTATTCCCTAATCAGGTACTTGTCCGCTTCCTTGTTCCCGGTGGTACCCTTGGCATCGTCCCAGCTTATTTTCATACCACTGCGAAGGGCCACATTACCAAGCAATACGGTTTCCGCGAGGGCGCCACTATAATCAAAATTACAAGTGGTGACCTTTTTGTTTTTTATTGCTTCAATCCATTCCTGGTGGTGACCTATTGAATTGGGAATGGTTTCAGGTGGAGGCGTGAATCCCTTGAACTTATCTTCAGGAAGAAGCTTGTATTTTGAATAATCTGCAATCAACTGGCCCTTGGAGCCTTCAAAAAGCACACCTGAAGCAAAGCCATGGTAGGGTTTTTCATGATCCCAACCTGGCCCCTTCACACCGTTGTACCAGGTCAGATGCACCGCAGACCTTGCACCGCGATTTGGATATTGAAAATCAGCTTTGACAAGGTCCGGAACAGTTTGATCTCCCGCCTGAACCCTTTTGGAGACAGCCTCCACCGTCAGAGGTTTTCGCAGGTCAAGCGACCAATGCACAAGATCCATGTAATGACATGCCATGTCCGCGAAAACACCCCCGCCGAACTCCCAGAAGTATCTCCAGTTGAAATGAGTGAATGCGGGATCGTATTGCCTATGGGGAACGGGACCAAGCCAAAGATCATAATCAAAGCCTGCAGGCACCTGAACCGGAGTCTTCGAAAGAGTCCTGATGTTGGGTAAAGAGCTTACCCAAACCTGGACCCTGCTTATTTCACCCAGCACCCCCGCTTGGATAATCTCAACGACCCTGCGATAATTGTTACCCGCGTGAATTTGCGTTCCCATCTGGGTAACCAATCCCTTTTCATTCGCGGTTTTGACCATTTTTCTTACTTCAAGGACTGAATGGGCCAGCGGTTTTTCACAATAAACCGGCCTGCCTGACTGCATGGCTGCAATCGCCTGCACCGCATGCACATGGTCGGGTGTGCTTATGACAATCGCATCCAATTCCTTGAGATCGATTAGTTTACGATAATCCTGGAAAAACTTGGCCTTGGGATGTTCACTCCGCGCCTTGGCGGCCCTTGATTCATCCACATCGCAAAGGGCGACTATGTTTTCACTCAACACCCCCGCAAGGTTGGAAGCGCCTTTTCCAGACAACCCGATCAGGCCAATATTGAGTTTGGGTTTGTTATCCCCGGCTCTAATTATTCCGGGTGCAACCATCAACCCAACTGAAAGCATGGAACTTTTCTTGATAAAACTTCTTCGTTGTTCGCGAATATTCATCATCAACTCCTGCAATTTTCCAGGAAAAAAGGCGGGTATATTTCACAACTTTCCTTAACATCCCATAGATTTCAACCCTAGTCAACCGGGTATTTGGCTTCCAAGTTTGGCAAAAGTAGCGCAATAACCTTGAGAAAGCTTGCATGAATGAGGTTTTACTCCTATCATAGAAATTAACTATGCGTCAAAAATTGCTACTTCTTGAACTTCTTCTTATTCTCCCCTCCAAGGGATGATCTGGGGATTTTTCTCGAAGCCAAATATAACCCAAGCGAGAATGAAAACCCCGGAACCAGAAGGTTCCGTTTTTTTTTGTCGGGAGTTTTTATGAGCCAGGATAAAGTAATCATTTTTGACACCACTCTCCGCGATGGCGAACAATCGCCAGGCGCAAGCATGAACCTTGCTGAAAAGCTTGAAGTGGGCATGGCTCTTCGTGATCTTGGGGTGGATATTATCGAAGCTGGGTTTCCCATCGCTTCTCCCGGGGACTTTGAAGCCGTCAGAGAGATCGCCAGGCAGATTCATGGTCCAACCATCTGCGGATTGGCCCGCTGCAATAATCCTGATATCGACCGTGCCTGGGAGGCGCTCAAGGATAATCCCAAACCCCGTATTCATGTGTTTCTCGCCACCAGCGCCATTCATCGTGAATTCAAATTACGAATGGCAAAAGAGGAAATCATCCGCAGGGCGGTTGAAGGCATCAAAAGGGCAAAAAGTTACCTGAATGATGTTGAATTCAGCCCGGAAGATGCCGCGCGAACCGAATTGGATTTCCTTACTGAGGTCGTTGAAAAAGCCATTGAGGCTGGCGCGACAACCATCAACATACCAGACACAGTTGGCTATGCCATGCCTGAGCAATACGCCAAGGTGATCGCCCACCTGAAAAAAAATGTTCGGGGCATTGATAAGGCTATTCTAAGCGTGCATTGCCATGATGATCTTGGACTGGCGGTTGCAAACAGCCTAGCCGCGGTATTGGAAGGTGCGCGACAAATCGAATGTACCATCAATGGAATAGGCGAGAGAGCGGGTAATTGCGCACTTGAGGAAGTTGTAATGGCCATCAAAACCCGCAATGATTACTTCAAGCTGGGAACCAATATCAACACAAAGAAAATTTTCTCCACCAGCAAGCTTGTTTCCCATGTCACGGGGATTCAAGTCCAGCGCAACAAGGCCATTGTCGGCCAGAATGCCTTTGCCCACGAGGCGGGCATACACCAGGATGGCATGCTCAAGGAACGCTCCACTTACGAAATAATGAACCCCCTGGATATCGGCTTGGCCCAGACAGACCTGGTCCTTGGAAAACATAGCGGTCGTCACGCTCTTAAACAACGGGTGCAGGAACTTGGTTACCACCTTGATGAAGCGCAGTTTCAACGCGTTTTCGAGGATTTCAAAACTCTGGCAGACCGTAAAAAAGTCATATACGATGCTGATATCGAGGCCCTCGCGGAAGCCAAGATCCACACCGACCCCACCGTTTGGACCTTGGAAGCTGTGACTTGCAATGCCGGAACCGGAACCATCCCCTCGGCTGTTGTCGCCCTATGGCATAAGGATGGCCACATTGTCCGGGATGCCTGTATTGGAGATGGGCCTGTGGATGCTGTTTTCAAGGTTATTTCAAAACTAACAGGGGTGAATGTCACCTTGAAAGATTACCGGCTTAGGAATGTGACCGTGGGCGAGGATGCGCAGGGTGAGGCTCAGATCGAAGCACTTTTTGAAGGCAAGGTATTGAACGGCAGGGCAGTCAGCACCGATGTGATCGAAGCCAGTGCCGTGGCATTCCTACAGGTGATAAACAGGGTGATCATGAGGCAGGTACAGGGTGAGAGAATCAAGCCAACAGAAAACCCACCTCCGAATTAAACCTTATTTCAAAGGCACCATCTTCAACGCGAAAGGCACTTCCACCATCGTGGTGGAGCCGCCATCATACAAAATCCTATGTGGGGCCTTGGAACTTGCGGGGTAGGTGACATTTATACTTCGCTTGGTGCCGCCCGGGCCGACCGAAATGCTTGTCGATGAGGAATTTGGTGTCAAAGCTTTGCCCTCCGCATCAAAGATTTTAAATCCCCCAAGGCTTGCAGGTGCGGCTCCCCCCATGATGTTTAATTGACCATTCTGGATGATAATATTATTCCGAATTCCAAAATTATTTTGAATATTCGCAGCCACATCCGATGGAATATCATACTCGATCTTAAGGGAATGGGATCCATTTGCGACTTTCACGCATTCATTGATCTTCAGCCATGCGCCAGATTTTCCCTCAATCTTTTTTCCAACCTCTTTTTCAATGTTGGAAACTTCAAGGACAGGTTTTGAATCATCCATGACCTGTAACACCAATTTACCCTCGATGGAATCAATCACCTTGGATTCCCTAGCACCTTTGATTAAATGGACCGGCACTTTTGATTCCACCGAGTTACCGATTTGGTCTATCGCTTGAACCGGACGAGCGACGATTCTTCCTGGAAATGGGGGCAAGTCATTTTTTGCAGCAAGGGAATCTTGTTCCAAATTCTGCCCGATATCGTCCACCGCCTTGGTTATGTTTACTGAACTTATCGCATGCAACTTCAACCTGGGTTCAGGTGAAACCTCAAGACCTAAAAGTATGTGCTTATCATCGGGTTTGCCGAAAACATTCTCAGGATTTCTCAACATGCGAACACGAAAGGCAGTACGGGTATCCGAAGGAAGTTCGTCAAACTTCCCCCCTTTTAAAATAATAACATTTTCCCTGGCTTTGCCAGTTGGAACCTGGTCCAAGCCTATCGCAACCTGCCCAAAAACCTGCCCTATACCGGGGGGCAAAATCGGCATTGGTGGTGCGGGTGGTACAGGCGCCCCTTTTTCCTGTGGCACAAACAACACCTTAATCACAGGATTTGCCTCATCAATCTTAACGCCTTTTTCAGGCTGGGCTTTTTTATCTGTTTCCTTACCGGGAATTAGGGGAATGGCCTTTGGGGCAATCCTGGGAAGAATGTTCGCCTTGGGAAATTCAACTTTTATAGGTTCGCCCGCAGTGCCCCTCAAACCGGGGATTTCAACCAAATCAGCTTTCCTGGCTATTGTTTGCAGGGCCTCCCAAAAAGGGGCATCCCTGATTTCAACAGATATTTTTTTTGTTTCAAAAATCCGGCTTTTATCCTCAAGCACGATCCGATATCCGGATTGCTTGACTAGGTCCGCAACAACCTCAGCAACCGGGACATCCATGTGTTTCATCGTTATTTTTTTTGGTGTTATCAGTTTTTTATTATCTGATTCGACTTCAATTTTTTTAACCAGAGCATCCGCCCTGCGCCTCACTTCGGGATCATCACTTTTTCTGGCAATACGAAGTGATTCCAGCGCTGGTTCCCCCAATAATTCAAGATCTCTCTGTGATTTTTCACGAATCTCAAAGGAGGAATTACCCAACCCTTGGATCAATTCAGATATCGCAGACTGTGTGACCTGGCTGGAAACCGACCAACTGGCGACAAATAAAAAACCTGCTAAAACAAAAAACCTAATAACCATGGCACAACTCCCCTCAACAAATATCCTTCAGATATTCATGATCTCATAAAAAAAATGGCCCGTCCATATTCGGCATATTGATTTCAACCAAATTGAGCGCCTAAGGTTAATACCAACAAAAAACCCCCAGTGTTTTGCTGGGGGTTTTCTGGTTGAAAACACAATTAAGCAAGCAACTTATCAATGACAGTTCCTTCACGGAACAACTGGATAGGCCTGCCGGTTGATGAGTTAAGTTCGGTCTTGGGATCAATTCCAAGGTTCGAGAAAATAGTTGATGAAACATCATCTGGGAGGCAGGGGTCATTTGCAGCAGCCATGCCTTGGCTATCAGTTGAACCATGGGCATAACCTCCCTTGAACCCGCCACCAGCAAGAACAACAGCCATTGACCTTGCCCAGTGATCACGACCAACATTCTTGTTGACCTTGGGAGTACGGCCGAATTCACCGGCGCAATAAACCATGGTCCGATCCAGCATCCCACGATCTGAAAGGTCTGAGATGAGTGCGGAAAGGGTGTTATCCAATTTCGGCTGCAAATTCTTTGAATGAGCTTCAAAGGTTTTGTTATGGGTATCCCATCCACCAATGCTGATTGTCACAAAGCGAACACCAGCTTCAACAAGTCGCCTTGCCGCAAGGGCGCTCTGTCCGAAGTTGTCAGCGCCATAACGAGCGCGGGTCTCTGCTTTTTCCTGTGCAAGATCAAAAGCTTTGCGGGTCTTGTCGGAACGCAGGATATCAAGGGCTTGTTGATGGAACGCATCGAATCCCTGAATAAGGTCAGCTTTCTTGTCAACATCACGGAATGTTGAATCAAAACCTGACAGCAACTTATCGCGGTTGTTCAGTTCTTCAAGGGTAAAGTCCGTGGGAAGTTGAATACCACGAACCTTGAGAGAGGTCTTGGCCTTGGTATCGCCACCGGCACTACCCTCTACTATGAAAGGATTGTATGCAGTGCCAAGGTAACCCGAAGTGCCAGCAGTACCACCTCGAATATCAGAGAATGAAACATAGGAAGGAACACCTTCCTCACTCTTTACAAGCTTGCTAACAAGCGAACCCATGGCTGGGTACTGAAGAGCTGGAGTTGGCTTGTTACCAGTGGTCATGAAGACTGTCGCAGGGCCATGCGAGGGAATGGAATGATAAATGGACCTGACGATGGTTGTCTTGTCAATTACTTTTGCCATCTTGGGCATGTGCTCGCTTATCTGGATACCAGCAGCGGAAGTATTGATCGGTTTGAATTCACCACGAATGCCCTCAGGTGCATCGGGTTTCAAGTCCCACATATCAATGGTGGAAGGACCACCGGAAAGCCAAACCATGATGATGGAGTCGGCTTTTTTGGAAGAGGATACACCATTTCGCTTCGCGGCAGCAGTGGCTTCAAGCTTTAAGATTTCGGGAAGGCTTAACCCAAGAAGGCCTGCGCCGGCACCAATTCTTATGAAATCACGGCGGTTGAAACCTTCGCAATCAGAAACGAATTTACTAGCCATCTTAGTATTCCTTAAATGCCCTTGGTTTTTAATCTTGTCAAAGTTTCAGGGCAAAATTGAAACTTTGCCTGTTTTTCAAACAGGCTGACAAAATTCTAGTGATTAAAAATAAACTCCTTGGTATTCAGCAACGCCCAGAGGGTGTCGACAAATGCCGTTTTTCGATCAGCACTTTTAGCGCGATATTCCTCAAAGTGCTTCTTATCCCGATCATTGGGAAACCTGCTGAGGGTTGAAAGAAACAACTCCTCCAGGGCCTTCTGATCATCTTGGTTTTCAGCAAGAATTTTCTTGATGATATTTCCCTGGGATTCAATTTTAGCCTGAAGGTTGGTATCCGCCATCAGGTAAAGTTTTTGGGGAAGCGCAGGTTCCATGGATCGTTCACAATCGCAAGCAGCGGTACGGGGAGGCCTGCCGAAAATTCTAAACGCATAGCTTATCGAGGAATTAACCCTGCTGGCACCAACTTCTATGGCCTTGGAATCTTTACGGGCATCAGGACCAAAATTCTCAGCCATCCCAGTCGCAGCACATAGAACATCCACCACAACCTCAGCCATCATCGGCCTAATAAATGAATGGGAGTAATTGTTATCATCAAAGCGATTGGTTTCGTTGGGCACACTTGTGAGATTGTAAACCCTGGAAAGAAGTATGGTCTTTTCCAACTTCCTGATATCAAAGCCACTATCGATGAAATCTTTTGCCAAAGCATCCAAAAGCTGGGGATTGGAAGGCGGATTGGCAATTGAAAAATCATCAAGTGGATCAACAATTCCAACACCAAAATAATGACCCCAGACACGGTTCACAAAACTTCGGGCAAAGTATGGATTATCGGGAGACTTCAACCATTCAAAAAGTTTCCTACGGGCATCAACACCCGTTTCCATCTTGATTTCAGGACCACCCAAGGCCTTTGGAGCAAGTGGAAGATTTGTCTCAGGGTGAACCAAGGCCTTCCCAGCACCACCTTTGCCAGCCACAGCATTGGCAACATAAACTTCCTTAACAACATTGATTTGGTTGTTGTTTTTGCCCATGGCATTTTTCTTGCGCTCTGCGTTTTCAGCATCAATGGCCTTTTTTGCCTCGGGAGATGTACCGTATGCCAATTGACTGAAGACATTTGCGTACGATCGGTAATCAACCTGTGTCCAGCGGTCAAAAGGATGCTTGTGACACTGGGCACATTCAAGGCGCATTCCCATGAAAGCGGCTGCGGTTTTTTCACCCCACTGGTCCAGAGTCACTACACCTTGTTTACGCCAGAACAAATCCAAGGATGATTTATTTGCATAGTCATCAACAAACCCTTTGGTGATTTCCTCATCCATCTTGTTAACTTTAAGAATATATTCTTCAGGAGTGTCACCATCCCTGCTAGTGGCACAAAGAACCCCTTCAACAATCTTGTCATAGGAAACATTCTCAGAAACACGCTTCCTTAACCAATCATGCCACATCTGGCTTTTTTTAGCCCTGAGGTTTTGGGGTTGTTCCATGGCATCGGTATTATTGCCCGTGATATCACTTATTTTCGTGGCCCACAGCGCCGCATGAAGGGGATGCTTCAAAAGCTCATCAACCTTTTTAGAGCGCTTATTGGGGTCCTTGTCGGCAACAAAAGTGCGAATCTCATTTGGGGTTGGCAAAGAGCCGATCACATCGATAGAGATCCTGCGCAAAAATTCAACATCCCCAGACATTGATGAAGGTTCGATATTCAATCTTTTAAGCTTGGAAAAAACAATTTTGTCTATGTAGTTGACTTCTGGAACACTCGGATATTTGTAACCGGGTTTTACTTCAAGGGGAACCATGGCACGCACAGGAACAACCGTTCCACGGTATGCAACTATGATAGATGTGTCCCCGGCACGATTACCCGTTACATTACCAGTGGAATCCACTTCAGCAACAGCATCATCCAAGGTCCTATATTCGCAAAGTGAAGTGATATTCTCAGTGGTGCCATCGGCGAAGGAAACCATGGCTTTGAGTTTTATTTTTTCGCCAGGTTTGTGGAAGGGTATTTCTTTTGGGGTGACTTCAAGGGATTTGATCTCGCCACTGCCCTTGACCAATGGAGCGCCTTGTTCGATCCAAGCTTTAATAAGTTTATGCTGCCAGGAACCTGGGGAGAATCTTCTTCCACCAGCATGCTCAATAAGTCCCATGCCTTTAAGTAAAAGAAGACTATTGTCCGGTTGGACTAAATCGATTCGCCTTCCATTCATTTCCCTGCTTACAGAAACTCCATCCTTGTCTGCTTCATAACCAAAAAGAGAAAGTCGAAAACCATTTTTGCCTTGAAAAGAACCATGGCAAGAACCAAGGTTGCAACCAGATCTACCAAATAATCCCACAACATGTTTTTCAAAATCAACATTCTTGATGACTGTCCCATCGGGGAGTTGCACTTCGGCGATGGCTTGTGAATGAAAACCAAAAAGCACTACCACACAAACAGCTAGAACCTGTTTCCACTGGTGGCAAGATTTCATGGTCACTCTCCACTAGAAATTTTAAATCCAAGGCGGGAATCTAACCAGATAATCATAAATTTAAGGCAAATTATCCGATAGACTAAACACTTATCATGTTTAAAAGTATCGGCATTATTAAAGTAACGCAACAAAATTATTCTAATCCTCGATAATTCTTACAACAAAAATACCTTGGCTTCTGTGATTTTCGTTGAGCCAGGCACCAAAAATGACAAAAAAAGCCCCCCAAATGTTAATTTGGGAGGCTTTTAATTATAATTAACACCAATTTTTATTAATCCCGGCTAATGAAGGCCATGAGTATTCTCAAGATGTAGAAGAACAAAGTTGCAACCGATGAGAACAACATCAAAGCAGCTGCGACATGTTTGTCCGTTGGAAAATGAAGCATAACAAGGGAGGTTTCATAAAGGATATAACCGCTCATGAAACCTACCATTGCAAATGAAAATATAAGGCCCAACGAAAAACCGAAAATCAGGGAACAAACAATAAGACCCAAAATCAGCATGCTTCCAACTGAAAGCGCTGGAGCCAAGAAGGAATAATCTGTGCCTGTGGCAAAAACGGATATGGTCAATCCAGCAAAAACACACATGGTCAAGGCACCAGCCGCAGGAATCAGACTCTTATCATTGATGTAGTGGGTTGCAATATATAATATTGGCAGAAAAATAAGGCTTTCCGCGACCACATACAAACCAAGTCCCGCATATTGAATAGCAGGCGAAGAATCAGATTGAGCCAACATTTGGGCGACATAACTTGCGCCCCAGAATGCAAGCATGATTATCAATGGAGCCCAGGATGACCTGCCAAAAACTGACATGATCTGCTGTTCAGTTATGGTGTTTAAAAGCAATGTTTCAAGGACCACAAATCCCAGCACCGCACCCGCCAAATGAGCATATGTCTTACGAATAAAGCTCAATCGCGCTGTGCCCGAATATGTCATTTCCTGAAATTCTGAATCATATTGCATTGATTATCTCCTCATTTAAGTGTCAATTATATCTAGATGTATTTTAACAGAAGGGGAATTGGAAAATCCAGTATTTTTCAAAATCCCAACAAACAACCTGAATATTCTCAGCTTGTTTGTGATGAATGATAGCAAATTCATTTTAATCAAGGCGGAGCGATATTTTTTTCCGGTTGCGCAGGATTATCCCCCTGCCAGTTTTTGGAACCAGGCAACTTGCAAGCTTCCTGGTCCTTACAACATAAGGGATTAGGCCCCTTTGAGACCGGGGATTTGTCTTTCCAGAAATCCTTGGCGGGTATGAAAACCCTATCCCCAGGTGCCAGTTGATAATTAGTGGTCGTATCGCCCAATTGCACAATTTCCTTGTAACAAACAGGCAGCACTATTCTGCAACTTCCAGGTGGTGTTGGCCTTGCGACAACTATATTTTGTCTTGAAGCCTTATCGTTCAAGCCGCCAGCCTGCAAGATCGCATCGAGCACCGTTTCACGCCCGGTAAGAGGGAAAACCCCGGGGGCATTCACTTCCCCCACCACATAGAAAACCTTGCTTTGCCTGTTGACCAGCCTGATGGTGATCGGCCCCGCATCCTTGACAACTGAAGTGACTTGGGCCTTGACCATGGATTCGATTTCATCAAGTGTTCGACCTGCCACGGGAAGACGGCCGTACTTACCCAAACTTATGGTTCCGTCCTGCAAGACAGGCTGATCACCCGGAAGCCTGATAGGTGAATCAAGGTCAGCAGGTTGAACCAGCAAAACATCCCCGGGCTCAACCGTGAGAGATGAAGTCAAACCTTTGTCAAGTTCCCTGGGAACTTGTGGAATCTCTGTCACAGTATTTTTCATATTGCGTGCGGAATCGAGCAGGGTATTTCCATCCTGGCAAATGGAAAAAATGGACATTGGGCTTTGGCATCCTCCAGCAGAGGATAAAACACCAAATATCCATAGCATTTTAAATATGTAATCCTTTTGAATTCTCATGCCTGTTCGACTTATTTGTTCCAATTTAACAGGAATTACCCATACATGGCGGGAGGTTTAACAGAATAAAAAATGCTTGCAATAGGAGAAACACGGAAAATTTATTTAGCTATTGTGAAATCCTGCCAAAGAAGAATCGAATTGATTCCTCGGTCAGCAAAGTGAGGGGCACGCTTTTAACAATCGGGTTTTTATAGTTTCCGGTAATTTTGTAATGTAATATGCCCGCCGCCAAGGCTCCGGTGGCTTGGGAAATGACATCAAGTGGCACCGCGCCAATTGCGGGCATTTTTAAACCCAGGTTTCGCATCGCTTCAGGAAGCACTGAAAGATTCCCAGTCCTTGCAGTGGCTTCAAGGTCCATCTGGCCCTGCGAGGAGATATTCCCCTCGATCAAGACCATCACGAAGGCGTTGGAGAGCGCCAGTCTTTGAATGCGGATGATACCCCGATCCATTCGTGCCTTCAGTTCACCTTTGTCAAAAAAAGTTCCAGTTGCCGCGACGGGTAAAAAAGGAACCAAATCCCTGACGATGGGAATCCCTTGGGCCCTGCTATGAGTCAGAGTTCCATCCAGATTGGCGGTGATGTTATCGATCGACTTGACATCCTTGCCAGCGAAGACAAGTTTCCCTTGGATGGTTCCTGAACCTGGTGCCCGGGTATCACTAAACTGTGCCTGCAAGGCCTTCATTTCCAGGGATTGAAACCTGAAATTTCCTGCTAGCGCATTACCAACGCCCCATCTGTATTCTGTTGAACCATACACCTTACCACCGGCAAAGGAACCAGAGATATCTCTCATGTTAAAATTCCCGGCTCCACGGGCGGGAGCTACAGAAAATTCATATGGTGATCTCCAATCACCAAAGTCAGCGCCAAAAAGCCTCAGGCCCATGGCAAAGACTTCTCCACTCGCAGTCACTTCCCTTCCCAGTTTTCCACTGAACCTTGTATCCAGCTTGCCAGATGGTTTCAAACCCCCGAACCATGGGGCGAATAATTTTGCCATCTCCGCGTGCATCAGGGTGCCTTTATAGAAGCTGCTTTCCATTTTTTCAAAATTAAGGAAAACAGAACCCCTCATCTGCCCATCCGCGAAATTGCCCGCGAGGTCCTTGATGTTTATTTCGTTCTTATCGACAACCAAATTGCCTTGCAACTGTTCGCTAAGCAGGTAATTAGAGTGACTTATTCTCTGCAAAACAACTTTGCCGTTGGCTGTTATTTGAAGATTGTCGATATCCATCTCATAGGGAAGATCCAGGTTGCAAACCGCATCCAATTTTTTCAACTGTTCATTGGCATCAAAAGCAACCAAAAGCTGATTCATTCTCATGCCATTGATTGTAAGATTACCGGTCAATTTCGCCTTCGATCCGGAACCCAGGCTGAAATCAAGTTTCCCCTTTCCCTCTGCGAATTCCGTGTTTAAATTTCCCTGAAGGATACCTCGCTTCCAATTGACAACCGCCTTGGTTTGCCTGAGGGGAATACCAAGGATCTCGTAGCCGGACGAATTCAGGTCGGCGTTGAAAAAGATCTCCCTTTCCCCAGTTTTATCCTGGGGAGAAAAACTTGCCTGGATGACCCCGCCGAGTTTTCCTTTTATGGGCAGTTCTTTTTCCGAGGCCGTGCGAACAAGCAACCCGGCGTCTATGTCTTGAATTTCAAATTTGATTTTCCCGGAATTGAGGGAAGCACGGGGGATATCAGCCTCGGCCGACCATTTCCCTCCCATGCTATTTCCACCAGCATCCGTCAAAACAATTTTATTAGGATCAATCTGCCATTGAAGATGATTTTTTTCGAGAAGAAACCTACCCAGAACCAATTTCTCAAAATTTAATTTCCCTGATGAATTCCAATCGAGGGGAAAAATAGTGACTGATGCGGAAGCATCAAGTTCACCGGTTCCGTTGAGATCAAAAAAAAACTTTTCCTTCCCCAAAAGAAGATAACCTTTGCTTGCATCCAGGGATTTGGCACTCATGTTAAATTGAAATGGAATCGACTGGTTCAAATGAAATGTCGCTTGACCTGTGATTTTCCCCAACTGACAGGAGGAGACAACCTCGGATGCCTGCAATCTTCCTTGAAAAAGATCAAGCTTTCCCTCTGTTCCTTGAAAAAACAATTCCCCAAGGGACACATTATCCATTCGAAAAAGCGCCCCGGCCTTCCATCCGGATGGATCCAACATGGTTGAAACTTTGGTTTTTGCATCAAGTCCAAAGGAAAGGGTTCCGGTTTGATTTAGCAATCCGGGGATCCATGGGGAAATTATGGACAAAGGTATGGAGGAGGCCTGCGATCTCAAATGAAGAATCCCATTGTCCTGCAGGTCGATTCGCCCCGCAGCCATGATTTCACCAGCGGTCGCTTTGCTTTTTGCTGATTGCCCCTGCCCGCCCAACCTGGCTTTTAAATCAGAGAGAACTATTTCGCCCTCCTGCATTTGGGCATCCGCCTGAAAATCTGAGACGGGTATTCCTGAAAGAAGAATATTTTTAAAATCCATCCGGGCGTGGCCAAGATAAAACCTATGGTCATAGATTTTTTCAAAGGGAACCCCCAATTTCAGGTCGAGGTTTAATTTTCCTGCGATCCCGTCAAGGTTCCTGGCGCCAATCAACACAAAAAGATCGCTGGCGGCAATATTTTCAAAATGCACTTCTGTCTGCAAAAAAAGGGAATTATTTCCCTCAAGCTTACTGGTGGATTTTTCACTCTTAGGGGCGGCAGGCAATAGCCCCGGGCCGGCTGGTAATGGGGCAAGCTTGAATCCCGCACCATTTGATTTCAACTCAAGGGGTATGGGCTTCGCTGGAAATCCCAATAATTTGGCCTGCTCTATCAATCCCATGCCCGAACCCGAAGTTTGAAGCCCTTTCACAGGATCGTGCAGGAATTTGAGCTTTGCCCATCCCGCAACTATTCCCTGGATGAACGAGTTCCCTTTTTTATCCTTCAATCCCCAGGCTTCCGGCAAATCCTGGATGTGCATATTCCTGATCTTCAGGTCATAATCCATCTGGTAATTTTCAGTGCGAAAATCCAAGTCCGCATTCTTTAATTCAATCACACCCTTTGCCGCCCGCCCCTCGACTTCGCGAATTTTGACATATCCATTGTCGATATCAACCCTACCCCGGGCATCTTCAGCATCAAGGTTGATAATCGGGATATTCACAGATGTGTTTTTTGGTTCCAGACCTATCTTGTAATCAACAGTGTCTTTCTTGCCGTCAAAAAACAAGTCCATGACAACCGAGGTTAAACCATTCAACTTGACATGATCCCATGTGGCCTTTGGAACAAAAGGCAGGCTTTCAAGCAACGATCTGGAAAGGGCGACTTCAAGAGTGGTAAGTTTTAGCTCGGAATCCCCATCTCCCGGTTCCACCCGGGCACGCAGGTTCCAGGCTCCCCAAACACCATCCTGCACGGTGGCGACAAATATCAGGTCTTTTTTTTCATCCCGCCAGGCCTCACCATCAATCCCTTTGATTATTAATGGAGGTTTACCATCCTGTTTAAGACAGAAATCGGCGTTTTTCAAAAACAGCCTGGGCATTTTCGGGGGTTCATTACCTTTACTTTTTGGCAACTTTGTCTGCAAATCACCTTTTTCATCGAAATGCAATGTGACCGAAGGATTGTTGACCACGACAGAATCCGGAATAACCTTACCGCTGATCAATCGAAAAAGGGAGACATCTGTTTCCAGCGAACCAATTTTCAACCAAGGTGTTGGTTTTTCCAAATCGGTTTCAAACACATCCACTTTTTGGACACAGGTGGTTCCCATCAATCCAAGGTCGCAGGAATTCACCCGGATGGGAAAATCAGCAATTTGACTGGCGGTCTTATCCAACCATGGGCGCAACACACCCACCACCAATAGAAATTTCACGCAAACCAAAAGCACAACAGATAAAATCACGCCAACTGCGATGGTTTTCCATCCCAGTCGAAGTAACTTCCCCACTCTGGTTTTGGACTTTCCAGGTGGCTTCCCTGTTTTCTCTTGTGAAGAATCCATTCCTATCCTTGGTTATTTCCTTTTACCAACTTGTTTAAATTGTAACGGGTTTCACATTCCATGCGAAGACAACTCCGATTATACTTTTGAACAATGGGGTAAAAGAGGTGCTTTGGGATGATTAATTCCCTCCCCAAAACTTCTGTAAATTAGGAACTCATTCCAATGACAACTAAAATCCAATGGCTCGGCCATTCCTGCTTCTATATCGAGTCGGGTTCCCACAAAATCATCATTGATCCTTTTCTGACTGGAAATCCCGTTGCTGCCACCAAAGCTTCCAATATTCATGCGGACTTTATTCTGGTTTCCCATGGTCATGGCGACCATGTTGGCGACACCATTGAAATCGCCAACCGTTGCAATTCAACTGTCATTTGCAATTACGAAATTAGTGGCTGGTTGGAGGCCAAGGGAATCAAGGCACATGGCATGCAACATGGCGGAGCATTCCAATTCCCCTTCGGTAAAGTCAAACTCACCCTTGCCTTTCATGGTTCAATGCTGCCCGATGGAAGCAATGGTGGAAACCCCTGTGGTTTCCTTGTCAGGTTCAACGACAAATTTTGTTTTTATGACTCGGCAGACACCGGCCTTTTTGGCGATATGAAATTGATCGGGGAAGAAGGAATAGACTTAGCGGCCCTTCCCATCGGAGACAACTACACCATGGGACCCGAAGATGCATTGAAAGCGGTGAAATTCCTCATGCCGAAAAAAGTCGTTCCCATGCATTACAGCACTTTCGACCTGATCAAGCAGGATGCCAACGGCTGGGCCAGGGAGGTACATCATCAGACAGGAGTCAAGGTGTTGGTACCAAATCCGGGTGATTGGATTGACCTTGGTTAGTGGCTACCAGCCTACTTTTTCACGAAAAACATCCAGGCCACCCATGCACGCCTGTTCCGGGGTGTCAAATATCTTATCACAGGGGAGCTGTTTTCCATTTATTGTCTGCATCACCTTGATTCCATGCCTACCTTTTGAGGGCACAAGGGAAATCAAATAGGTGAGTTCCTTGCCAAAATAAATCATCCATGAATTACCATTCTCACTGGCGACTAAGCTGGCATCATGACGGGACATCCAATCTGGTGTGGCAACAGGCATTCAATCTTCTCCAAAATAAAAACCTTTGGGGTTATTATATCACTCAGGCAAGGGTTTGCCTTTTGTCTCAGGTAGAAAAGGCAAAGCAAACAGGCCCAGTAAAAAGACCGCGCACATGGTGAAACCAGCATATCGGAAAGGTTCTTCAAAACCCTTTTCCCGAGTGAATACCATGGTGGTAAGCATACCGAGAACCACAGGTCCACCCGCCGCCACCAACCTGCCAAAGTTATAACAAAATGAAATACCCGTGCTGCGCAATCTGGTGGGAAACAATTCGGGGAAGTAAATCGCATAGCCACCAAAAAGCGCCAGCTGACAAAAGCCCATGATCGGAACCATCCAGAATATCTGCCTGAACTCCGTAAGCTTCATGAAAACCATTGCGGTACTTATTGCCGCAGCAATGAAAAATAAAGCAAATGTTGATTTTCTTCCAAGCTTACTGGTTATCCATGTAAAACCATAAATACCAAAAAATGCGCCCATGTTTTGCACGAGTGAAGTGATACCACCCCAAAAAGCCCTGTTTCCTGAAACATAAGCCTTGATATCGTCGCCTGTTTTTCCAAGCTCAATGGCTTCCTTTTCAAACTGCTTGGTAAAAACGGCGCTGGTTAGATCCACTGCGAAAAAGCCGATACCCCACAATCCAACAACACCTGCAAACGCAAGGATGAGCCCAAGGATCGCATGTCTTCCCCAGGTTTTTTCTCCAAACAAATCGGCGAATGAACCAGCTTTCACACCTCGGGCCTTGGCTTCAATCCACTTGGCGGGCTCTTTCAATCTTCCCTGGATAAGAACGGTGAGAATCGCCGGAATGACCCCGATGATGAACATGATGCGCCAGGGAGTCACATTAAATCCAAGAAAAACCATCCCCTCGAAAAATTTCGCCTGTTGCAGATTACCCAAATAAATCGAAATCAAGGCGGCGGCACAGTTCCCGAAAACACTCGATGCCTGCAGCAAGCCAAGTGCGAAAGGCCGGGAATGCGGGGGTACGGTTTCCGCAAGCAGTGAAACAGCAACACCAAAAACCCCACCCACCCCCATCCCGGTTAAAAACCGGTAAAATATGAAGTCGTATATACCAAACGAGAAAGAACTTAAACCGGTGAAAACAGAATAAATCAATATTGTTGTCATCAGGGTTTTCACACGGCCACTACGATCTCCCATCACTCCAAAACCCAATCCACCTATCGCCCAACCAATCAAGAAAAACGAAGTTGAGTAGGTGCCATACAGTTTGACATTATCAGCGATTTTATTGGGTTCCATCCCCTCAGGTTTCCCATACAGTTCAGTGACGGCGGGGACACGGGCCAGCACGAAAAGTTGCTGGTCCATGCAATCTAAGTCCCATGCCAGGCAGCAAATGATAAATACAAACCAATGATATGGTGTCAAATCCAAGAGACTTGACCAACCAGTTCGAAGTGGTAATGAATCAGCGTCTGCACTTGCCATCGCAAGCCTCCTATGGCCATGAGATTCAAATATCAAAGAACCTTTTATAAGGTTTTAATGAAGTCAATTCCAGCTTCATTGCGTAAAAGGACAAAAAGAAATATAATATTTGTTTGGTTTTCACCCAAGTGCTGGAGAACAGGATCATGGGAATAGGATTTTTAGGTGCGGGAAAAATGGCAACCGCATTGGCAGTTGGCTGGAAAGATGCCGGCCTTGCAAATCCCCTGGATTGCCTTGCCACTGATGTATCTACGGTTGCACAGGAAGCTTTCACCAAGGCATCGGGAATAAAAACCGCGTCCGCAAGTAGTGCTGTGCTTTCAAAATGCAAAACCATAATCTTAGCGGTGAAACCCCAGGCGATGCCCGGATTGCTTGCAGAAATCAAGCCACTGGTGACTACTGATCATTTGATTATTTCAATTGCCGCCGGTATTACCCTCGAAACCTTGGAAAAGGGACTGGGAACCAATCGCCTGGTTCGCGTCATGCCCAACACCCCGGCATTGGTAATGGAATCAGCGACTGCATTTGCTTGTGGCAGTGGCACCAAGCCAGAAGACAAGGAATTAACCTCCAAGCTTTTTGAAGCCATAGGAAAAGCATTTCATGTTCCCGAAGCTCAGTTGGATGCCGTGACCGGGCTGAGCGGCAGCGGCCCCGCCTTCATCTATCTGGTGATCGAGGCTCTTAGTGATGGAGGTGTCAAAGCAGGCCTGCCCCGTGAAATGGCCACCTCATTGGCTGCGCAAATGGTGCTCGGGTCGGCAAAAATGGTTTTGGAAACCGGACTTCATCCCGGTCAGCTCAAAGACATGGTAGCAAGCCCGGGAGGCACCACCATCGCTGGAATCCATGCACTTGAACAAAAAGGCGTTCGCGGGGCTTTTATTGATGCTGTTGTAGCGGCAACCCAGCGTTCGAGGGAACTGGGGAAAAGCTGAATACTTTCCATTATTTTAAACTTATTTCATTACTATTTGCACAAAGCTTAATAAAATCAGCTTTTTAAATTATCGAGATATTTCATGGCAGACATCAAAATTCGCGAGTCAGTTTTAATCCTTGATTTTGGCTCCCAGTATGGCCAACTTATCGCGCGCAGGGTGCGGGAACTTAATGTTTTCTGCCAGATTGTTCGAAATGATATTACAGCAAAGCGCATCAAGGAACTTAATCCCAAAGGAATCATCCTCAGTGGCGGGCCGGCAAGTGTTTACGAAAATGGCGCCCCAAAGTGCGACCCGGAAATTTTCAAACTTGGTATCCCCGTCCTTGGAATCTGCTATGGCATGCAACTCGCCTGCAAATCCCTTGGCACCGATGTGAAGCGCGCCCCTTCCAGGGAATTCGGTAAAGCCATTTGCAAAACCAAGTCTGCCGATGGCATCTTCAAGAACATTCCAACAGAAATCACAGTTTGGATGAGCCATGGGGACCAGGTTGATTACAACACCCAGGATTTCATTCCACTGGCTGCCACCGAAACCTGCCCGATGGCTGCGGCAAAGCATAAATCGCTTCCAGTTTACGGATTGCAATTCCACCCTGAAGTCAGCCACACCCCCCAAGGCACAACTATTCTCAAGAATTTCCTCCATGAAATCTGTGGGTGCGAAGGCCTTTGGAAAATAGGCAGCTTCCTTGACGAGACCATCATCAACCTCCGAAAAACCATAGGAAATCATCGGGTCATCTGCGGCCTCTCAGGCGGGGTTGATTCCTCCGTGGTTGCAGCGCTTCTCGTGAAAGCAATTGGAAAGCAGGTGGCATGCATCTTTGTCGACAACGGCCTTCTAAGGCAGGGCGAATCCGACATGGTCCGTAAAACCTTCCGCGACAACTTCAACGCCGACCTTCATGTGGTGGATGCCTCCGATCGTTTTTTAAGCGCGCTCGATGGAGTCACTGACCCGCAGCAAAAGCGTAAAATCATCGGTCATGTTTTCATCGATGTCTTCAAGGATGAAGCAAGACATATCAAGGATGCCAAATTCCTCGCCCAGGGCACGCTTTACCCCGATGTGATTGAAAGCGGTGGTACGGTGGATGGTCCCGCGGCAACAATCAAAACCCATCACAATGTGGGGGGGCTACCCGCGGAACTGGGTTTTGATTTGGTGGAACCCCTCAAGGATTTATTCAAGGACGAAGTACGCAGGCTCGGACTTGAACTGGGGTTACCCGAGGGCACGGTCTGGAGGCATCCTTTCCCCGGCCCGGGACTGGCTGTTCGTTGCATTGGCGCCTTGAACAAGCCAAGGCTTGATATTCTCCGACAGGCCGACACCATCATGCTTGATGAACTGAAAAAATCCGGGTGGTACAAGAAAACCAGCCAGGCGTTCACCGTTTTGCTGCCAATCCAGACCGTGGGTGTGATGGGCGATGGCAGGACATATGAGAATGTAATTGCTGTCCGGGCTGTCGAAACGGATGATTTCATGACCGCCGACTGGTCGCACCTTCCTTATGAACTTCTTGCCAGCATCTCGACCAGGATCATCAACCAGGTCAAGGGTGTTAACAGGGTGGTTTACGATATCAGCAGCAAACCTCCCGCAACCATTGAATGGGAATAAAGGACTTAATCATGCGTTTCGTTAAAATGCAGGGGATCGGGAATGACTATGTTTATGTGGATTGCATCAGGCAGCCCCTGCCCGCGGACATCCCCGCACTTGCGAAAAAAATCAGCGACAGAAACTTCGGGGTGGGTGGCGATGGCCTCATCCTTATTTGCCCCTCCGACAAGGCCGATGCGCGCATGCGAATGTTCAACAACGATGGCAGCGAATCTGAAATGTGCGGAAACGGCGTCCGCTGTGTCGCCAAGTTTGTCTACGATCACGGGATCGCAAAAAAGACATCACTGGCAATTGAAACCGGCAGAGGCGTGCTCAAGTTGGAATTGGAAGTAGCCAATGGCAAATGCCATATGGTCAAGGTTGACATGGGAGAGCCAATCCTTGCGGCAGATAAAATCCCCACCACTCTTCCAGGCAATCCACCCTTGGAGACACCCCTTGTCATTGATGGAAAAGAATTAAAAGTAACCTGTGTTTCCATGGGCAACCCTCATTGCATCACCTTTGTAAATGAAATCACAAATGAAATGGTGCTTGGCATCGGGCCTAAAGTTGAAACGAGCCAGGCATTTCCCCGAAGAACCAATGTTGAATTCGTCCGAGTGGATAACCCGGGGGAAATAACCATGCGGGTTTGGGAGAGAGGATCTGGTGAAACCCTGGCCTGTGGCACAGGGGCATGTGCGGTCGCAGTCGCCGGATTTCTCACGGGTAGAACAAAAAGGTCGATTATCGCGCATTTACGGGGTGGAGATCTAAGACTGGACTGGTCAGAAACTGACAATCATGTTTTTATGACAGGGCCAGCCGTCGAGGTTTTTCAGGGTGAATGGCCCGACCGCTGATTGATCTCCATGCGCAGAGACCTCGGATGAAAATTAAAAGCCCTTTCCTTTTAAAGACCATTGGCTTCACTATTGCCTGTTTTGTGCGATCCTGGATCAGCACCATTAATTTTCATTATCACCCCTTGGGCAAAAACTTTGACCCAAACCAACCCGATTTCCAAGGGCGTTATATTTACATGTTCTGGCATGAAAACCTTCTCATGCCCGCTTACCAGTATGGAAGACCGGATATCAGTGTTTTAATCAGTAATCATTCCGATGGGGAAATGATCGCGCAAGCTTGCAAGCATCTTGGATTCAGCCTGGTCAGGGGATCCAGCACCCGGGGCGGAATTGAAGCTATAAGAAACATGGTCAAACTAAGCAAGGCGGGGCACATAGCAATTACCCCGGATGGACCCAAAGGGCCACGGGGCGTGGTCCAACCAGGAATTGTTTATCTTGCCTCAAAATCCGGCCTTCCCATTATTCCCATGGGGTTCGCTTACAGTTCTGTCAAACGGGCAAATAGCTGGGATAAATTCGCTATTCCAAACCCTTTCAGCAAGGTTGTTCTGGTAACCACGCCAGAGATTTATATTCCCCAAGACTTGGATAAGGAAAACCTTCAGACCCACCTCAACCATGTCCAAAGCGAATTAGATCGGGCCTCCGAGGTGGCACATTCCATCCTTCAGGATAAAATGAAAAAAGCCGCATAGGCCTTTTACTTTTTTATCGCCAATTGGCTAAATCATCCTCATGAATACCACAAAAGGCACAGGCCCTGGTCAAACCAAAACATTGTCTGGGAAGCCTTTGGATAATTGGTTACGGTTGGTCCTTTCTGTAATGGTCCTAGGTATTACCGCGATTTTTGCAATCGCGGCATGGCTTAATCCTTACGGGCCGGATGGTAACGCCCTAACCATGGGAACCCATGAACAACTAGGTTTTCCCCCCTGCAACTTTGTGATTCTCACAGGTAAACCATGCCCATCATGTGGCATGACCACAAGTTTTGCCCTTATGGTCAGGGGAGATCTAATAAATGCCCTTGGCGCTAATCCCGTGGGATCAGCCCTGGCAATTTTCCTAATGCTTGTCCTACCCTGGGGAATCGCAAGCTTATGGTTCGGAAAGACTTTGTTCATCTGGTCGATTGAATTAACCGGGCTTATTATTCTTTCCTTGTTTATTGGTATTGCATTATTGCGCTGGGGGATTATTATCGCGCCCGATTATTGGAAATAAACCGACCGGCTCTTTGCCGGCCGCAAGGAGCCTTAAATGAATATTTTAAAAAAGTTCGGACTGAGCTTAACCCTTATGGGCCTTGCTTTTATCTCATCCGGCTGCAATATCATGTCTCTTCCCTATTTTCTTTTGATGAGCGATCCAAAGCATGAGGCTGAACTTCAGTCCTTGGCGCCAAAGGACAAAAAAACCGAAAAGAAAGTAATTATCCTGACTTACGGGAAGTTGGATCTCCGCCCTGAACTTATCAATTCCGACCGTGAAATCGCTTTCACTGTCGAGAAAAATCTCAAAGCTCTCAACAGCGCCAATGGTGATAAAGTTTCCATCATTCCCAGTCGCAAGGTTGAGGAATACAAAAGTTCACATTCTGATTGGCAGGATCGCGACCCTGCGGAAATTGGAAAACACTTCAAGGCTGATTATGTTGTCTATCTCGAAATCAATTCCCTGGGAATTTATGAACTGGGTAGTGGCGGTACCCTTTACAGGGGCAGAGCCGATATCAACATTAGTTTGATTGACATCAAGAACCCAGATGAATCCCAGCCTTCCCGAAACTTCACCTGCCAATTCCCCAGGGAATCCAGGATGCAGGTCACCGCTTCAGACCAATCCCCGATGGAATTCAGGCAGACTTTCCTGGACTATGTAGGCAAACGAATCGCTTGGAAATTCGCTGCAAGGCCAACTCGTGATGATTTCTATGCTGATTGATTTCAATAGCATAATATTGGTGATCTAACTCTTAACTGATATCGGAGTCTTAAATATGTCTGAACCAATCGTCATTCGTTGCAGGGATAATGGACCGTTTGTGATCAAAACACCCGTCCAAGTAGTGGACCACGACGGCAAGCCATTCCCTATCCCGGCAGGCAAGGAAGTTATTGCATTATGCAGATGCGGGGCATCCAAAAACAAACCTTTTTGCGATGGAGCCCATAATGGATGTGGCTTTAACGCCGCGGAAAAAGCACCCGTCTAAAACTCATTACTTTTTCTTGGAAACGCCCACATCCAAATCAAAGCCTGAAACATCAGATTCAACCTTAAGGTCCTTGGTTACAAACCCGGGACCTTTTTTTTGGCTATCTGCTGAAAACCCTGCACTTCCCGTTACATTGTAATCCCCGGCAGGTAAATCAGCATTAAAAGCCCCATCCTCTGAAACTTTTGCATAGGATTGAGCCTTGGATAACTTTTCCTCAAACTTAACCATTGGCTTTTCACCAGGAGGCAAGCCGGTTATTGGATTACCACCAGCAAGAATTTTTCCTGTTACTTTGAATGTCTTGGCTTTTGTCTCACCACCACATCCGCACACCAATGCTAAAATTAAAGAAGCCATCACTGCAGCATATTTAAAATTAATAATCATTATTAAGATCACCTTTTCCCACAGTGCCCAACGCTTGAAAAGTGGCCAAGCTAATACTGTAATTAATAAAGCGAATACTGCCATCCGCCATGGCATAATTAACACCACCGGAATGAGAAGACCCAAAAAGATTCCCTCCACTTCCAGCACCAGTCTTGGTATCAGCCTGCGGCACAGCATTAGTTGTTCGCCCCACATCATGATCCCATGCGGTGGCATACCCCTCATTATCATCACTTAAATATCCACCAAGCCCGACCAGATCCATTCTTTTTTCACCGAACATGAGCGTGTTGGTTGTGCCATCGGTGATATGTCCCAGCTTCATGCCTACATAACCATACACCATCACACCATTGGTGCCATCATTTGCCGTGGTGTTATTGTTTGAGTACCCATAATCTGTTGGACCGTGAGAATAAGTGCCTGAAGGTCCATACCAACTTCCATTAGGTGGTAAGGCCGCGGGAGAACGCCTTGTTGGGCAGAAATATATTTTGATGACCGCCTTTATCACATTGATCTGACATTCAGGAATGGTTGTGCCGCCTGCACCTTTCCAAACCGCACCCTGTTCGATGTAAGGAAGAATTTGGTAAAACGGTCCTGCTTTTTGCCCTGTCCCAGCTACCGGGCTACCAACCGCGGTGAATTCAGGAACCGCATCGGTCCAACCTATTCCACCAGACGGCAGAAGATTGAACACATCGTGATGGTTATGAACCGCAAGTCCCATTTGCTTGAGATTATTGGCGCATTGGGCGCGGGATGAAGCCTC
>SYCV01000098.1 GCA_005786805.1 Planctomycetia bacterium | reverse complement strand
GGTGTGAAGAACCAACAAAAAAAACTGAAAAAGGCAAAAGTTAAAAGATGTTTCATATTCAAGATTCCAAATTCAGGTATCCATTGACAAACCACTGCTAGATTAAACACCACCAAATCAGATTCGTACCAGTTCAAACTGAAAGATAAGTTCGGAAATAATAAGGTTTGACATGAACGCACAAATAAGATAATAATATCTTAATGTTGATTTTTTAGCTTCTTTCTCTCCAAAAGGGCTTATATCATGAACACTATTGACGAACCTCGCTTGGAATCCGACCTTCTTTACCGATTTCAATATCTTTCAGAATTCATGCATTTTATCCCCGAAGACATCCAGGCGATTCATGATGCTGCACCCTTACTCGCGCCGAAAGTTCCAGCCTTGGTCAATGCGGTATATGAACAGCTTCACGAATACGATGCAACTTGGCGACACTTCTTGCCCACCCAACCCATAGATAAAGATTCGTTGGCGACCGCCCTTGAAAATCTGGATGCAAACCATGAGATCATTAAAAGCCGAAAAGAACACCTTACCAATTACCTGGTAACCTTGGTAACCAAGCCCTACGATGGAAAAATGCTGATCTATCTCGACATGGTGGGAAAAATCCACACATCAAAAGCGGGCAATCACAAAACCACCATTCCTTTAGTGCAAATGAACGCCCTATTGGGATTTGTTTCGGATGCACTCCTTTGCAAGATTTTAAGCCTGAATCTTGAACGCCATATAGAGATCGCAACCATGCGGGCTTTTAATAAGCTTCTTTGGATTCAAAACGATCTGATCAACCGCCATTACTCCAATTAATTTGCTGGATATACTTTAACCAAACAGACGAATCCCTTTTGTTGTTACGCTAAAAGTTAGCTTTTGGCTTGACCGGCTTATTAACATATTTTAAAATCAATTTTTCATATACATTACTTATCTTTTTTAAGTATACGATCATGAGAAAACGACCAGGCTTTACCCTCATCGAATTACTCGTGGTGATTGCTATCATTGCAATCCTGATAGGACTGCTTTTACCCGCGGTGCAAAAAGTGCGCGAGGCTGCTGCTCGCATGAAATGCAGCAATAATCTGAAGCAGCTTGCGCTAGGAATCCATGGCTACCACGACACCAACAGCGTTTTTCCCATCGGGCAATACAACGACTTTTACTCGGATGACGCCCCCTATGTTCGTGGTTGCTGGCTTCACCCGACCCTTCCATTCATTGAACAACAGTCTCTTTTCGCCAACTTCGAAACCAGTAATCGAACCAATGGCTGGGCATTGCTTGCCACTAATAAAACCAAAGTCTTGTCTTCCGTAATGTGCCCTTCAGATCCTTCCAGTCCAAAAACAGATACCTTTGATGGCAACACCACCACTGCCGGCGTTTTTGAAAAACAAGGGATGCATACCAACTATGTCGCCTGTTCAGGTTCCACGGCATATGGTAACGGCAAAAACCTCAATGGTATTTTCTTTGTCAAATCCAAAACCAGGATAACAGATGTGAAAGATGGCACTTCCAACACCCTTTTCCTCGGGGAAATTCTTGTTGTACCCGATACCAATGTCAATGACCTACGAGGCAGATATTCCAATTCTTGGGAAGGAAACAATTGGTTCAGCACTTTAAATCCACCCAACTCGACCGTTTCAGACCGTCAAAATTACCAGGGAATTTCAATACCCAAGGCCCCCATGACCAATGTGGCCAATAATGGGACCCAGAATCTTTCCGCTCGCAGCACCCATACAGGCGGAGCCAATTTCGCCCTTGCTGATGGCTCCGTGCGCTTTATTCAAAACAGCATCGATCCTGTTGTCTATGCCCAACTGGGCACCAGGGAAGGCAATGAGGCAGCTAGCGCCTACTAATGATTTTTTCATCTCAATTTCAGGAATACCCCATGCGAATCTTATCACCCTTGTTTGTTTTTTTCCTGGTGCCAATCGCCTGCGATTCCGGTCCAAAAATGTACGATATCACAGGCAAAGTTTCATTTGACGGCACCCCGGTCGCAAAGGGTGATATCACTCTTCGCCCGGAAAAGCCCACAACCGCACCCCAGGGAACATCCATCAAGGATGGTTCCTTTCAATTGAAGGCGGGTGAGGGAAAATACAAAGTTGAAATCATATCCACCAGGGTCGTTCCGGGTAAAAAAGGCCCCATGGGAGAGGATGCTATTGAGGAATTCATTCCGCCAAAATACAACACCAAAACCACCTTGGAAGCTGAAGTTAAATCCTCTGGCAAAAATGACTTCATCTTCGAACTTAATTCAAAGAAATAAAATCCTTGTTCATCAAATAAATTGAAACATTGGGATTGCATTAACCTGCAACTTAATTGATTGGTATTTTGCAAGTTGTGAAGGTGTATTTGATCATTCCCGTCTTTTAATTACATTGCAACAATGGTAACCTTCCCACCATCATAAAATTATTTTTGATGGTACATCAGGAATGCAATCAATTAGTTTGGACAAACCAAAAGCGAACAAACCTTTTTCAATATTGCTAGTTATCATCGCGGCCGCTGTTTTAACTGGGCTTAATGCGATCAAACCTCTGCATATGGATGACAATGTATACATTGTTTATGCGGAAGAATTCATCGCACACCCTTTGAATCCCTATGAATTTAATTTCGGCTCCCCATATCACATATCCGCGAACCAATTGCTTGTTCCACCTGTGCTTCCATATTACCTAGGCGCGGGAATCGCGATATTTGGGAACAACCCAATACTTTTCAAACTCTGGCTCTTTCCTTTTGCATTACTACTTTCGGGTTCATTGTATTTTTTATTCAGACGCTTCGCATCCGGATATGAAATTCAAATGCTTTGGCTCACAATTTTATCACCCGCGGTACTTCCCGGTTTCAATTGCATGCTGGAAATCCCAGTGCTTGCCTTGGGCCTAACTGCCTTGGTGCTGGCTTTCACATCAATCGAGAGATCATCAATCAGCCTGACCATTCTTGCAGGATTGATTTTGGGCCTTGCGATTCAAACCAAGTACACCGCACTTATCACTTTGGCCGTCATCATTTGCCTATATCTAATCAATCGCAAAGTTTTCCAGGCCTTTATCATCGTCTTCATTGCAATGCTTGTGTTTGTTTCCTGGGAACTATTCATCCAATACTCACAGGGCGAATCACACTTCCTTATTCATCTTGGGCAAAGAAAAGGCAATTTTGTCCGAAGGTGCCTTCATCTGGTTTTACCATTACTCACGCAGGTTGGCGGCACCTCGGTGATAATTGCACTGCTCGGGTTGCTGGCTTCCAAGGTTTCCCCCCGCATCATCCTACTAACTGCCATTTTAATTTTGTTGGGTTTTATGTCACTGGCTTTGATACCTCCAGACTTTCTCATGCTTAAGGATGCGAAATCGGGCCGAACCTGGCTTACCCTATCCACGATTATTTTTGGAATGATGGCGGTCTTGGTTTGGGGCACCATGGGTGCAGTTTTTTTCAAATCCCTTGTCTCCAACGCAAAAACCAACAGGGAAAATTCGCTGGTTAATGAACAACACCTCGATTGGTTTCTATGCATCTGGTTGATTATTGAACTGATGGGATACTTCGCGCTTTCACCCTTTCCTGCGGTAAGAAGAGTGATAGGTATCACCTTGGTTTTTACATTTTTGGCAGCAAGGCTTTTATCTAAGACCGTTACATTGCATGAAACTTCCCAAATCCTTTCACGGCCTATCGTATGCCTTGGAATAGGTCTTGGATTGTTATTTTACTCGGTTGATTTTCTCGATGCCCAGGCATCCAGGCGAATCGCCCATGACATCAAGCATCGGGACTGGGGACTCTCCAAGGAAAACACCCAATGGCATCTCTCATGGTGGGGCTTGAATTATTACGCAGACCAACAAGGCCTGAAGCAATTAAGAATCAACCAAAACATCCCCCAAAAAGGTGACATTGTCTTTGTTCACAACCTGGATGAACTGGTAAATTACATCAATTCCCAAAAGAAATTGGACCTTGAACTTTTTGATACGGTGAATGTTGGTGACAGATTCCCACTACGCACCACGGCTAATTATTATTCAGGCCGTATTCCAATCGAACATAACTTAGGCACCCGCGCATCCATCCTGGTTTATAAAGTGCGATAAGCCAGCGGCCTGAGAGCTAAGCCATTTGGTCAAACAATGCTTTGAATTTGAAAGCTCATGGCACGATGTGTTTTGAACATATTTTCCAATAGCAAAAATAAAAAAAACAAACTATTTGGATTGGGAAGGCATGATCACATTTCCCTTCCAACCTTTTTTCCATTGCTCTGTCAGCCTTGCGACAAGTTCCGCATTTTTAGGGTCGTTTGCGATGTTGATGTTTTCCTGGGGATCATTCTTATGATCATATAACTCCATCGCTTCCAGCTTGGAGGGGTTATTGCGGTTTACCCATCGGGTGAAGCGATACTGTTCCGTCCGCATGGAATAGCCCATCACTTTTGCCCCGCGGGGGTATTGGCTGAAAGACGCGTTCTTCACGATGGCGGATGGATCCTTAAGAACTGGAACAAGGCTTGTGCCCTCCAAATGTCTGGGCAACCGCAAGCCACAAAGTTCCGCGAGGGTCGGATAAATATCCACGAACTCAGCGAGGGAATTGGTGCTTTTTCCAGCGGTCTTCAAGCCGGGTACCGCGATCAACAATGGGGCATTGGTGTCGTTTTCAACATTACTATGCTTGCACCAGGCGTTATGTTCGCCCAGTTTCCATCCATGATCACCCCAAAGGACAATGATGGTTTTATCGGTGAGCTTCAAGCGATCGAGTTCATCCAGAACTTTCCCGACTTGGGCATCCATATAACTGATGGCCGCATAATAACCATGCTTCAATTTTCGCGCCAAATCATTGGGGATATTTCCATCAGGAATTCCTGAGTAATTTTTTATCTCCCCTCCACTACTGAACGCATAATCTGGGGCGCCCTTTGGTTTGAATGGATTAGGCGCAAGCTCAATCTTTGCGGGATCATACAAATCCCAGTACTTTTTTGGAGAAACGAAGGGAAGATGGGGTTTGATAAAACCAACCCCCAGCCAGAAAGGTTCCTTCCTGGTGGCACACCCCTGAAGAGCTTTCACGGCCATTTCGGCAAGCACTCCATCGTGAAATTTATTATCGGGGACATCCTCACCCTCAAAGGCAGGGCCTCTCTTGTTGGATTTATTGGCATTTTTGGCACCGGATTTT
>SYCV01000097.1 GCA_005786805.1 Planctomycetia bacterium | reverse complement strand
TAGTGCCGCGCGCAAGGCGGATCTGAGGCTTGACAAGCGGGAGGATGCGATCAAGTTTGGCGCCATCGTTGCGGGCAACGCGGAAAAAAGTCCAATCATTGAAAGGATATTCAGTGCTGAAAAAAGCAAGGTGATGCCCCCGCCCAAGGCCCACAAGGTGCTGACAACCGCGCAGAAAGAAATTCTCAAGCGCTGGGTGTTGGAAGGTGCGGAGTATGAACTTCATTGGTCGTTCATTGCCGCCAAAAAGCCCAACCTGCCGGAAATAAAAAACCCTGCCTGGGTGAAAAACCCTATCGACCGCTTCATACTTGCGGAACTTGAAAAAAAGGGGCTGGCTCCAGCACCTGAGGCCGACAGACGAACCCTCGCCCGAAGATTAAGCCTGGATCTTAACGGCCTGCCTCCCGACCCTGCTGTTGTTGAGGCTTTTGTCGCTGACAAGCGCCCTGATGCCTATGAGAAACTTGTTGACCAATTCATGCAATCATCCTCGTGGGGCGAACACCGGGGCAGGATTTGGCTTGATGCAGCCCGCTACGCTGATAGTCACGGCATACATTTCGATAATTTCCGCGAAATGTGGAGTTACCGCGACTGGGTGATCAATGCATTCAACAAGAACATGCCTTTCGCACAATTTACCATTGAACAACTTGCCGGTGACCTTCTTCCCAACGCCACTCTTCAGCAGAAAATCGCATCGGGTTTTAATCGGTGCAATATAACCACCAACGAAGGTGGGGCGATTTCAGAAGAATATCTTGTGCTGTACACCCGGGACAGGACCGAGACAGTGGCCCAGGTATGGCTTGGCTTAACTGCTGGTTGCGCTGTTTGCCATGATCATAAGTTTGATCCTTTCAGCACCAAGGATTTTTACTCCATGGCGGCATTTTTCAATAACACCACCCAGGGAGCGATGGATGGCAACATCAAGGATACCCCCCCCATCATCGCGGTACCAAGCCCCGAGGACCAAGCCCGCTGGGAAGTGGTGTCCAAGGAACTCGCCTCAGTTCGAACCTTGGTGGAAAATCGGAAAAAAGAATCCAAGGGTGATTTTGAAAAGTGGATGGCCACCGCCAACAAGGACACTTTCAGCACACGAACACCCACCGAAGGGCTTGAGGTTTCCGCGGCTTTGAAAGAAGGCAAAGGCAACAAGCTGGAATTCATCATCAACAAGGAAAAGAAATTGATCGATGCCCCTGATATTGCATGGGTCAAAGGCCAGACGGAAGAAAAGGTCCTCCAAGTTGCCAAGGCTGGTTCTGTCACCATTCCTGAGATTGGTGACTTTGAAAAGGACCAGGCTTTTTCCTTTGGAGCGTGGGTACTGACCCCCAGGCAACAATTCGGGCCTCTCTTTGCTCGCATGGATGACACTGCGAAACATCGTGGATGGGATCTATGGTTTGAAAACGGCAAAGTTGGCGCCCATCTGGTTTCTTCATGGCCTGAAAATGCGATCAAGGTCATGTCAAAGGCTTCATTTAACCAGAATGTATGGACGCATGTTTTCGTGACCTATAATGGCTCGGGCAAGGCTGATGGAGTGAAAATCTATGTCAATGGCACTGCCCAGGCAACCGAGGTCCTGTCAAACAATCTGACCGGAAGCATCCGAACCAAGGTGCCATTCAGGCTTGGCTCGCGTCACAGCAAGGAACCTTTGCAAAAGGCGACTTTCCACGATCTTAAAATCTATAATCGCAATCTTAGACCCGAAGAGGTTGCTGCACTCGGCCCTGTGGAAAAGTTAGTGCAGATTCTCGCCAAGGAACAATCAAAGCGCACACCTGAGGAAGTCAATCAACTTTTTGATTGGTGGCTTTCCAACATGGATGAAAAGTCCAAAGACCTTGCAACAAGGCTTGGTAACCTTGACCGTGAGGAAAAAGAACTCAAGGGCAAGGGGACCATAGCCCACATCATGGTTGAAAAACCTGAACCATCCATGGCGTACATCCTTAACCGTGGGGATTACGACAAACGCAAGGACAAGGTTGCTGCCGCAACTCCCGAGATACTGCCCACCATGCCCAAGGACAGCCCCAAAAATCGCCTTGGTTTCTCCCAATGGCTTTTAATGCCCGAAAACCCTCTCACATACAGGGTTACCGTGAATCGCTTTTGGCAAGAGGTGTTTGGAAATGGCCTGGTGCGGTCCAGTGGCGACTTTGGAATCACAGGAGATACCCCCAGTCATCCCGAACTATTGGATTACCTGGCTATTGAATTCCGCGAGCAGGGTGGCGATATCAAGAAATTCTTCAAGCTTATGGTAACCAGTGCAACTTACATGCAATCCGCGGCGGCCACGCCTGAAAAGCTTGAGAAGGACCCTGCCAATCGTTTGCTGAGCAGAGGCAGCAGATTTCGCATGGACGCAGAAATGATCCGCGACTATGCCCTTGCGTCCAGTGGGATAATGACGAAAAAAATCGGGGGTCCCAGTGTAAAGCCATATCAACCCGAAGGCGTTTGGGAAGCTGTCGCCATGATTGGAAGCAACACCCGCGACTACAGGCCTGATTCCGGGGAAAATCTCTACCGCAAAAGCATGTACACCTTCTGGAAAAGGTCTGCTCCACCTGCAAGCATGGAGATTCTCAATGCTCCCAATCGGGAAACCTGTACTGTGAAGCGGGAACGAACCAACACGCCTCTTCAAGCCCTTGTCACCCTTAATGACCCGCAGTTTGTCGAGGCTGCCCGTTTCCTTGCTGAAAGAACACTCAAGGAGGGTGGGCCCAGCCTTGATTCCCAGCTCGATTTCATAACCATGCGCATACTCTCAAGAAAACTCAACCCTGCTGAAAAAGCCCTTGTGCTTGCGGAACGATCCGACCTTTTGGGTTACTACTCAAAAAACCAGGAGGAAGCGAAAAAGCTGCAATCTTTCGGTGCGCACAAGTCCGACCCGAAACTCGATCTTGCCGAACTTTCAACTTGGACAATGACCATAAATTCGCTGATGAACCTTGATGAGGTTCTTTGCCGCTAAATCGCTGATCAACACCGGAGAAAACAAATGAATCTCAATAGTCTTATTCAGGAACAAGGGCTTGCAATGACCCGCAGGCACTTTTTTTCCAAGGGATCAAACGCACTGGGTTTTGCAGCATTGACCAATCTGCTTGGAAGCAGGGCACAAGCTGCAAGCACTGTGACTGGTTCTTTGAATCATTTCATGGGCAAGGCTAGAAATGTGATTTATCTTCACATGGTTGGTGGCCCGCCCCAGATGGACTTGTTTGATTACAAACCCAAGATGCAGGATTGGTACGATAAGGATCTGCCCGATTCGATCCGCAAGGGCCAGAGGCTAACAACCATGACCAGCGGTCAGGCCAGGTTTCCCATAGCACCTTCCAAATTCAAATTTTCACAGCACGGCCCCAGTGGCATGTGGTTCACAGAACTACTGCCTTTTAAGGCCAAGATGGCGGGTGACCTCTGCTTTATGCGCTCCATGAACACCGAGGCCATCAACCACGAACCCGCAATCACCTACATGCAAACAGGCAACCAGCAAACAGGGAAACCATGCCTGGGTGCATGGGCAAGTTACGGGCTGGGCAGCATGAACCAAAACCTGCCCGCCTTTGTTGTCATGGTCGCGAAACCCTCAAACACGGAACAAGTCCAGGCAATTTCAGCAAGGCTATGGCAGGCTGGTTATCTACCAGGCGAATATGCCGCGGTACCTTTCCGCACCAGTGGCGACCCAATCCTTTATCTCAACAACCCACCCGGTGTCCCCGCCCAGGTCCGAAGGCGCACCCTCGATGGCATCAACCAACTCAACCAGATGACCCTCGACCAGGTTGGGGACCCGGAAACTCTCACCCGTATCCAGCAATATGAGATGGCTTTCAAGATGCAGACCAGCGTGCCCGAACTCACTGACATGGCACGCGAAAGCGAAAACACCTTCAAGCTATATGGTGAAGCCGCCCGCAAGCCGGGTACCTTTGCAAACACAGCTCTTCTCGCCCGCAGGCTGGTCGAGAGGGGAGTTCGCTTTGTGCAAATCTATCACAATAACTGGGACACCCATGGCAATGTCGCGGGTAGGCTGCCTGACCAATGCCGTGATGTGGACCAAGCCTGCTATGGACTTATTCAAGACCTGAAAAGCAGGGGAATGCTCGATTCTACCCTGGTCATCTGGGGTGGTGAATTTGGTAGAACGATTTATTCCCAGGGCGGCCTTAGCAAGACAAATTATGGCCGTGATCATCATCCACGCTGTTTCACCATGTGGATGGCGGGTGGTGGAACCAGGCCCGGAAGTGTCTATGGCGAGACCGATGATTTCTCCTATAATATCATCAAGGATCCAGTCCATATCCGCGACTTCCATGCCACCATACTGCATTTGATGGGTTTCGATCACGAAAAGTTCACCGTGCGATACCAGGGGCTTGATCAAAAGCTGACAGGTGTGGAACATGCTAATGTTATCAGGGAATTGATGGCTTAGCTTAAGATTTGATAATCGCCAAGGTTCATTTGATTTGAATTGTAGTTTTTAATTTGGAAATCATTGCCATGAAACGAAAATCCGGATTC
>SYCV01000012.1 GCA_005786805.1 Planctomycetia bacterium | reverse complement strand
TGGTGGAATTGGAAACGGTTGCGGTGCCCCCGTTGGCATTGTAAATACCACCGCCATTATATGCTGTGTTACCTGAGAGTGTGGAACCATAAACGGTGAGGGTACCACCGGACCCATTATAAATACCACCGCCAGGTCCTGCGGCTATATTTTCAGAGATTGAACAATTAATGATGGCGAGAGTTCCAGAGTTATCAAAAGCGCCGCCGGATCCAAAAGAATTATTTTTTGCTCCAGTAATTTTCACACCACTAATAGTTAAATCACCACCAGCATTGATGGTAAAAATTCTAAGGTCACGGTTGGTATTAGCAATATCACCAGTGATAATAAGTGAAAAATCGCCTAATCCATTAGCGCCTGGACCATTAATGAATAAAGTACCTGCGCTACTTGCAGAAAGAATGCTGGGTAAATTTGAAGAGAGGGTGATAGTGTAAGGACTGGAACCGGAAGAAAAATTAAAATCTATTACATCATTAGTCGCATTGCTATTAGCATCTATAATTGCTTGCCGTAGAGATCCTGCCCCGGAATCGTTGGTATTTACCACGGTAAAAGTGGTCGGGACTATTCTTTCCTCCAGGCCGAGGAGCTCGAGTTTTCGCCGAATCCCTTTATTTAGTGCAGATTTATTGGTTTTGGAGGTGAAGAAATTTTTGAAAACATTAAAAAACATGGCAAATCCCCGGGTCTAGAGCATTTTAAATGCATACGGTAAAAATTTATATACGATCAAACAATTGACTTAAGGGCTTAAATTAATGAACCCAATCTTTTAATTTATTAAATTAGAAAATTAATAGTGTCAACAAAATTGTCAAATTTTTAGCTATTTATCCCATTCGCCCTGATCTTGTTATCTTGAAAGTTTAAATGGGTTGTCGGGTAAATTTGGGAGGTATAACCCGAAGATTAGCAATGAATTAGCACGAAATTACACACAACGATTACCAAATATAGTTGGAATTGAACCCACGGATTAATTTTGAACCTTTATAAATCATCGATTGTGGAAGTGTACGGGACAGCCATTTCAACACCTCCCCGATTCATCGGTAATTGGTTTTCCCAAGAAACCCATGGCCAAGTAATCGTCAATGCTTGTGCAACAGGAAGCAGAAGATATCTTGGGCCGTTGGTTTTCCTGCTTGGGGTAATCTCACTTTAAAACTTTTAGTCTCGATTAAATAGCACCAGCACTAATCCACCAGCGATAATTCATGGTGAGAAACCTAGGGGCCAATAGCCGTGGGCGATTTATTTTGTACCAACTTTATAAGCTGCTGAGGGGAAGCTTGAATCTTGGTTTGGTCATGCAATGCCCGTTGACTAGGTTTATAACAGGTTCCCCAAGCACCAGACGCCTGACTTCTTCAGCGCCTTTTCTCCTCATTTCAACAAATCCCTCCACCGAATAAAAGGCGCTATGCGGTGTCAGTAAAACTTTAGGGTGCTTGCGAAGCCTTTCATCATCAAGCGGTTCTTTTTCAACCACATCGAGCGCCGCAAAAGCAAGCCTGCCTGATTCCAAGGCGCGAACCACCGCATCGCCCGAAACGCATGGACCGCGGGCGGTGTTCACCAGGTATGCCCCCTTGGGAAGAAGGGCAAGGGTGGCGTCATTAATAATGTGTCTGGTTTTTGGGGTGAGAGGCGTATGCACGCTGACAAACAGGCACTGGGGGAGCATTTCCTCAAGGGAATGGCAGCGTTCGATGCCGATCGCCTTGTCGAGTCCGGGGGTCGCGAAGGGATCATAAAATAGGACTCGAAGGCCGAGCGCCTTGAGTCGCAGGGCGGTGGCGGTTCCAATCCTGCCACACCCGATCAAGCCGACGGTTTTGCCACGAAGCCTAGGGGCACCAAAGACATGGTTGGGTTGCCAGCCACCCGATTTTATATCCTCGTAGCAGGGAATCAGCCTGCGCGCGATCGCAAGGAGCATCATAACCGCATGGTCCGCGACTTCCTCGGTTCCGTAATCCGGGACATTGCAAACAGCAATTCCCCTTTCGCCCGCTGCCTGGATATCCACATTGTCGTAGCCCACGCCACAGCGAACGATGCCCATGCAGTTATCAAGCTTGGCGATGATGCGCGCGGAAATTTTAATGTCATGAAAAACCAGGATGCCTTTCACCTTGGAGGCGTACGGGTCGATATCGGTGTCGGTGTGGGTGTTGAGGATCTTGACATCCGCGTGATGTTCAAGGACCGGATTTTCAATGCCAGCTTCCTCGAGGTAATCAGTTATCAACACCAGTGGTTTTTCAATTGCCATATTCTGCTCCTTTGAATTTTACATCCGTTATATTTATCTTAGGAACCGGGGAGTAATTGTGGAGTTTTAAGTGGATGGAAGCGGACTTTCTCAAATTGGTTGCTGATAGGGGATTTCTTACGGTTATATCGATTGGATGATTCGATAATGATGGTTAATAGCCATTAGGTTGCTAGAAACAGTTCGAAACCTTGGTTTAATGAATGATCGTTCGCTGCTGTGGGTACGATAATAGTTTAAGACTATTCACCATTGCCAATTGGGGCGAATTTCGGGTCATGGTTAACAAATGATTAATGACGAACCCTGGTACAAGGATGGTTTGAATTTCACATGCACCCAATGCGGGAATTGCTGCACCGGCGAACCTGGTTATGTATGGGTTACCGAGGATGAGATGCGGGCGATTGCAGAGTTCACGGGTGAACCACTTGAGGAAATAAAGCAACTAAGGACCCGCAAAGCCAAGGGGCGACATACCTTAAGGGAAAAAGCAAATGGGGACTGTGTCTACCTTGAAAAAGGCAAAGGTTGCACCATTTATAAAGTAAGGCCCGTTCAATGCCGGACCTGGCCTTTTTGGGAAAGTACCGTGGGCACCCCCCAGGCTTGGGAGGAGACAAAGAAGGTCTGTCCGGGTTCTGGGCAGGGGCAGTTGATTAGTTCGGAGGAAATAACAATGCGCTTGAAACAACTAAGGTTGTAAGTGATAATTGTATTGTTCCCTGCCCTGACTATTGAGCCTTACACCCTCGCTTGAATTAACTAGCTTGGAATAATGATGTTGATCTTAAAAATGAATTTTAAAAATGGCTTTTGCACCATGCTGGGTGTGTTCTTACTGCTCGCTCTCGCAGGTGAGAATGTTCAATCAGCAGACAAGGAACCCATCGCCAATTTTGACAATGACATCATGCCCGTCCTGAAGAAACATTGCATGGGTTGTCATAATGATAAACGCAAGAGTGGTGGCTTCAACCTCGCCAAGTACAAGAACCTGGCGGACATCAAAAAAGATTTGAAAACTTGGGAGAGGGTCGCGGATAATCTTCGTACGGGCGACATGCCTCCGCCCGGAAAACCCAAACCCACCAACAAGCAGCTTGATGTTGTGAATCGCTGGATGGATACCCAGGTTTTCGAGTTCACCTGCGTGGGCCAGAAAGATCCCGGCAAGGTGACGCTGAGAAGATTGAACAGGGTGGAGTACAACAACACCGCCCGTGATTTGCTGGGAGTGAACTTCAAGCCCGCTGAGGAATTTCCAGCGGATGATGTCGGCTATGGTTTCGACAACATAGGCGATGTTCTGACCATGCCCCCGATCCTGATGGAGAAATACCTTGATGCTGCTGAAGACATCATCGAGATGGTCTACAAGAATCGATTTGTGTTCACCAAGTATCTGAAAGTGGCTTCGCCTGAAAAAGTAACCCCTGCTGATTTTCCAAAAATCCTAGAGGACATAGCTACCCGTGCCTATCGCAGGCCGGCAACCAAGGATGAGGTCGATAAACTCGTGAAGCTTAGTGAGTCCCTGGTGAAGAATGGTGAAAAACCATCAGATGCCCTGAAGGCTGGGCTTCAGGCGATTCTTGTTTCCCCCAAGTTCCTTTTCCATGTTGAAATCGATCCTGATCCCAACAGCACCGAACCCCACAAGGTGAGTCAGTTTGAACTTGCGGGCAGGTTGTCGTATTTCCTCTGGAGCAGCATGCCAGACCAGATATTGTTTGACCTGGCCAGGCAGAATAAATTGCATGAAAAGGGCGTGCTTGAGGAGCAGGTGGCCCGTATGCTCAAAGATCCAAAGGGCAGGGCGTTCACCCTTAACTTCCCGGAGCAGTGGCTTCACCTTAGGAACCTCAAGACTGTAAACCCTGATAAATCCAAATTCCCGACCTTCACCGATGCCCTTCGCGAGGATATGGCAAAGGAAGCGGAACTCTTTTTCGACCATATCACCCGCGAGAATCGCAGTATCCTTGAATTGCTCGATTCAGATTACACTTTCCTGAACCAAAGGCTTGCGAGCCATTACGGGATCAAGAATGTCACAAAGCCCGAGTTCGCCAAGGTCAATTTTACGGATAACCGCAGGGGGGGAGTGCTGACCCAGGCAGGGGTTCTCACCATCACCTCCAATCCGACCCGAACATCGCCAGTAAAAAGAGGGAAATGGGTTTTGGATAACATCCTTGGGACCCCTCCTCCGCCTCCGCCTCCGAATGTTGATGAACTGAAGGAGGATGACAAGGCGCTTACCGGCACATTAAGGCAGCGGATGGAGCAGCATCGCGCCAATCCGAATTGCGCAACCTGTCATCAAAAGATGGATGCCCTTGGTTTTGGCCTTGAGAATTTCAATCCCGTGGGCGTGTGGCGCGACCAGGATGCGGGCAAGCCCATCGATTCCTCGGGTGACCTTCCGGGTGGTGAGAAATTCAACGGACCCGCCGAGCTTAGAAAAATCCTGCTCGCAAAATCAGATCTTTTCGCTCACTGCCTGTGCGAGAAATTGTTAACATATGCGACAGGCAGGGGGATGGAGCGGGCCGACAATTGCATCATCGACGCGATAGTTGAGAAAACCAAAAAAGACAACTTCAAGATGCAGGACCTGATCATTGAGATAGTCAAAAGTGAACCCTTCCAAATGCGAAAGGCGAAACGAGGAGCAAAATCATGAGCAGACAATTATCACGCAGAATGGTGTTAAAAGGCATCGGGGCGAGCCTTGCTCTTCCTTATCTTGAAGCGATGAATGGTTGGACCGCGCATGGTGCCCCCGCTGTCGCAGGCAATCCCAAGAGGCTGGCCTATTTTTATGTGCCCAATGGCGTGCATATGCAGGATTGGTCGCCTGAGGAAGTCGGCCCGGGCTACAAGATGCCCTTCCTGCTTGACTCCACCCTTTCCAAGTTCCGCGAAGACCTCCTTGTTCTTAGCGGTTTGACGGTTGACAAGGCCCGTGCCAATGGCGATGGTCCCGGCGACCATGCTAGGTCGCTGGCTTCATTCCTCACATGCAGGCAGGCACGCAAGACAAACGGCGCCGACATTCGCGCGGGGGTCTCCGCTGACCAGGTCGCGGCCCAGAAAATCGGTGCTGCAACAAGGTTTTCATCACTCGAGTTGGGCATCGACAAGGGCCAGAACGCGGGCAATTGCGATTCAGGTTATTCCTGCGCATACTCCAACAACCTCTCATGGCGCAGTGAGTCCACTCCCATGTCCAAGGAGAATGACCCCAGGCAGGTCTTTGAAAGATTGTTCGCTTCACCGGGAGAGACCACCGCATCCCTCAAGAAAAAGGAAAAGACAAGGAAATCAATCCTTGATGTTGTCAGCGAGGATGCCAATTCCCTTCGCGGGAAATTGGGCTCGACGGACAAAAGAAAGCTGGATGAATACCTTTCCGCGGTCCGCGAGATCGAAATGAGGTTGAACAAGTCGGAGAACAACCAGATCGCCGCTCCCAAGTTCACCCCCGCGGAGTCCGCAAGGCCCGCTGGGATTCCCAGGGATTTTCAGGAGCATGTCCGGCTCATGTTTGACATGATGGTGCTTGCCTTCCAGGCGGATCTCACCCGCATCGCGACTTTCGTCATCGCCAACGAGGGCAGCAACCGCAACTATAAAAACATCGGGGTTTCCGAGGGGCATCATGAGCTTTCCCATCATGGCAATGACAAGGCCAAGCATGAGAAGATCAAGAAAATCAACCAGTACCACCTTCAGCAGTTCGCGTATTTCCTTGAAAAGCTCAAGGGAACCAAGGAGGGTGGATCATCGCTTCTCGATAGCTCCATGCTGGTTTACGGAAGTGCCATCGGCGATGGCAACCGGCACAATCACGATGAGCTTCCCATTTTGGTCGCGGGTCGCGGGGCTGGCACCATAAAAACCGGCCAGCATCTGCGCTACCCCAAGGACACCCCCCTGGCCAACCTCCATCTTTCATTGCTTGAGAGAATGGGCGTGGCATTGCCATCCTTTGGTGACAGCACGGGCAAACTTGACAACATCGGCGTTTAGGCATCACCCCTGCATGAGGTTTGCATGAATCAATCCAAGGATGTTGACTCGAGGTTTTCATCCTCTTTGGAACTTGAAGTGTCAAGGATTTATGCCGATGCGGATGCCGAGGTGAAAAGTGCGGGCCCTGTCTGCCTTTCTTCCGGCAAGTGCTGCAGGTTCAAGGAATATGATCACACGCTTTTCATATCCAGCATGGAGGCGGCGGTGCTTTTAAAACATGCCCCGCACTATGATAAGCCGACGAATCCAGGCTTCTGCCCTTTCCAAAAAGAGAATCTTTGCACGGCCCGTGAACCCAGGCCCCTTGGTTGCAGAATTTATTTTTGTGACCCGGCCTATCAGGGTAAAATGGTCGAGTTATCTGAAAAGTACACCCGCAAGTTAAAGGACCTCGCTGATGAAAAACAACTTCCCTGGCATTACGCCCCCTTGCACCATTTCCTTGATAACCCGGAGAACGCTGTCGCTCTTTAGCGCGATTTTTCTCGCTGGCGCGTTCATCCTTTGGAATCCTATTCCCGCAGTGGCCGAAGACTGGCACACATGGCTTGGGCCCAGAAGAGATTGTTCCTCACTCGAGAAATTAAACCCTTGGAAGGAAGCTCCAAAGATCGCATGGAAGCTGCCAGTCGGCGAAGGGCATAGTTCACCGGTCGTGCATGAGGGAAAGGTTTACCTGCATTCCCGCGTCAAGGACAAGGACGAGGAGGTTTTGACCTGCTTTGATGCCGCTTCAGGCGGTCAAATCTGGGCTACTCCCTACAAGCGTGCCGCGTTCACCAGCGTTTTCGGGCTTGGGCCTCGCGCCACCCCTTCCATCTCCAATAAAACCATTTTCACCTTCGGGGTGACCGGGATTCTTTCCTCCTTCAATATTGCTGATGGGAAAATCAACTGGCAGGTCGATACCCTTGCGAAATTCAAGGCAGCCAACCTTTATTTCGGGGCCTCCTGCTCACCACTTGTGATCGATGACAAGGTTGTCGTTGAAGTCGGGGGCAAGGGGGCGTCAGTTGTCGCTTTCAATCAAAAAGATGGCACGGTTGCCTGGCAAACCCTTGATGATAAAGCCAGTTACAGTTCCCCGGTTGTCTGGAAGGACGGGGAAAAGCAGATGATCCTCGCGCTCACCCAGCAGGGATTGGTGGCACTTGATCCCAAGGATGGCAAATCCCACTGGAAGTTTCCCCTGGTTGACAGGCTCAATGAAAGCAGCACCACCCCTGTCCGCATGGGGAACATGGTGCTTGCCAGTTCAGTGACCTATGGCAGCGTGGCGCTGGATATCAACACTTCCGACCCGGTCCCATCCCATAAGCAGGCTTGGAAAAACGGATCGCTCAACTGCTACTTTGCAACCCCCGTTGTAGTTGGAAAAGACCATGTGTACATAGTCACGGGTGGATTACTTCCTCCCCCCCAGTCTGATTTGCAATGCGTTGAAATCGCGACAGGGAAGGTGCTTTGGACCAGGAAAAAAGTCGGGAAGTATCATGCCTCGCTGGTCCGAACCGCCGATAACAAGATCTTGATGCTCGAGGATTTTGGCTCGCTGGTGATGTTTGAGCCTGATGCCTCGGGCTACAAGGAGATTTGCAGGGCGAAGGTGTGCGGGCATACATGGGCACACCCCGCGGTTTCTGGAGGCAGGGTATTCTTGCGGGATGAAAAAGAATTGATCTGTGTGGATCTTAATCAATCAGCTAAATAGCCGATTCCGGTCAATTGAAATATCCCTTCCGAAATAGTGATGTCGCATCCATCGCCCATGCGACAGATATATGCAATACCGCCCCGGGTACAATCGATCTTGTCTTCAGTCCCAGCCAACCCAGCGCGAGTCCTGCTATTATCGACGCGGTGGCTTCAGGAAATGGTTTTTGAAAATGAATCATGCAGTAGGGCATCACCATGATGGGAATGGCCCAGGCACCCGCGACGCCAGTGAGGCAATGCACCATGAATCCCCGGAAAAAGAACTCAAGCGCGATGAATTGCATCGCGTACATCAATTCCCAGATTAGGAAGTCCATGCCTATTCCGCCACCGGGCGGGGGATCATAAAAAGGGTAGACATTAAGAAAATGCGGCTGTGTGGAAGCGAGAAAAACAAGCGGCGCCATGAAAAACAGGGATGGAAGGACAAACATCAGGGTATCGGAAAAGCTTGCAAGCCTGAACCCATGGCTGCCAAGTTTTTCCTTGAATAAAAAACGAATCATCATCGCAGGGATGAAAAAGTAACAAAGCACACAACCCGCGGCCCAGGTTGTAAGCCTGCCCAACGGGTCTGAAATGAAAACTGAAAGTTGTTCCGCAGGGGAATGAAGCTGGAGAAATTCAAGGATCAGCACCAGCCGGTATTGTTCATTTTGCAGGAAGAAAAACCTTAGAAATAGCAGGCAACCCACTGCGCCGACCAGGCCACACCACGCCTTTGTGTTTTTAGCGGGGTCACCTGACTGCTGCTGGGCGTTCGCCTGCTCTATTGGCTCAAGGAACCAGGCGGCCCATGTCTTTTTATGGGAGTCATCAGCCCTGAGGCAATTCATGTTTTGACCCAATGCGGAGAGGGTAGGTTCCTAGGTGTTTTTCAATTCAAAGCCGGCAAGCGTGCCGGTGCCGCTGCCAAATTTGTCCGCCTCCACTCCCAGCCTTTGCAGCATTGAGACAAAAAGATTGCAGAGCGGGGGATTCTTTTTCGGATCAAAGGCCAGATGCTGGCCATGCTTGAAACCGCCACCCGCCACGATGATTGGCATGTTCTTGTTGTCGTGACTGCTTGCGTTGCCCAGGTTGCTGCCAAATAAAATCGTGGTTCGGTCAAGGAGATTGCCCGCTTGTTCCTTGGTTTCTTTCAACTTGGAAAGCAACTCTCCCAAGAGTTTCATTTGCTGGATTTCCACGATGCGCAGTTCAGCGAGTTTCGCGGGATCCTGCCCATGATGGGATAGATTGTGCCAATCCTGGGTCACACCCGGTATGATTGGCACCGCGTTAAGGCCATGCAGTGCGAAGGTGATGAAGCGGGTGGAATCCGTCTGCAAGGCAAGCTGCATCATGTCGATCATCAGGCGGACACTCGCTATCACCTCAAGTGAGTTGGTGACATCGACGGGGGGCTTGGCGTCAACTTTCGGCTTTGGTTTTTTCGACCACTCCTGGGCCTTGACCATCCGGTTTTCAACCTCACGAACCGCGGAAAAATATTCCTCAAGCTTTTCTTGGTCCTGCTTGCCCAGTCCCTTTTGGAATCTTTTTGCCTCCTCAAGCACGGTGTCCATGATGCTTTCGCCCTGTTGCAATCTTTGAACCTGATTCTTCACCTCGGTGGGGGTGCCATTGACGAACATCTCGCGGAATACCCGGGATGCCTTGGATTCCGATGGGATGGGCACACCGCTCCGGGTGTAGGAAAGTCCCCTGCTGGAATGTGAGGACAAAACCAGGGCACCTATACGAGTGTCGGGAACCAGTTTTTCGATGGCGTATTGGTCGAGTGAGATGGAGTTTTTGAAATTATCAGCGCGTGGGTGGGGCGCCGCTGTCAGGTAGCACATTTCAGCGGGATGCCCACCATCCACATCGGGATGCGAAAGCCCTGAAAACACGGTGTATTCATCGCGGAATTCCTTGATGGGTTCCAGGTAGGGGGTCATTTCATAATCTTTTCCCGCCTTTGATGGAAATAAATTGGGAGTATGCAGGCCAAGGGAGGTGTTGATGCAGATCAAGCGGCGCAGTGGTTTTTGAGGGGATTGCGCGCGCGCTGGCAGCATGGAATCAAGCAGGGGAAGGGTGAGGGTGACTCCCGCGCCCCTTAGGAAGTTTCGCCTTGAAATGGTTGGATTATTGTTCATGGTAACCTTCACTTGTTAAGGAAAATATCACTCGCGACAACCGCATGCACCAGGGTTCTGAGTCCGAAGTCAGATTTTTTCGCATCCGTAAGGATGGCATTGATGGTTTTTTGATCATTGAAACCAACAGGATGGCCGCTGGAATAAACGATGAGTTTTTCCGTGATGGAGCGGGCGATCTGCTCGGGATCGGAAAGGAGTATCTTTTTGAATTCCTCGATGTTCTTGAATTTGCTGCCATCAGGGAAGGTGTCACCTGAGTCGACAGGCAGGCCCAGCCCGTATTGGTATGCGGCAAGATATTTTGCCAGCGGGCCAAATCGGTTGTTCACTGCGAACTTGCGGTCGCTAACCACGACACGGTATTTTTCCCTCCATCCCCCGATGACATCATAATTTTCGAGGGCAAACCCGGGCGGGTCGATCCGGGTATGGCATGAGGCGCAGTTCTCGGTCTGGCGGTGCTTGGCCAATTGTTCACGAATGGTGACAGCACCACGGATATCCGGCTCGATTGCAGGCACATTGGGGGGCGGGGGAGGCACTGGTTTTCCCATGATACGGTCGAGCATCCAGACACCCCGGACCACTGGCGAGGTGTTTGTGCCGTTGGCGGTCACTTTTAGAACGCTGGCGTGCGTGATGACGCCACCCCGGTGGTATTCCGGCTTAAGTGCAACCTTGCGGAATTCCACGCCATGCACATCCGGGATATTGTAATGCCTTGCAAGCCTGCCGTTGAGCATCGCAAAATCAGAGTCGATGAAATTGCGCGCACCCAGGTTTTCCCTGAGGATCTCGTCAAAGAAAAGGTGGGTTTCCCGCAGCGAGGACCATTGCAGGAATTCCTCGAATTCGGGGTAAAGGCTTTTGTCGGGGGTGGTCGCGTTGATTTCTCGAAGCCCGAGCCACTGGCCGGTGAAGTTCTCGGTGAATGCCCTGGCTTTGGGATGCTTGAGCATTCGTTCAACCTGGGAATGAAGCACATCGGGATCATGCAGTTTTCCATTGTTTGCAAGTCCGATGAGGATGTCATCGGGCATCGTGCTCCAGAGAAAATAGGAAAGCCTGGAAGCGATTGCATGGTCAGAAAGTTTCCCAGCGGGTTCCCGAAGGAACAGGAATTTTGGGGACGAAAGCACTGCCTTGTAACCAGTCCGCAATGCGGCTTCAAAAGATAATCCCATCCCAAGGCCCTTTGATACCAGCGAGACAAAGGGTTTTAATTCCTCATCATCGACCGGCCTTCTGAAGGCACGGGGTAAAAGATTGCGAAGCAGCTTTTCAGCGTCGGCAAGCGTGCCTGCCTTGGGATCTACATCCCCAAAAACTTTTCGGTGGCTCTCGGTTGGCCAGGGTTCGGGCAGGGGGCCTTCCACTTCCACCCAGTGGATTTTAAGCCCCGGTCCGGGATAGTTGGGCATGGTTTCATGTTTGAGATAGACAAAAGGCAGGGAAACCGGGGTTATCTTGATCGTGTCATTTTTTGCGGCAAGGCGTTCCTCGATTTCAATCACCCTTGGTTCGCCGGGGTGCGCGTTGAAATATCCCAGATGCCTGGTGATGTTGCCTGAAACCACGAAATTGCCGAGGATTACCGCCATTGGAAGCGGGGTCTCGGAATTATGGGCTGAAGCGGAAATTCGAAAACGGTAGCGCCCGGGCGCGGGAGCCTTGAATTTTCTCAGGTCGGTCGCGGAGTCTCCACTGCTGCGAAAAAGCACCACGCCATCATCCCTCTTGTACACTCCCGCTAAAAACCAGGAGGGAAGGGAATCGTACAAATCGAATCGTTCCGTTTTGCTTTCCAGCTTGTGCACGGGAAGCAGGGCTGCATTAATGACCGTATCCGCGGCTTCGAGATAGCGCTCCATCAGCACGGGGGAAATATTAAGCGCGGCACCCACATTGTCGAACCCTTGGGAATTCGCATCCTCAGGGAGCATTTCCTTCACCGAGACATTAACTGAAAACAAATCACGCACCGTGTTCTCATATTCCACACGGTTCAGCCTTCGCAGCACCACCCGGCCTTCCTTGGAGTAAAAATCAGAGCTTTGTGCTGCGACCCAATCAGTCAGGGTTTGAATTTCCTTGGTTGTTGGGCGAGGTTTGGTTTTCGGAGGCATCTCCCCCGTGGTGACTTGTTGATGAACTTTTTCCCAGAGAACCCTGTTTTTTTTATTGCTGAAATCCTGGCTGAGGTCTGAAACACGAAAATCTCCCCTGGCTTTCTCCCCGGAATGGCACTTCACGCAATGTTGGTCCAGGAAATTTTGGGGTGGAAGCGGGGCGGCAATGGATGTCCCATTACTTATCAATGGAAAAAAAATTATTGCAAACAATACATTCATGCGAGGGAAAAACATGGATTCAAATCCTGTTACCGCTTTATTTCGGAGAAAAGGCGAATAATCTCCTGACTACAAGTTTACTATGAAAACTTTTGAAAAAGAAGCAAAAGAGACGAGAGTCATCAAAATTAAGCCTGTTATCAGGTCGCTTAATTCATATCCCCGGTGGAGGGGATGAAAAATGTCATCCGGAAATACACATCAAGTATGCACCGCGTCAAACATCACGAGGCATAATGGGCCAAACCCCACGATGGGCATCCAGGCGGCTAAAGCTGGTGCTATAAAATCGGAGTCGCCCAGCATTTTGAATAGATAACAAGTTGCAAAAAAGATTCCGCAAAGCACCAGGCAGGATCCCGCGCTGAGGATCACATTTCGGTTCTGGTCGCGTAAAATCACTGAAAGTCCGAGCATCACAAGGACCATCCCGAGAATTGGCCGGGTAAGCCTGATGTGGAATAGCACCGCGACGGAAACCAACCGGTTTCCCTCGGGTTTAAGCAATTCGTGGTGGATTCTTGTGGTGGATGCCAGCCTGAACCAATTTGGGTTTCTGGTGATATGGTCGAAATCGATTTCACGCACATGAAGGATATATCGCCCTGTGTCTATCTGCTCAAGCACGCCATTGCCTTTGTCAAGTCCCTCGACCTCGGCGGGTTTAGTGGCGGTTAGTTCCCATTTCCCTCCACGCTGGCCCTCTGGTGGGGGTATGAACACCGCCTGCTTGGCGGTAAGGTGAAGCAGGTTCCCCGCCACAGATTCCGGAATGGTGCAGCGAAAATCGAGTATCATCCGTTCATTGCGCCTTGCTTTTTCACCTTCAATATGGATTCCATTGGGCTCATATGCGCCGCGTACCCCGACCTCTTTTTCACCAACCGGGTCGTCCTTGTCATTCAATAGCCGGTGCCCGACACGGGGGATGATCAATTCCTGGTTGATGACCGCCAGGCTGAGCATGACAAAGGCGCTGAAAAGGACGGGCGTCGCAATTCTTCGAATGGAGATACCTGCGGAAAGCAGGGGCACCAGTTCATTTTGCCTTTGCATCCAGGCGATGGTGAACATCGCGGAAAGCAGCACGATGTATTCACACAACTGGTCAAAGATCTGGGTGAGCTTGAAACTGTAATACATTCCTATGTCGCGCAGGGTGCTCAGGAAATCCTTTTGCTTGCTTGAAAAATCATCGAGGTTGGTGAAAAGATCCACCACCACATAAAGGCTTAAAAGACTCACCAGGCATATGAAATATGCCTTGAAGTAACTGATGATTAATTGTCGATCTATCAGGGTGAACATAATCCCCCGCATCCCTTGCTGGTTAGGAAATTACTTGGAACCAACCCCTGCAATGCGGGGTTCCTTCTCGACCGCTGCCAGGGGTATGCGGATCCCCGGCTTGTAATTAAGCACATACTGGATCACATAATCATTGGCGTTGGTGCAGGCGAAATCACCAAAGCCGTGATCCCTCATCTCACTGAATGCCTCATTGACTGTCCAATGGTTGTATTCCATCCGGTAGATTGCAGCCAGCACGCCGGTTCGATGCAATCCAGCCCTGCAATGGATGACCATGGGATAGTTGGATGGGTCATCGCAAATCTTAAGGAAGTCCTCGACAGCCCTGGGGCGTTTGAATGGAACCTCGGGCCTGGGCCTCAGGTCGGGGCTGATGAAAAGATATTTAACCCCAAGGTCCTCGCATACTTTTTTCTCGGTTATCGTTGAGCGATCCCAGAATGTCTTGTAAACATCGGGGTCCGGATAATCATCCTGGAGATTGACAATGGATTTTAACTTGTAATGTTCAACCGCATCCTTGAAGCCCGCGACCGTGAGTTGGCCGCTGCGATACATTTTGCCCGGTTCCACGACCCGCAGTCTTCTTCCATGATTCCAGACATTGCGGTGGTGCAATACTGGAAAAACAACCACTGCGCAAAGCATCGCACCGATGATGAACCAACGCAGAAACGCCAGACCCATGCCCATCCTCCAGTTGAAAACGCAGAAAGCCAGAGGAATGATTCCTCCGGTTTCAGCAAGGGGGATATTGGCAAGGATAAGCAGAAAGCACAAGGCCGATTATGTCAGCCTTGTGCAAGAAAAAATTAATTTACAGGAACTTGGGTAGATTGAAGGATTTCACCCGTCGCCATGTTCTGGATAAATACCACAGCGAGCAAATCTGTGAAATTCAAAGGCCTTCCCTTACCAGAAAAAGGCTCTTCCTTGGCAATCTGGTCAAGATAGGCGGACCACTTTTTCCGCAACTCTTCCAGATTCACCTTGGCCTCTTTTTTCCCATTCTTTTCCATCATGGGAATACCTTCAACCCCAGCGGGGAATGAGCGCACCACATGATGGTGTTTCTTCTGCTTGTTGCCTCCCTGGTAGCGAACTTCCTTTTCTACCAACACCATGTTCAGTCGAATGTTGTTTCCAACTTCGGAAAGATCCTTGACCTCCGCGGAAATGGTCACATCCTCGCCTGTCTTCTTGGCGCTGGCCAGCAGGGTCGCACCCGCGGCTTTTTCAAGCAATGGTTCCACCACCGCCTTGTATTCCTTGAACTTTTCCATCGCGGCATCCCTGGGGCCACCACCGCCCGCTGCGGTTTTTCCATTGAAGAAAATCGCGGGGGTCCCTTCGATCTGCCTTCCGTAATACTTGGCGCGGGTTTCGGTTTCAGGATTGGTCAACGGGTCGGGGCCGGGGATATGCAGATGATATTGCAGGACCACCACCTCACTGGACTTGAACGCCTTGGGCAAGGCATCAAACGCCATGTCTGCCGCCACACAGGGAGGACATTCCGTTCCTGTGAACAATTCCACAAGGATGGCACG
>SYCV01000096.1 GCA_005786805.1 Planctomycetia bacterium | reverse complement strand
CGACTAGCAGCTTCCCTCACCTTTTGCACCGCGGGCAGGAGCAAACCAATCAATATCGCTATGATTGCGATAACGACAAGAAGTTCAATCAGGGTGAATGCAGGCTTTACAATTTTTGATTTTGACATTGATAGAACCCTTCAACTCAAGAATATGCAGCCTGATATTACGGCCATATGGACAAAATGTAAAGCTTTATCACTTCACATTGGAATCGGGGAATCCCCGGTTTTAATTGCAATGGAACAAGTTTAGAGTCATATTAACGGGATTAGGTTACAAACAGTTTGAAACCCGGCCAACCCGAAACTGATCCAGGATGACTTAAAATGAAAAATCTTTTCTTATCCCTGGTGGCACTTTTTATTGCTTCAACTCTGGCTTCTGCGCAAACCGGGGTTTTTAAAGCTGGTGCGTTCGCCCAGGATATCTCACCAGAGGATCTTCCCATTTCCATCAACGGAAACATGAAGGATGGAAAAGCCACCATGGTGCATGACCGCATTCATGCCCGATGCATTGTCCTGGATGATGGCATTACAAAGCTTGCATTGGTGGTGTGTGATTCCTGCATGATCCCGCGCGAGGTTTTTGATGCCGCTAAAAAAACTGTTGCTGAAAAAATCGGGATCCCCGCGACAAATATTCTCTGTTCCGCGACCCACACTCACTCGGCACCAACCTCGACCGGGGTTTTTCAGAGTGAACCTGAGAAGGATTACCCTGCATTCCTCTCGAAAAAAATCTCTCTCGGTATAATTGAAGCCCACAATAGAATGGTGCCCGCGCAAATCGGCTGGGGGGTCGGCTCCGATCCCACCCAGGTTTTCAACCGCAGATGGTTCATAAAGCCGGGCATGATGAATACGAACCCATTTGGTGAAACAAGTGACAAGGTGATCATGAACCCCGGCTACCAGAATGCGCGGGTTGAAAAATCCGCAGGACCTACTGATCCAGAGGTTTCAATTCTTTCCCTGAAAACCAAGGAAGGCAAGCACATAGCCTTGCTTGCAAATTACAGCCTTCATTATGTGGGTGGATACCCCGCCATCAGCGCTGATTACTTTGGGGCATTCGCCGAACAGATTGGTATTCTTCTTGATGCGGATCGCTCATTTGTGGGAATCATGAGCAATGGAACCAGCGGCGATGTCAACAATGTAAATTTCGCGGGCATGCCACCGGGCAGGCGGGAGCCTGGCGAGCAAATCCGCGTGGTTGCCAGCAGTGTCGCAAAAGCCGCACATAAGGCCCTTGGTAACATCAAGTATAAAAATCATGTTTCCCTGGCATCCGAACAAAAGGAAATTCCGCTTGGCGTGAGGCTTCCCTCCAAGGCTGACCTGGAGCGGGCGACGGATATACTGACCAAGGCCAACAAGACTGTCTTGGACACCATGCCCGAAATCTACGCCCGGGAAACAGTGCTGTTATCCAAGTTTCCTCCCCAGGTTCCAGCGATCATCCAGGTGATGCGCATAGGAGAACTGGGAATCTGCGCCATCCCATGCGAAGTCTTCACCGACATAGGATTGGAAATCAAAAGAAAAAGCCCTCTCAAGCCCACATTCACCATCAGCCTCGCAAATGGATACAACGGCTATTTACCAACCCCGGAACATCATAAACTTGGCGGCTATGAGACCTGGAGAGCCAGGTCAAGCTATCTGGAGACAGAAGCCTCAGTGAAGATCACCAGCACCCTCATGGGCCTGCTTGAAAAAGTCAAAAAATAAGCACTCAGTGCGAAATATTCAGGCATTACAAAAGTATTTGAACATGATGATGATCATGGAATGCTGGTTCTTTGATTTAAAAGGGCCGACGAGGAACTTTAATCAAAGTCCAAAATATAGAAGTTTTTTTGATCCAACAGTCACTTTATTTGATCCAACATGAAATCAAGGCAAATCCATCAACACCAATCTTTCTGGCAAATTGATCTTCACCATACTCTTCGCAACCATCCCCCGGGCGTTATGGGGATTTCAACCGATTGACATTGCAGGGTGCGTATTGGTTGTTCCGAAGTTATCTCTTGTAAGCATCGCTACTTCCACCCTCGGGTATTAGGAAAATCCCCTGGGAAGACAGGGTTGATGATGCTTCAAAAGAGACAACCCATGATTAAAATCCGATCATTGTTTTTCGCATCTGTTTTGACATCCTCACTGGTTGGTGGGGCGGGATTGAATGCTGAAACAATGCCGATTGCATCAACCCAGGCACCCGCGCCTTTTGCAGCGCAACCCGCCAACCGTTATTGGAATCTCAGGCAAACTCCCATCACCGATGTGGTTCGAAAAGTCCGGGGCGCTGTGGTCAACATCCAAAGCGAAAAGCCCGCAGGCAATGATGACTTTTCCATGATTGGCTCCACCAAGAGCAACATCAGCGGCATGGGCACCGGGATCATCATTGATGCACGCGGATACATCATCACCAACAACCATGTGATCGAGGATGTTTCCATCTTGAAAGTGCGGCTTTCGGACAACACACAGTTCCCCGCGCAGGTTGTTGCACGCGATCCCGAACATGACCTGGCGCTTTTGAAGATTGATTCAAAAAAACCACTTCCTGTCATCACGGTAGGGACCGCGTCCGACCTGATGGTGGGGGAAACCGTGGTCGCCATCGGCAATGCATACGGCTACGAACACACGGTCACAGTGGGGGTCGTAAGCGCGACCCGCAGGGATGTGAACCTCAACAAGGAAATCTCATACAAGGGCCTGATTCAAACCGATGCGAGCATAAATCCCGGTAACAGTGGCGGCCCGCTGGTAAACATCCATGGCGAGCTAATCGGTGTGAATGTCGCCATCCGTGCCGGGGCCCAGGGCATCGGATTTGCCATTCCCGTTGACACGATGCTGCGGGTATCCGCTGAATTAATCAGCAGCAAGCGCGGGGCCGTAAAGCATGGCGTTGGCCTTCGCAACGAAGTGAAGCTAGAGATGAACGATGGTATCCGCAGGGTGGCAATGGTCGACGCGGTCGAAGGTGGCAGCCCGGGCAGCCGCGCAGGAATAAACAAAGGTGATGAAATCCTTGCGATTGAGGATTTCCAAGTGAAATCCAGCCTGGATGTTGAGCGCGCATTGCTTGATAAATCCCCTGGAGACAAGGTTGTTTTTCATTTCCGCAGGGATGGCTCGGAACAAAAAGTGGAAGTCACACTCGAACCGGGAAAGCCTGTGATTCCAGTCACCGAGCTGGTCTGGCGCAGGATAGGCCTCAAGGTGCAACCGATTGGCTCCGATGCGGTCGCCAAGGCGAACAACCAGCTTCATGGCGGTTTATTGATAACTGAAATAAGGCCTGAAAGTGTGGCTGCAAGGGCGGGTTTTCAAAAAGGCGATATCCTTGTGGGGCTGCATCAATGGGAAATGATCAGCATTGATAATATTTCATTTGTCCTAAATCATCCCGAGCTGCCCACCCTGCAACCCGTGCGATTTTTCATCGTGCGCGGCGGGCAGGTTCATCGGGGATTCCTGCCTCATATCGATTGATCTTTAAGTCTGGTTTTTAGATCAGGGCCTTGTGTGCGATTGAAAAAACTTCACCATCAGCCCTGGTGCTATATCCGGGAATTGATGGGTTCCGGGATGGATGCATTCCACCAAAGGTGTGTTTTTTGAAGATGAAAAAAGGGTGCAATACTTCGCCCATTCCTTGCCATTGGAATCACACCCATTGATTTTCTTGACTCGATCCATTGTTTTTTGCTGCCATTCCAATTTCACAAGCGGATCTTTTTCCCCCGCGAAATGAATGCATGGCTTGGGCATCGCATCAAAATTCAAAGCAAAGCTCGCACAAGGGGCCAAGGCGGCAAAAATGTCTCCCCGGTTTTGCCATAGGGTGTAGGTGAACCCACCTCCATTGGAATGCCCGGTACAGTAAATTCTATTCTCATCAACCTTATATTCCTTTTTCAGATGGTTAAGCAATCCATCAAAAAATTTAAGGTCCCTGTCCCCCTGCTCTCCAGTTTTATGCTGCCATCCTGTTTTTTTCCCTTCGGGGTCCGTCAATTTTCCCGGAGTGTTCAAGCCTTGCATGTACACCACGATGGCAGCAGGCCAATGCTTTTGAATTGCAAAAGTTTTAGAGGCATTCTTCGCGGTGCCCCCGTGGCCATGAAAAACAAAAACCACCGGCGCTTTGGACTTTGATTCATTTGGCAGAAAAACCAGTGCCTCCCGGTCAACCTTATCCACCTGAATCCGAATCGCTTTGGCCTCTGTGACCTCACTGGCGAAAAGAGGGAAGGCTAAAATCATCAATGATAAAAATGCGGGTAAATATTTGCTCATGAAAAACCCCATTACCATCATTCAAAAAAACCCTTTCCAGATATTACCGGAGAACAAATGCACATGCGCATTGAAATGTGTATCCAAAAGATCAGTGAAAAGGAAAAGCCCCTTAAAAATGTATATTAATGTATATTATTAATTCATAAACAATTTTAATAATGTCTAATTAAACACCAATTTTAAACATTTTTACATGAGAACAGATTCGATTCGCTTGAACAATTAGTGTACTAAATTACACTATACCTATATGAGGTGTTTAACAGCTTTAAAAATTCAAAAGTGCAAGTTGGAGGATAGAACAATGGAACCTTGGCGCTTGATTTTCCGAAAAGGCTTTGCCCCACTGCTTTCAAACGATTCCTTGGTCGCCCTGCAGAATGGTTTGAAGCAGGATGATCCAGCCTTGGTGCAGGGCTGCGTGGTTTTTCCAAGGCCCATGCCGGGATTCTGGGACCTGCCTGCTGCCGCTGTCGGATTACTTGGATATATGGGCCGCGAAGGAGAGGGACTTTTCTCAGTATTTGAAGTCTCGGAATTCCACGAAAGGCTGATGCAAGCCGCGGCCCAGAAACTTGGACAGATGGATGCCGCAATCCTTTTCCTTAGTTGGTTTGACAAAACCCCACGGGATCTGATGCGCAAGAATCTGCTCCAGGAAACCCACCTGGAGTTACGAAAAAGAAAAACAGCATCCCGAATCCGTGAAAAACAATCCGCTCAACAGCGAATACCTTCAAGTAGCAACTAAATCATTTAACCCCTTAATAGGAGACCTTGATCATGTTATGTCGAAGCTGCAACAAAGTTCGTTCCAACCGTCCCCGTGGCCTTTGCTATTCCTGTTACTACAAACCCGAGGTCAGGGCGTTGTTTCCATCCACCAGCAAATTCGCCCGCAAAGGCTCTGGGATTGATGTCCTCATTCCGCCACTCTCCAGCGAGCCAACCTCCGCCATGCCGGGAACCGAGGATAAGATTCGTGTTCTGATGGAAAGGGCAAGGAACGGCCAATGCCTTTGGCACCCCCTGGATGCGGTAAAAGCCATGCCTGCCTTGGATGCACCTTTGGTATCCGCATTGGCGGGAGTTGCATAACCAGCAACTAGGAAACGGGAGCGTAGGTGGAAATAATGCTCATCGCACTTCGAAGCCCATCAAGTGCGGCACTGACAATACCACCGGCGTAGCCCGCGCCCTCGCCAACCGGAAAAAGTCCGATTGCTGAGGGGCTTTGCCTGGATGCCGGGTCACGAACCACACGAACCGGGGCACTACCCCGAGATTCCGGGCCCACAAGGCTGGCTTCCTTCAAAAATCTTCCCTGCCATTTCCTGTCCATGATGGGCAGGCCATGGTGCAGGGCCTCGATAACCTGTGAGGGCAAAATGGCTTCCAGATTTGTCGAGATCGTGCCTCTTGGATAACTCGAGGGAGGTGCCGCGGGTGAAACCCTTCCTCCCAGAAAATCCCTCGCTCCTTGAATGGGGCATCGATATTCCCTTTTACCAACCTCATAAGCCAGCTTTTCGTACTTTTCCTGGAAATGAATTCCAGCAAGGGGATGGGAACTACCAAACTCCGCGGGATTGATGGTGATGACCAAGCCGCTGTTGGCGTAGGGGGAATCATGCTTGGAAAGGCTCATACCGTTGGTGCAAAAAGCCCCCGGTTCTGAAACGCTGGGCATGATGTAACCACCAGCACACATGCAAAAGGTAAACAAATCATATTTCCCGTTTGCAACCAGGCTGTAATCCGCGGCACCGATCACATTCTCCAACCCCGACTGCCCATACTTCACACGGTTGACAATTTCCTGGGGTTGCTCGATGCGCACACCCATCTGAAAAGGTTTTTGCTCCATCAAAACACCCCGCGCATGCAGGGCGTTATAGGTATCCCGGGCACTATGACCAATCGCAAGTATCACCACATTGGCGGGAATATGACCGCCTGAAGTATGAACCCCCCGGATCTGCCCATCCTGAATATCAAGGTCTTCAGCCTTGCATGAAAACCGAACCTCACCACCCATGGCTTCAATTTTCCTTCGGATGGATTTAACCACCGCGGGCAATCTGTTGCTACCAAGATGCGGCCTGAAATCATACAAGACAGAGGGTTTGCCCTTATTTTCCGCAAACATCTGGAGAATCCGGGTGACATCTGGCCCGGATCCCCGATAAGTCAATTTCCCATCACTGAATGTGCCAGCCCCGCCCTCTCCAAAAAGATAATTACTCTCAGGATTGAACTCGCCCCCATCGTCAAAATCTTTAACATCACGGATGCGATCCCGCACCGGCCTACCCCTTTCCAGAAGGATCGGCCGATAGCCATGCTCAGCAAGAAAATAAGCCGCGGCTAGCCCACCCGGGCCAGAACCGATAACCACGGGCCTGCATAGGATGGGGATGTCCCCGGAGGGGGGCATCACAAAGGGAATTTCAGAATATGCCTCGACGCTGATGGATTGAAACCTGGGCTTGTTTTGCAGGATTTTAAGTTCATCCTGCAGCTGGACTTCAGCACTGTAAACAAACTGGATTTGCCTGTCACGGGCATCCAGACTTTTACGCAGGATTCGCCAGCGCTGGATATCGGAGGGTTGAATGCCAAGGGAACGGGCAAGCCTCTCTGGAAGTGTGATTTCCGGATCTTCAACCGCAAGCCTGATATTTGAAACGCGCAATGCCATAATTATGGCTTTATGATGTTGGGGCCCAAAAGAAAAGAGGGGCCGTCCTGTTAAAGGCAGCCCCACTTCAAAGATGAAACATAAAACCTGAAAAAACGGCAAATAAGAGCCGTTGTTTGGGCCCTTATCGGCCTCTACGAGCCCCGGCAAGTTCACCAAGGGAAACCTTTTCAAGGCTTTTTCGAAGAGCCTCGGAAGCGGTTTTGCAAATGGTTTCGAGCTTGTTATTCAAGGGGCCACCCACATCTTCCGCGAACGGTGCAACACCACGGATGGGGCCGTCAACCGCTTCAATGATGTGCAACAAGGAAACTTTGAAAGGATCCTTCATAAGCTTGTAGCCACCATTGGGGCCTTTGATGGAATTAAGAACCCTGGTGGAAACCAAAGGTTTCAGCACTTTGAGCAAGAAACGCTCTGGAATTCCCCGGTCCTGGGCGATGAGATGCGAGGGAACCGGCTTGTCAGATTTCTGAGTAGCCATGTAAGCAAGGGCGTGAAGGGCGTAACTGGATGCACGAGTCAACTTCATGAAAAATTAAGACCTCTTAAGGGCCTACCTCCACATTAAAAAAACAATAGTCCGCTTGACAATCAAGCAGATCAAACACCTCTCAGGGCCCACTGATTACAATAAAAACCAGCGTTTTAAGGTCTTATGCTGAAAAAAGACTAAGTAATAAAATTTATTACCAGCCAAAATGATCGAGCGAAAATCATTCAGCATAATATATATTACTATTATTGGTTGATAAAAATAGCAATACTTAAATCAAATAATTAGTAAATTTTAGTATAACGATATCAATAAGGATAATATTTATATGAATAACATACTTAATAGAAGCTGGATGAAGGTACACCCGATTATCCTGCCGCTGGTATTTGCTTTATATCCGAGGCATTAAATTCAACACCAACCACGGCAGAAGCGGGAATTTCCTTGGCCCCGACAGGAACCAAGCCCCTGCGCACCTGCACCCTCCAAAGCATGGGTCCTTGATGGTTAAAAATTGCCTGTGTCTTGGGGTCATCCCCATCGGTGCATAAAAAGGCCGTCATTTCATCGCCAGGCTCGAGGATTTTATCAAGATTCTCGCCCTCCACGGTTTCGCGGGTCGCCCTGGAATTCTTGGATCCTGCGAGTGCCAAAGGCAACCAGTTTGCAGGGCCTCCAAAAAAAGATTTCTCAGGCCTTTCGGTGCCAAACTGCACCAATGTGAACGGGGGAGGATAATTATTGCGGGATTGCTCCTTCCATTTGCGATTAAAATAATAATCCAATGGGGAAAAAGTCTGGTCTTGGGAGACATTTTTCAATTTCAACCTGAGAACCAAAGATTCTTCCTTGCATGGCTCAGGCTTGGAAAATCCAGAGACTAAAACTGAAACTGTGGTTTTTTCAACAGCCAGCGGGGTGACTTCAAGTTCACCAATCCGCATGGCCACACCTATTTTTGTGCGCAAATGGGGCGGCACAATTTCCTGGGTGCGCTCCTTGTCATTATTGAACCTGATCTTGGTTCGCTTGGCACCGGGATTATCACCATCCACATCTGGAATATATTCCAATGGGTGCATGGGGCCGGCGTTTTTGATGCGAACCAACACAAGTATCAGTATGGCGGTCGCAAGCACGCTGTAAGATAACAATGAGAAAAATACGATTGGCATCGCCATCGATTTGGATCCGACAGGCCGTTTGCGGGCTTCTTCCCCTGTGATGGAAGGGGCGTTATCCCATGGCGCCGGTGCCGAACCAACTTCCTGCTGGACGGTTGATCCGTTATCCATGCTTCCAGTTTCCGAAGAAGCACCTTGGGATTCAAAAAATGATGGGGCGACATGCGGCGAATCTTCCACAGGAGTCTCAGAAGCATTTATCACACCTGCGGAAGATCCGAATTCGATCCCGGAATTTGGCGAATCGGAAGCGGATGTTTCAGATGCGTGGTAATCAAATTTCTTCTCAATGGTATCGGGTTCTTTTTCCATGCCGGGGGCGGGTTGGGACTCAGGGGCGGGGGTTTCCGCGGGGTTTGCTGAAGTATTGAGTAGCGGCACCATTTGAATGGTCTGGCAATGGGGGCAGCGCATCTGTTTGCCCAGAAAATCCTCGGTAATACCCATAAGTTTGGTGCAAGACACACATTTGAAATGATAAATGCTCATGATTACCCTTTTGCTTCCTCGTAATTGTTCAAGCAGATTTTTGCGGAAGTAACTGCTGGACTTTTACCTAATGATAATTCCAGCCAATCAACCTTTCCAACAACTTCTTTTCCAGCCTTATCTCCAACTTTTTCAAAAGGCAACACCGCCAGCAGAGGGGTTGCTGACCTTATTGCGAATTCAACCGGGTTGTGGACCGCAGCCACATCAACCACGGGCTCTGTTTCCGACATGATCACCCCGGCCACCACCAACCCATACTGCCTTGCAACCTCAAGTGTAAGCAGCAAATGGTTCAATGTACCGAGACTTCTGCGGGCAACAATCAAAATAGGATAATCCAATCGCACTGCAAGGTCCGCGATTGTTTCCGTGTCTGTGAGGGGGCACAGTAAACCCCCAGCACCCTCGATTATTCCAAATGCCCCATCACATCTTTTTTTAACATGCGAAGCAAGTGATTGAAGAGAAAGGAAAGATCCCTCCAACTTCGAAGCCAATGCGGGGCTTGCAGGGGCGGAAAAACACCAGGGAGTAATCGCACGCAAATCCTTGTCGCCCGATGCGAGGCTTAATTTCAAAGTGTCATCACTCAGGAGATCACCATTATCACCGGGATGGCCACCGGTGGCGACAGGTTTGCAAACCTTGACATTGATACCATTGGAAACCAGGGTATGAGCCAGAATTGAGGCGAACCGGGTTTTGCCAACCCCTGTGTCAGTCCCAGTTATGAAAAAACCAGCCATCGGCATTCAGCCCTCTTGGCCGGATATTTTAGTAGAAAAATCCATCATGCAATTATAGAGCACTTCCCCGATGCGATCCACTATTTCTTCAGGGATTGCAGGAGGGGGCATCACCACCACTACATCTCCCAAAGGCCTGATCATGAGGCCGTATCCGCCTGCCATCATGCAAATCGCATGGGCGGGGTTGACCCCGGCAGGAAATGGCTGGCGCGTTTCACGATTGGCCACCAGTTCAATGCCAATCATCAGGCCCGATCTTCGAATATCCCCCACGAATGGAAATCCCCTTAATCGATCAAGATGCTTCTGCATTCTTTCACCCTTCGCGCGGACCTGTGCCAGGACACCATTTTCACGAATCAAAAGATCGAGGCTGGCGATCGCAACCGCAGCCCCCAAAGGGTTCGCAGTGTAGGTATGCCCATGCTGGAAAGTTTTATCCTCACCGCCAGGCTCATTCAAAAACGCATTGAAAATCTCGTCGTTGGTCATGGTGGCTGCAAGGGGCATGTATCCACCCGTGATCCCTTTGGCCAGGCATAGAAAATCAGGCACCACTTGTTCCTGTTCACAGGCGAATAGGGTTCCGGTTCTGCCAAACCCCACCGCCACTTCATCGGCTATCAGGAGCACATCATGTTTTTTGGTGACTTCACGGACGCGCTTTAAAAAACCCCTTGGGGCGGTGACCATGCCTGCAGCACCCTGCACCAAGGGTTCGATAACCACCGCCACCAACTCATGCGCGTGAAGTTCCACCAGTTTTTCAAGTTCCAAGGCACAAGCCATGCCACAGCTCTCCGGCTTTAATCGCAGTGGGCAGCGATAACAATATGGGGCGGGAGACTTGATTGTTGGAAAAAGCAAGGGCTTGAAAATATCATGGAAACGCCCCAGGTCGCCAATACTGACATCCCCCATCGTGTCGCCATGATAGGCCATTCCAAGGGCAAGGAACTTGGTTTTACTTTTTTTCGGGTTGGGACATTGATGCCAGTATTGAAACGCCATTTTCAAAGCGACTTCAACAGCGGTAGCACCACTGTCAGAATAAAAAACGCGGTTTAACCCGGCGGGTGCAAGTTCGACAAGTTTTTTTGCAAGTATGGTTGCGGGTTCGTTGGAAAGTCCCAGGAAGGTACTGTGCGCCACTTTCCTCAACTGTTCATTAAGTGCGTTGTCCAATTCGGGCACCTGATGACCATGAATATTGCACCATAGTGAGGAAAACCCATCGATGTATTCCTTGCCATGCTGGTCCACGAGAAAAAAGCCCCTGGCCTTGGAGATGATGATGGGCGTGCCGTCCAGATAGGCCGCCATGGGTGTAAAAGGATGCCAGTTGTAAGATTTGTCCCAGGTTTCAAGCTGGCTGATGGAATAATTCATACCAAGGAGGGTTCCAATACGCGCAAGGCTACAATCATAAAAATCAGAACACTCTCATTATTTTACTGATTTTAGGGGAAGCCAAAGTACGATTGTGCCAGCTTTACGGATTACAACCCATCATAATTGTCAAATTCATGCCAGCTATCGCAATAAAACAGCTTTTCACTCACCTATTTAGTCGAATCTTAATATGCGATAATAGATTCACACCTTTGAAATTTAGCGACTAAGGAGTCAACCATGGGGAAAGGATTCCCAATTTGGTTTGGCATTGCAGCAGGCATAGTGGGCTTCGCCCTTGCAGAAGAAATCATACAAACACCTGAAAATAAAAACTCCTCCACCCCCAAGGCTGAAGTTCCAGTTCCGGGAACATTACCCAAACAGGTTTTCCTAACACCAGAACCTTTGGATTCCATCACCGATCCCATCCCCAAATGTGTGCTGATTGATCAAATGGGAGGTTTCTGGGTGGGTGTGGATTACTTGAACTGGCGAATAAAAAACGGCCCTCTGCCCAACCCAATGATCACCTCAGGCTCGCTTGCTGATGCCGTGCCAGGCGCGCTTGGACAACCCGGCACCAGGGTGTTGGCGGGTGGCAACAGCAGCAACGGCATGGATTATGGTCCTTTTTCAGGCATCAGGATGAATGCGGGCTTTTTCCTCGATGACGAGCGCATGTTCAGTTTTGAGGGTTCCGCCTTCCTACTTGAGCAGAGATCGTTCAATTACGCCGCTTCCACCAGCGATTTGCAACCAGTTGTCACAGCCCCATTTTTCAACACCAATGGAATTGCAAGTTCAATTTT
>SYCV01000011.1 GCA_005786805.1 Planctomycetia bacterium | reverse complement strand
GAGAGCTTCACCCTGACCACCCAGGGCCAGTCACTTTCCGTGACTGCGAACGGGGTTTCAATACCAGCGATGGACCGGCCATCGGCTGTTTTCAAGAAGCTTTTCCTCGCCGCCACCCCCGCGGAAATGGATGCCGACCTGCGCCGTATCGACGAGGGGCGCAGCATGTTGGATTTCGTGAGGGACCGGGCAAAGAGCCTGAACAACCAGTTGGGCACCGCTGATCGCCAGCGAATAGAGGAATATTTTGAATCGGTCCGAGATGTGGAGCGCCAGCTCAAGATGACCCGTGAGTGGGTGAACCGGCCCAAGCCGAAGGCGGTTGGAGCAGAACCCCGGGATATCAACGACAACCAGCAGCAAAAGGCGAAGTTCCAACTGATGGTGGACATGATCCATCTCGCGTTGGTGACGGATTCAACCCGCGCGATCAGCCTGATGACATTTGGAATGCACCACGATCTTTCCCATCATGGAAAGGAGCCGAAAAAGCTCGCCGCTTGCAGGCAGGTTGAACTCGAGCTTATCCAGGCGTTTGGCGGCCTGCTCGAGAAACTAAAGAATTCCAAGGAGGGTGGTACTTCCCTGCTGGATTCCACCATGGTGCTGATGACCAGCAACCTGCGCGATGGCAACACCCACTGGACTTACAACCTTCCAGCGATTTTGGCGGGCGGGGGTTTCCGCCACGGGCAGCACCTCGCTTTCAACCGCCCTTTCCTTGATGAGGTCAAGCAGGAATTGAACGCTGCACCCGGTTCGAAGTTCAACCCCGAGAAAAGAATCCCACTGATGGGCCAGGACCAGCAACCACTTTGCAATCTTTACACTTCGATGCTTAAAAAAGGCGGGGTTGAGATAGATCGTTTCAGCAGCGCCACGGGTTCACTCGAGGGGCTTGCCTAGGTCTTGCAGTTGAAATCATGAGCCATCATCGCCAAACCATGGTGGTTGCCCGGTGGATTCCAGCACACTGAACCAAAGATCGCCATACGGGTCAACCTGATGGCGGTTTTTCACCGCCATGGGGATCGGGACCAGCACAAATCTTCCATGCCACCTGCTCACCACCACATCCGTGTAGCCCGCCATGGCGGCATGCACCGCGTTGTGCGCAAGCCTCAGGCAATAGACACTGTCAAAGGAATTTGCCTTGACCGACCTGATGCTGTAACTCGGGTCAAAATACTTGAGGTTCAGTTCCAGGTCGTTCATGGAGAATTCCTGGCTGATCCGGTTTTTTAGCAATAGCCCTATGTCTCCCAGCCGGGTGTTCCCCGATGCGTCTTTTTCGGTGCTTGACTCTATCAGGTATTCCTGGCCTGCACCCTCCGCGACCACAACCACGGCATGCCCGGCATTGCGGACACGCTGCACCAGCCAAGGCAGGAAACCATTGTTGCCATCCAGGGGATAGGGAACCTCCGGTATCATCACGAAGTTCGCATCGTTATGGGCAAGGGCGGCATAGCACGCGATGAAACCGCTGTGCCTGCCCATCAGCTTCACAAGGCTTACACCATGGGGGGAGGCCTTGGCCTCGACATGCGCGGCGCGAATTACCTCGGAAGCAACGGAAAACGCGGTTTGAAACCCGAAGCTTTGGTCGATGAATGAGATGTCGTTGTCGATGGTCTTTGGAATTCCAACGATTGAAATCTTCAGGTCCCTCTTTGCGATCTCCTCGTGGATGCCATGGGCGCCCCGGAGGGTTCCATCGCCCCCGATGACAAACAAGAGGTTGATTCCCATGCGCTCGAGACAATCAACGATATCGACGGGGCTCTGGCTGCCACGCGAGCTGCCAAGGATAGTTCCACCCTGCTCGTTGATCTGGCTCACATTCTGGGGTGTTAGGTCGACGACGGGTCTTCCATACTTAGGTATGAAGCCTTGATAACCATTGCAGAATCCATGTATTTTTCTGATGCCATAAAGGAAATGAAGCTCCATCACCAAACCACGAATCACATCGTTGAACCCGGGGCATAGTCCCCCGCAGGTAACTATCCCAGCGCGGGTTTTTGATGGATCAAAGAAGATTTTTCTTCTCGGGCCGGCGGGAGTGAAACCGGGTATCATGCCAACCGGATGACCGGAGAGGGCTGACGCGGTGTCATCAAACAAGACCCGGTCATTTTCCTCGACATTGTAAAAACTGGTTTTTCTCTTCGCCAGGATGGGCGCCAACGGGGACTCTATGCGGCATGCTCCAAGGGTTTTAACCAAAAGTTCGGAATGTGAGAATGTGGAGTTATTTGGCTTCGGGGATTCCCCGCCATGAATGTCAGAGGAGGTTAAGTCCGTTTTGTTGGCAAAATCCACTAAAATTGCTTGCTCCTTAATATCAGATAATAAGGTTTTTAATCACTAAATGAATACATGCAAAGCGCATGCCATGAACTTTTTCCGCCATAAAGCCTTTAAATATGATGATCGAATTGTTTTTTGAGGAAATAGATGCCTGATTACTGGGCAGAGGAAGTCTTAAATTTAATCGAAGGAGATCATAAAATTTTACATTTGTTAACAGTTTAGGGGTTATGCATTATATAGTCAAAATTATTTGATTGGATAAAATGAGTGTGTATCATAATCTGCGTTGCTTTTGGTGCATCATTAAACAAATGGTATTTCCGGACTATTGAGGGGGCGCACAGGACTAAAAATTTTTCTTCCCTGCAATACCGGCTTTTAATTCTACGAAGGGTTAATTATGACTATTTTTTCCAAGTTGTTTTTTGGTCGAGTCAGAAAAAATATTCAAACCAAGGCGATCAGCCGCAGGCTCGAGCTTCTTGGTTTGGAAGATAGGATCACCCCGGCAACCATTTCCGTGAATGGCAGCAATGAAGTCGTCATCCAATTGGTTGGTACTGAAGATATTTCCGACCTTAACACTTCCATTAATGGCTCCATCATCACCATCAATACTCTTGGTAGTTCCCCAAACACCGGAAGTGGCACCGGCTTGACCGTGAACAGTGGCAGCATTTTGGTGAACACAGGAACTGGTGGCTTGACTGGTTTTGCTGGTATTAAAGTTTTGGGTGATTCCGGTTCTGGAAATACAAATGATGTAACCATTGGTGCGACAGGCATCGATTTAAGTTCTGCCCCTGGAGCTGCCAACCAATCCCTGACTATTGATCTAACCCAGGTTACGATTGACCAAGATACGCTTACCGTGCAAGGGCCCATCAAGACCAAGGGTAGCGGTAACGCAAGCCTGACTTCGGTGTTTGTTGATATTCGTGCGAATGGTGCGATTTCAACAAGCTCCACGGGAAATGCCGCCATCACCGCACTGGAGGAAATAAAAACAGCGGCGAATGTGACCACCGCGAATGGCAATATCACATTCACAGGTGATACCATGCTGACTGGCAATGTGGAGATCAACACCACCTCAGGCAATGTTTTGTTCAATGGCAGGGTATATGGAGACCAGCAAACCACAGGAAATTTCGGCCTGAAGGCCAATTCCGGTTCGGGAACTTTCACGGTGGTCAATGACATTGGATATAGGGTTATAACGCCCTCAAATATTTACCCTTTAAGCTATTTGAAAGTTGCCACGACCAATGCCTCCGCTCAGGCCATCAGCCTGAATGGAAGCAAAAACCAGGTGGATTCTGGTGAAGTAAATCTTAATGCGGGGGGGGCATTGGGGTCACTGGCAAAATATTTGCAACCTCTGTAAACGCCGGTTCCACCGCGGGCGATATCAGCTTTGGGGATCAAGTTCAAACTAGCCATGTGGGTGGTTTTACATCCACCACAGCGGCGGACAAAGCCACCAAAATTGCCGCTGCTGTAAATGTGCTGAACGGCGCCAGTGCGACCGTTAATGGCAACCTGTTTGTCAACCATGCTTCAAATGCAATCATCGATGTCACATCAACAGGTGCGATCAGCATAACTGGGAATGTTACTGCCGCCACCGCGGGTAATGATTTTGAGTTTATTGTTGCAAATGGTGTGATCACTGTTGGTGGGGCGATTGGCACGGATGCAGTTCCTCTGGGATTTTTTTCTGCAAGTGGAAACATTAGTTCCACATTAAGTGCATTCACTGCCAATGGCGGTGTTTTTTCGCAAGAAATAAATCTGGGCAATTTCGGAAAAAGTGTTGATTTTGCAGGGGCAGTCAAGTTGGCCTCGGGTGGAAGTAGCGGTTTATCTGTTACTGCTATTGGTGCTGGAACCATCACTTTTGGAAAGAGT
>SYCV01000095.1 GCA_005786805.1 Planctomycetia bacterium | reverse complement strand
TATGCCAGCGAACCCAATTCCCGGGTGACTGCTTATCTTTGCATTCCCAAGGATGTGCTTTCAGGAAAAAGAAAAGCCAGCGCCGTTCTTTGCCTGCATGGCACCAACAACCAAATAGGTCATGCGACCGTGGTGGGCATAGGAAATGTCACCAATCGTGGATATGCGATGGAACTGGCCCAGCGCGGGTATATCACTCTTGCCCCCAGTTACCCCCTGCTAGCACAGTATCAACCTGATCTCAAGGCCTTGGGGTGGGAGAGTGGCACTTTAAAAGCGGTCTGGGATAATATGCGGGGCCTGGATTATCTGGAAACCCTGCCTTACCTCGCACACAAAAACTTTGGCGCTGTCGGGCAGTCCCTGGGTGGTCACAACTCGGTCTACACCGCTGTTTTTGATGATCGCATCAATGTGATTGTCTCCAGTTGTGGTTTGGATTCCTACCTCGATTACATGAATGGCAACCCCAATGTCTGGGAATTGGAAAAAGGATGGTGCCAAACGCGGTACATGCCAAAGCTTGCTTCCTACAAAGGAAGGCTTGAACAAATACCTTTTGATTTCCATGAAATGATCGGCGCACTTGCCCCGCGAAACACGCTCATCATCTCACCAACCATGGATAGTAATTTCAAGGCTGACAGCGTGGATAGGGTTGCTGCATCAGCGGGCAAGATTTTTTCCCTTTACAAGAAGCCCGAGAATTTGAAGGTCCTCCATCCGGAGGGAGGCCATGATTTCAACCCGGAAATGCGCGAAGCAGCCTTTAAACTATTTGATAAAATTCTTGAAGGGAAATAACACTGGCCCGGTCACTTTCTCATATTACTTTTTCTCTTTATCATTCTTTTTTCTTACCCCAACCTACACCACTTTTATTTACTACCCCTAAGCCCGCCTACTGCACTAGGTGGGTCTGAATTTACTTCTCAACAATCAAAAACAAGCAACCCATGGAACGCAGTCCATGGGCTTTTGATTTTCCCCCAACCTACACCACTTTTATGTACTAGTTCTAAGCCCACTTACTGCACTGGGTGGGTTTGCATTTTAAACTTTTGATTATTTAGAATCAGCAGAGGGCTTTGATTTCAAGCCCACGGTGTTTACAGCGATTACGCGGTAGGTGTGCTTCTTTCCTGCTTCCGCCTTGGTATCGGTGTATTTCATTGGAACAAGCGGTTGAGTGGGTGTGTCGCTGTATTGCAAGTTCTGGAAAATTGGACGCCCAAATGGATTCTTCCCAGTCTCGGGAAGGTTTGCAAGAAATTTACCATCTCTCTCAATTATGAAACCCGCCAGCCCGCTTTCAAGGTCAGCCTCTGATTCCCATTGAAGCTCATTTCCTTTGAGTTGTAAATTTGTCGGCGCGGGAGGCGGTGTGGTATCGCTTACCAAGGTATCCTTCACATATTGCATCCAGGATTTTGCAACGGCTTCGTTTGGCAACCATGCTGCTTTGAGGGGGTCACCTGAAAACTTTGCAATGGGTTGGGCCTCGCCGCCGGTGATGGGTGCAAGCCATACTTGGTCAGTGGGCATGGGGTTAAGTGGGCCACCAGACACCTTGGGCAGTCGCGCGGAAAGGCAGGCATCAAGCCAGGGAATAGCAAAGTAACGCTGGTTGCCACATTCATGGCTTGAAAGCGGATCAACCGCGACACTTATGATCCCGCCCTTGGAACGAACCTCATTGAAAAAGGTTTCATTGGCAGGCCATACTCCGCCAAAACGAGAATCTTTTACCGTCACGCCTTCCTTGGTTCCTGGATTGCACATGACAGGAACTTTTAAAGAGGAATCGGGAAGGGAATGGGCCTTGATGGTGGACCGTTCGGGATTCGCCTTGAGAAGTGGAACGCCAGAGCGAAGCCATGCTGCAGCAACGCGCTCGGGGTGCATTAGCACCATTCCGCCAGCCCAGTGCCCACCACCACTATGGCCCCAGAGTGCCCAGGGTAATTTCGCCAATTCCGGATGTCCGGATTTGGCACCGAGGTCGACGAGGCATTTTTGAAACGCTGCGCTTGATCCGTTGCGCGGATCGCACCACATCTGGCAGTCGCCTTTTTCGGGTTGTTCATAGGAGGGTGCAAGCAGGGCGCAGTCATGTTTTTTCGCAAGTGCCTGCCAATGAAGATCGTAGGCGCCTGTAAGGCCTGATTTGCAGGACCCCTCGCCACAACCATGCTGATGAACAATCACACCGCGGAGAACCTTGACATCCTTGGGAATCCATATGGTGTAATTGACCGGAAAAATAAGTTCTCCTGGATTGGTGGAGGCTTCATAGCGTACTCGGTAGTAGGGTGCTTCTGCGGGGGGAAAAACATCGTAAGGGGCTTTTTGCGCGTAAATCTCAGGCGCAATGGAAATAAGCAGAAGCGTGGTTAACAGGGTAGATTTAGTTTGGGTCATGGTTTAAGTTCCGGTGGGTTCAAATTACAAAACTAACAATAGGATACGAGTCTAAGTTATCGGGTGGGGTAAAATCAATTAATTTGGATACATATACTAGAACCGGTGAGAATGGATTCCTTTTGCCGAAGTCAATTACAGTAGTTCAGAGGTGGTGCCATTGCTGTCCGCAAACTTATCCGTGCGAACATCCATTTTCTGCGCCATCAAAAGCAATAAGTTGCTCAAGTGCGCCTTGGAGTTCACGGGGTTATGACAAATTGCATAGTGCTTGGAATGATTATCAAGATCGTAGGAGTAACTTTCGGACTTTGACTTTGCGTTGTAGTCGATATGGCGGCCATGTATGATGCCCAAGCCACCGCCGCCAGCAAGGATCAGCGGGAGGTTTGCGTTGCCATGACTGTGGCCAAAGGCCATGCCGCTGCCGTAAAGGGCCATGGTTGAATCGAGCAGCGGGCCATCCGCATCTTTCACCTGGCTCAAACGGTCGAGGAAGTAGCTGAACTGCTGGATGTTGAATTTGTCGCTTGCAGTCAGGTCTTGCATCAGCTTGGAATTCGCATTGTGGTGTGAAAGGGAATGCCTGTCTTGTTTGATTCCGATTTCAGGAACTGCGGGGCCTGTTCCCTCATTACCGGTGCTGAAGGTCGCAACCCGGGTCATGTCGGTCTGGAAGGCAAGCACGATGATGTCATACATGGTGCGCAGATATTCTCCCAGTCGATCGAGCGAGATATCACGATTAAGCTGGGATTGCACCGCGGGGTCAACGGTCGGCCTTGGTGTATCGAGCCATTTGTCGGCACGCTCTGTTCGGATTTCCACCTCACGGACCGATGTGAGATATTGTTCAAGTCTGCCCCGGTCTTCTTGCCCAAGTTGATTGCCCAAGGTTCTTGCCTCGTCAAGGACGGCATCAAGGATGCTTCCCCGTCTTTTCAATCCCCTCCTTTGTTTGGCGATGCCGCCCTGGGGATCGGTGAACATCTCCCTGAAAACGACTCCTGGATTTCCCTGAGCGGGCAGGCCGATACCATCTGCTGTATAAGCAAGGGAATGCCCCTGGTTGCTCATTTCAATCGAGGAATAGCGTGTCTTTGGGGCGGTAACCTGCGCCATCAGTTGATCGACAGAGATGGTGTTTCGTTCAGAGGGGCCGATTTTGCCCCCCGTAAGCCAGATGCTGCTGCAATTATGGTGATGCCCAAGCCCATGGGGATGATAAAGTCCGCTGATGGGGGTGATATTGGCGCGATGCTTTTCAAGGGGTTGAAGTGATTTGGAGAATTTATAATCGGCCCCGGCCTGGGTGATTTGAAAATCGATGGTGTTGACACCATTGGGCAGATAGATAAAGACACTTCTTTTCGCGCGTGATTTGGCTTCCACCGCACCCAGTGGACGCATGCAATCAAGAAGCGGCAAAGTAAGTGCGACGCCCAGTCCACGCAAAACATGCCTGCGGTTTAGAAGCCATTTCTGCGAGACAAAGTGGGACATTGCTCAATACTCCTTTGAATATCAATTATAACTTGAGATTTTAATCATGCAAACCAAAGATGCTTCGCGATCCTAGGGGAGCTGATTATTTACCCAAAGAGTTCAAACTTAATCATGGCAAGGTTGGTTGGATCAGCCTGAAGGAATTGTAACTTCAGGTCATCCTGTGGAACCTTTACTGCGATTGAATCATCAATTGTGGTTTGGTTTTGCGTAGTTGTTCGATTCCAGCGGGTGTGATGTTCTTCACGCCGCTTAGGGAAAGTTTTTTCAAGGACTTGGAGGCCGCCAACGCTTGGAGCCCCGCATCCGTTATCTGTGCGCTTCCCAATTTGAATTCCTCCAATTTGGGCATCTGGGCCACCAGCAGTAAAGAATCATCTTTCACGGTAGGGGCATGGGAAACATCAAGCCTCACCAGTGTGGCGATTTTGGATGCATGGGCGATACCGATGGCATTCGCCTGGTTATCCAGCAATGAAAGGTCTTCGAGGGGTAGTTTTGTAAGGGAGGCAACGGCCTCGCCAGAGCTTGATTTGTCTGCACTTCCCATGCCACAGCGTTTTAGTTGGGTAAGGTTTTTCAAATGAATAGCACCCTCATCGGTGAACTTGGTATGTGCAAACCAAAGCCTTCCTGAAAGCGGCAGTTGGGATATCGCCTGTAGTCCGGCATTGTTCAGGGGCGTGAAATGGAAATTTACATTTTCAAGCTTCACAAGTGACTTCAAGTGGGTGAAACCGGTGCCTGTGCACTGGGTGGATGCCAAACCCAGAGAGCGAAGTTCGGTCAGGCCAGATAGGTGTTTAAGGGCATCGTCATTGACGGGGGTCAAAGTCAGGTTAAGTTCACGCAGTCCCTTTAGCGCTGAAATATGTTGTAAACCGGCACCGTTGATGGCGCAGTTTGCGAGATCAAGTTTTCGCAGTGTATGGATGTTTGAAAGGCGTTTAAGCCATTCATCGGTAACACGCTCGTTTTTTCCACCCTTGCCCTTGAGGGGATTGTTGCCGTTATAAAGGTCGATGGTCGCGGGGACATCAAAGATATCGGCGCTGGTATCCGCTGTCGCAAGATATAGCCATTGGGGACCAGTGGGAGTGCATATCAATTTACCTCCCAGTTCCTTGATCTCGGCGTCCAGCAATAGGGTCTCTCGTCGCAACTTTGCGGCTTGTTCGATCTCAGGAATCATCACCTGAAGCCTGCTCTTAATATTCTGATTGGAAATCCTTGAGATAAGTGATTGGCGATCAGTTTTTTCCTCGATAGAGAGAATCTGGGTCAGCAGGGCCTTGTCACCAGGTGTTGTGGAAAGTTGCGTTAAAAGGCCATCAAGATACTTTTTCAACTCGGGGTCCAGCTTTTCAAATCCAGCGCTTGAAAAAGGCTGGCCCATGGCATGTCGCATGGCGTTATGGGCAAGGTATTTGCCATGACTGTGGGTAAGGTGGATGTCATCGCGATACAATTCAGCGACATTTTTAAATGGTGCTTTGTTTGCCGCTATATCCTCCGCGATGCAGGCAAGGAGGTTTTGGGCAAGGGTCTGCCGCAGTTCCCGTCCGGGATGAATCTTTTTTAACTCAGAGATTAAAGCACGGATGTAGAGCGGCCCATGGGTCATTTGCTCGGGGGATGCATAACTTGCAAATTCATCCGCGCGCTTGGAATGCCAGGCCCATCCTGAATGGATTACAAACACGGCCTTGGGTTGTAATTTCATCCATGCGGATATCGTTTCTACATCTTGTGCAAGGGTGGAACCATAGTGAGGTTGCACCGAGATGATGTCATACTGTTTGTCTTTCAGCGCGTCGGGCCAAAGTGTGGATTCTTTGACACATGGCTTGCCGGGGTTTGCATGAATGTAGGGTAGGTTGACTCCGCAATCAACATGCCATTGAACATCCCCGCCCAATAATTTTGGAACAGTGTCCCAGGTAAGCGAGTTGCCAATCAAATAGTGTTTTGAGCTGGTTTTTTCCTGTGCTGTCGCATTTTCAAGGGTTGCAAAAAGCACAATTGTGATGAGTGATAAAAGTTTAAATGGATGCATCATGATTATTCTCTCGTGATCGCCTGGACTGTGTTGGATTGGTCGCGACTCGGTTTCCTAATACCGTATATTTAGTTGATACTTTAATCAAGCAGCTTGGTTTTATGGTTCTTATACATCTGGTGGGTGAATCAATAAATCAAATTACGCTGACAAAACCGGAAAAATAAGCATATTGTACTTTTAAGAAGAAAGACACTCATAATTTGGTTCATTATTCATTTATTAAAGTTTGTTAATGTCATCTAAATGATTTAAGATACTTGAAAATATGCCTCAGGATTTGCTTCTATGAAAACTAAAAAAACAGCTTTCACTCTTATTGAACTTTTAGTGGTGATAGCAATCATTGCTATTTTGATTGGGTTGCTTTTGCCCGCTGTTCAAAAGGTGCGTGAAGCTGCAGCTCGAACCCAATGCACCAATAACTTCAAGCAATTAGGACTTGCCATCCATAATTTTGAAAGCACAATGGGAGCAATCCCATGGCATCAAGGGCAACTTAGTGTTGTTCCTGCGAATACCGTCAATTATAGACAGAGTGGGGTTCTACTTTTGTTGCCTTATTTAGAACAGGCAGCTTTGTTTGCCAAGATTGAAGCAACGGATGGCGATAAAGATCCCTGGTGGGGGACTTTCCTTAATCAAAACCAAAAAATTCCGGGGTTGTTATGCCCTTCCGATCCCGCTCCATTACCAGCTTCCAACACCACCCAGCATACTAACTACATGTTTTGCCTGGGTGATTCGATTGACCAGATCCAATTTGCCAGGGAACGAGGTATGTTCATTGCTTCCCAGACAGCCGCGCTATCCGGGGTAAGAACCGGTCTTAAATGGAAGGATATTAGTGACGGGACAAGCAATACGCTTGCAATGTCGGAACGAAGAAGGGCAACAAGCGCGAGCGCCCGTGATATGACCATGACTTACGCTCCTCAAGGAAATTGGTTCACCACTCCTAATCAATGCAGGGCTTCCTTCGATTTTGCAAACCGATCTTTTCCGGCATCAATTCCACAAGGTGATCTTAAAACTTGGTCTGGTGTGCGCTGGCATGATGGTGGATCAGGCTTCACAGGTATTTCAACCAATGCCGCACCAAACAGCAGTCCCGCCTGTTGTTATGTCGCATGGGACGCGGGTTCAGGTATGTACCCGCCCAGCAGCACCCATACTGGTGGAGTTGTTGCTGTGTTTGCTGATGCATCAGTTAGGTTCATCACCAATAATATTGATTCTGGCAACCAGAATGCGACAGGCACCGGCCTTACCGGCCCAAGCCCGTTTGGTGTTTTTGGTGCCATGGGTACCCGTGCGGGCGAAGAACCTATCTCTCAATAATCTTAGTTTTTAGAAAGAATGCTTATGAAACTACTTATTCCTTTTGGATTTATTTCCCTTGTGTTTGCCATATCAGGCTGTGGTTCTGATGCGCCCAAGGGACCGGAAAAACTTTCCACCACACCCGTGGATGGCATTGTCATCCTCAATGGGAAACCGGCAGCGGAAGTTTCCATTTC
>SYCV01000094.1 GCA_005786805.1 Planctomycetia bacterium | reverse complement strand
TTTTAAATCACCCTTTTTATCGTAGTTCATAACTGATTCTACCATGCTTTGAGGAGCGGGAAATTTTTTCTGATGCATGAAGACCCGCCAGCACAAACTCTATGCATGATGCTCTCACAGCATCATTGTCACTTGGGTTAACTTCGAAAGTTTTATCCCATGCTTTGGGGATCACCTTGATTCTTTCCGCATAGTGCGAGGATGGAAGCATGTCTCCAACCTCAATTTTAACTCCTTTGGCAAACACCTGGGAAATCTCATCCAATCCAGATTCGTCAACATATTCTTGAAAAACAATTTTAACCGCATCAGCGATTAAAGAATCAAGAATTTGCTTCTCAGACATTTGATGACTTCCCATCAAATCCAACTCCAATTTGCCCAGGGAAGAAGAGGCCAAATGTGAAAGATCGCTGATCCTTGGAACCGCTACCCCCTCCTTTAGACACACACATCTGCGCCTGGCACTCGCAATCATTGTTTTATAATTGGCGATTGAAAACCTGGCACTCACCCCCGATTGCTGGTCAATAAACTTTGATTTTCTGGCAGACCTGCTTATTTGCTCCACAATCTCCTTCATAAACCTTGGAATCGCGACAGGAAACTCATTATCCTCAACATTACCTGACTCTTGTTCCATGATTTCAATACCTAGATCCCGATCAAGTGGATAGTGAGTTTGGATAAGAGAACCGATACGGTCTTTAAGTTGAGGTATGACCTTCCCACTGCGGTTGTAAGTTGATGGATTAGCGGAAAACAACACAAAAATGTCGAGGTCAAATTTCACAGGGTATCCACGAATTTGTACATCTCTCTCCTCCAGCACATTGAATAACCCAACCTGCACCAACTCATCCAACTCAGGGATCTCATTAATGGCAAATATGCCGCGATGCATCCTTGGAATAAGTCCAAAATGTAAAGCTTCCTCGTTTGCCATGCTTACTCCGGAAACTAATTTCCCAGGGTCGATTTCCCCAATAATGTCTGCGAATTTAGTACCTGGGGCTAATCTTTCTGTGTAACGGTCATCACGATGCCACCAAGCGATGGGAACTTGATCATCAGGATGCCGACCAAGAAAATTTTTACCCGCGCTGGTTATTGGGTTCAAGGGATCTTCATGGACAGGAATCGAGGGGTGGTCAATAAAAGGAATGAACTCATCAAGAAACTGAACCAATGCCCGCATGATTCGACTTTTTGCCTGACCTTTTTCACCTAAAAACAAGATATCATGCCCAGCAAGCAAGGCGATCTGAAGAGAAGGAAGAACAGTGTTTTCATAACCTATTATACCGGGAAAGATTGGAAGATTACCTTTAAGATGAGATAGGAGATTAGATCTAATCTCTTCTTTGACGGACTTCGATTTCCAGCCTGAATTCTTAAGATCTTTAAGAGTGCGGGGAAGTTCAGACATGTTCATATTTACCCCAATATTTTAATGATTAACCATACAATCCAACCTTATTGTAATTTGGAAATGAATTTTAAAACAAATATTAAAAAGATTTCTCGAAAATCATTCATTTTCCTGTTCTTATGTAAGTGGTAATTATCATAAAAATATAGAAAACCATGAACCGAACCGCGATTGAAAACGAACTTAAAAACATTGAACCAAGACTACTCTTGGTCCCAAGAAAAGTTATTGACAAAGTTGTACTGCACCAGCGGAAAATCACAGCAATTGTTGGTTTAATATCCGGCCAATTTTCAAGTATCGATTCGGTTTGGACAGATTTTGAAACCATAAATTCCATTTCACAAGAAATTGAGTTCGAAATCGAAGTAGGCTCACTTCCTTTTGGCAAAATTCTGCTGCTAGCCAGGGTGGAAGGGGAAATGCCCGGAAAATTCAGCATTGAAGAACGCAACATCATGTATTGGAGGCGTATTTTCAATGCCGAAATCAAGTTGAAATTCCTCGAACTATTTGAAAAAGGATTATTAACTGAAACCGAAATCGAGAATAAAATTAACCTTATTGGAAGGACTGTATTTTCCGAGGCACTACAGGTGCTTGAACAGGAACACAAGATTTTTCCTGAACAAGATCTATCGGAAAAATACATTTCTTTTGCTGCGACATTTGCAGAGACCTATAGATTTTCAGAAAACCTGATAGGGAATTATTTCCCCTCAATCAAGGACTATGAATCCTTGCTCGTAATAATAAGAAATGATGTTGCAGAAGATGTTATTTTCGAAGAAACACGGATAGCGGGAACCCAAAACCCCCATCCAACCCCTGAAACCCATGCTGAGGAATCAAGCGAGTACTTTAAAAAGCTGTCTGAACAAGCTGAAAAAGAATCCGCCCTAAACCATGCCACAGAGTCTGCAATTTTGTGGACTCAGGCAAACCGGGTTGCACCGGCCGAGCTATCACCCACCACGATCGAGAGAGCACACAAAGAAATCCGCAAACTTGTAAAAAGGCTTCAATCAGTATTGAATTTCAACTCGAGTGATTTCCACAACTGGGAATCCGCACTTATTCCCCTATTAGACAAAGCTGACCAGGGATCTTCACCAGTTGAAGCAAGATTACTTTTGGAACTACAAAGCGCATGCGAAGATTTTGAACAAGAAATATACCGGATTGATATTCTGGGCTGGGCGATTTCGCTGGGAAAAAAACCTGTTAAGCGTCCCCTTCGCTTTCAAAGATTGATCAAAATCCACCAGAGACTGAAGGAAGCGAGCTTGAATGCAATCACGACCCGGCTTGCATTTTCCGATCGAAAAAAACTTGAAACACTTCTTCAATCTGTATGGAAACAAAATGAAAGCCTCCTTCGCGGTGAAATAAGACCTGTGATAGAAAACAACCTTCACTCGGTTGGACTCAAGGGCGAAGGTGCGTTCGGCGAAATTGCCCGAAGAAGATTGGTGGAGGAGTTCCTTGATCGCATCATAGAACAGGGATACCTGAATTACACCGAACTACGCGACATGATCTCCAGAAATCACCTCAAGCTGGAGGATGTTCGGGATGCCTCTTCCTTTTTCAAGGGGGATGCTCTTCTTACTTTGGATGAAAACCTCTCCTCGCAATTGGACGGAATTTACAGGCGTAGCGATTTTTATCTACGATGGCTTGAAAGGTCCACCGCCCTTAACTTTGGAACATCAACTGGCAGAACCCTTACAAAATTTTTTTCCCTGCCCTTTGGCGGATCATTTTTAATTGTTGAATCCGCGGACTTGATTAATGACAAAATATCTGGCGACCGAATTCCCGATTTAACCAAAACCCTGGCATTCATCATTTTTGGTCTATTCCTCTTTGGCGTTATCAACAACCTTTCATTCCGTTCATTTGTTTTTAATTGCCTTTTGTCATTTTGGAAAATCACGAAATTCATATTTTTTCAAGTACCATCCAAATTATTGGCATGGAATCCATTCCTACTGATCTGGAAAAGTCTGCCGGTACAAGTCATTTATTCCTTGATCATCAAGCCTCTTTTGTTCACTGAAGCAATTGCTATCTGGCTACCCAAGTCATATCCCTATCATGTAGCTGAAATCGGGCTTTTCATTGGCTTCACCCTTTTACTGAATTCAAGGCCGGGCAGGTTACTTTCAGAATTTGCCATTTCAGGACTGATGACATTAGCCAAACTCATTCAAAATGGATTGATTTCTATTCTTTTCACCATCATGGTGCAAAGCTTCAAGAAAATCATCGAAGGACTCGAATTTATACTTCAATGGGTCAATGACTGGTTAAGACTAAGAGGAAGGGCGAAACCCTGGCAGGTAGCATTGCGAGGGGTGCTTGGTTTACTTTGGTCGCCTTTTGCATTTTTTCTGCGTTTTTACACCGTGGTATTGATTGAACCTGGTATAAATCCGATTAAATTTCCAATATCATCGGTTGCAGCAAAATTCACTTACCCCATAATCATCCCACTTACTCCCGAAATCGCCCATTTCTTCGCACCATTTATTGGCGATGTGTTATCAAACTTATTCTTTGGAACAACAATCTGGCTTCTTCCCAATCTCTTTGGTTTTCTTTTTTGGGAAACAAAAGAAAACTGGGGTTTATACAGGGCAAACAGACCCCAATCCCTTCGTCCCATGGCTGTCGGAACCCATGGGGAAACCATTCCTGAACTCCTGAAGTTAGGTTTTCATTCAGGTACAATTCCCAAACTTTTCAAGAAATTGCGAAAAGCTGAGCAAGACGCTGTCTCCACAAGCGATTGGCGCAAAGCGAGAACACTCAGGCTGGATCTTCAAAACATCAAGGAAAGACTTGCGCGATTTATAGAACGAGACCTCCTTATTCCAATGCAACAAAATAACAAATCCTTTGTAAAGCCAATCAGGGTATCGGAGATTTCGCTTGGTCTTAATCGTATTGAAGCTGAATTAACCGGAATGAATGACAATGGTTACGCTTCCTTTAAAATTTCACTGGAGCTAATCGACGGAATTCTAATGGGTAGCATCACCAAACCGGGTGGCACCCTGGCTTTGAACGAGCAACAAAACCGTTGCCTGAGTCTGGGAATCGCTGGGCTTTATAAATTTTCAGGAATTGAGATCTCAAAGGAACAAGTCAACAGCAGTTTGCCAAGTTGGGTTAAGGATTGGCATCTTTCAGATGGAAACCTTGTACTTTATTCTGAATCCCATGGCACAATTTTGATGGCCTTGGATTCCGGGGAGCCAAACCCGAAACTTCAGTTTAAAACACCGAATCAATCATGCAATCTGGAATCCCTTGATATCGAAAGACTCCTTTTCAGAAACATGCCTTTAACATGGCAGGAATGGTCAGATGGCTGGGATCGATCTGCAAACAATCTTTTTGTATGGCCGTTATGTCATGCTGGCGTGGAGCCAGACATAGTGGGCAATGCGCCTGGCAAAATCCCAGTTGAAAAAATCAAGCAATGGGAACAAGCCAGCGAGACCAATGATTCCAACCAAGGCTACAAAGTGATTTAGGAACTATTTTGCCGCCTGCCATTCCAGGCCAAGCGTGGTGAATTTTTCACGCTTCGCCAAAACTTCCCACGGGCTTCCAGCAGTATTCTTCACCAGGGTTTCCATGGTCTTGGAGGATTCCTTGGCTAATTTCTTTCCTGTGCTATCCCCTTGAAGTTTAGCGGTTGCTGCCAATTTCCATCCCCCATGGATCTTGGGGTCCAACGGGGGAAGTTCCTTGCGCATTTGGCCAAGCATTGACTGGTATTCGTATAAATATGCTATTTGAGCTTCAAGTCGGGCTCTTATAAAATCATAATTCGCCTGCCAGCGTTTACTTTCAGCATCCTTCATTTCCTCGCTTTTTTTAAGGTCATCCAGCGCCTCCTGCAAGTTTACAAACATTCTGCTCACATCCCTGCCATCACTTTCAACCATTGCCTTGAATGTGATTTCGTTTCCTGGCGCACGGTAACCATCCTTCAGAACATTAAGATTCACCTTGGAAGTTCTTCTCTTTTCATCCACTTCTTTTTTAATATCTGCAGGAGCGGGCAGAGTTGAAATCACCCAAAGTTCAATCCGGGCTCTTTTGACATTTTTCTGCAATTCCGTTTCCGGCCCATCCACCTTGGCATATTCTTTGACGATCTTATCGGATATTGGGGGCAGATATTCCATGCGAATGGAGTTGTCAGTCTCTGATGATTTAACAGGAGGGGTTCCTATCTCTTCAAGTACAGACTTTACAAGTTCAAAGCCATCCTTGCTGGCAGGTTTCAGTCCCGAAATAGCAATTTTAGGAGGCATGGGTTCTGAAGGATCAAACTCCGCTCCATTTTCCTTGATGGCACCAAATATTTTTGGTGTCTGCTTGAACTTTTGCTCATTTGCGAGGGCCTCGACATTCTTCACCGTGGTTTCAAAAAGCTTTTCAATGGGAATCTTATCCTCCTGCTTTTGAATCTGCCCTTGCACGCCTTTTTGCAAAGCATCAACAAAACCATCCATGAACACACCCAGAGGTTCCCCATCTGTTTCCATGGAACGCTGCTCTGCTGAACATGCTGTAACAACCTGGACTCCTGCAGGAACCGCCTTAATGACTTCTTCCATCTTCGCGCTCATGGGTTGCCCACCGGGACGCTCTATACCAATGGTGGGACTGAATCTGCAAACATCCAAAACAAGGATTTTTTGATTTGCAACACATTCACCAAGTTCCTTGTAAAGCCACTTCAAGGGAATCAAAGTGGCTGTGTCGGTAAGATCACCTTCGATCGGGGCAAGAAAAACCTCTCCATCATTCTCAACAGCATGGCCAACAAAAACCAGCATGATGTGGTCTTGTTTTCTAGAAGATTTTAAAAAGTCAGTAATTGTGCTCTCGACGACTGGTTTTATTGGTGGTGCGGGATTATCCTTCGAGGCATCACTTAAATGGAGTATTTGGCTTTGTGGAACCCGCATTTGATTCGCCAGGAACTTGGTTATGCCGGGAATATTTTTCATGCCTTGAACCATCAGCCCATACTGTGTGGGATTTGCATAAAGGTAATTATGAATACTCACAACGAGAGCGCGCCTGGGAAATGGCTGCTGGCTTGAACCTGAAGAAACACCCCCACTTTTGGATTTTTTGCCTTCCTTGGGATTCTCAATTATCTTTCCCGAATCACCCTTGTCCGGATTTTTGGAATTAGATTTAACTTCGATTGAGGCGACTTCGCCGGTATTTTCCTTGAGTTTTTCCTTTAGATAAGGCAGCGCCATCACCACCACAACTCCTAAAATCCCCATGAAAAACATAACAAGAACCGGGATTAGCCAACCAACCTTTTTCTTTCGATACTTTGAAACATAAGCTGGGTCATAATTTACATCGGTCAGGCCAAATTGATTTGTCACCCTTTGTGATTGGGAATAATTGGGAACCACTGGAGGGACCACCGGGGCCGTAACCGAGAGAGGTTTTGAAACAACATTATTGCTTGAAGAATTGGAACTCCCGGAAGCAACTGGACTTTTTTGAACTTGTTGTTTCTGCGAACCTGAAGGAGATTGGGGAATATTGGGCTTGATCTGAAGGGTCATGTTACAAAACTTACATTGAATTACCTGGTTGACCCACTGCGTTGGAACTTTTAAAACTTTTTTACATCCAGGGCAGGTGGCATTGATGGCGGTAGACATTTTTAAACCTTACAAAAACATGTACTATTTCCAGAAACCAATAATGACATCAATTTATAACATAATTCTAACATCTAGACGAAAGAACAATGATCTTTGATCTAAAAATCCTTGTTTTTCTTAAATATCAATCAACAACCAATGCGTTTGAGTTGAATACCGGGCCATCAACACAAATTCTTTTGTAATCCCAACCACTTTCGGTCTTAACTTTTACAACGCAACTAAAACATATCCCCAAACCACAGGCCATTGGAGATTCCAAAGACACATGACAGGGCGCATTTTTTTCATTTGCTATTTTACAAAGGGCATGAAGCATCGGTTCAGGGCCACAACCATACCAATGATCCCCAGGAGGCAATTTTTGCAATAATTCGGTCACTCGACCATGAAAGCCGGTAGAGCCATCATCTGTGGCACAATGCAATTCCATTCCGGTGTTTTTAAAATGATCAACACCAGCTAAAAATGATGCAGATCGAACCCCATATATCATGGTGATCTTATCCAGCCATTTCTTGCAGGAATCTCCTCCATAGGCTTTTTGACCAAGCAATTGCTTGCCAAAAGATAAAAAAGGAGTCTGGCCTATACCACCAGCTATGAAGACAACATGTCTATTTGAATCAAATATTGGAAAAGGCTGCCCCAGCGGTCCCCAAACTTCAACAGACTGGCCGGAAGCGACCAAAGGTAATCGAGTTGTCATTTTACCAACTTCAAGGTAGACCACTTCAATACCAAAGGGTGTACCCCGATCATCATCAATGGTGTCATAAAGCGCAAAAGGCCTACCCAAAAGCGGATCATTACTTCCTGGGAGTTTAATCATCACAAACTGCCCGGGCCTAATAAGCGGGGCGATTTTAGGACAGCGCAATCTTATTAAATGCGTTTTACTCGCAATCGAATTGTGCCCAATAACCTCAGCATATTCTTGAAACATTTAATTATTCCCGCCCAACCGCTTGGTCTGCTAGTTTTATAAGGGAACTTAACTCCCAAGATTTCAATTTGCGAGCCTTTCCTTTGGGTAACCGATCTAGTCTCACAGAGCCAATGGAAACCCGCTTAAGCCTGATCACCTTATGTCCCAATTTTGCAAGCATTCTGCGTATTTCTCGATTTTTTCCTTCACATAGCGTGATTTCAAGCCAGGAGCTTTCACCTTGCCTTTTGAGAATACGAACTTTTTTCGCTTTAAGTTTACCTTCACTGGACCAAATACCCTTTACTAATTTCTGCATATCCTCATTTTTAGGCAACCCCGCGACCTGGGCGTGATAGGTCTTTTCAACCCCGAATTTTGGATGCATTAATTTTTGGGCAAATTCACCATCATTCGTTAGAAGAAGAAGGCCTTCACTATCCTCGTCTAATCTACCCACGGTAAAAACCCTTTCCCCAACATGTGGAAGCAGGTCTTTTGCAAGGGGTCTTCTCGCAGGGTCATGATTGGTGCAAAGATATCCCTGCGGTTTGTTAACAAGCCAGTACACATGTTCTTCAGTGGAAAGGTCCTGGCCATCCACCGTGACTATTTCACCCGGACGAACACGGGCACTAAGGTCACGAACCACCACCCCTCCAATCTTGACTTTCCCCCGTTGTATTAGAAGTTCACAATGCCTTCGAGAATCAACGCCAGCATGAGCAAGGTACTGGTTTAATCTTTTGGCTTTTTCAACAGGATTTTGTGGTTCCGTCATAATTTTTTCCATTCATAATTCTTAAAAGTCTATCAAACACCTAATTGCGTTTTCAATGCGGCGAGTTCATCCCTTAAGTTTTTGACTTCTTCCTGTAAATTGCAAATCAATTCCCTCAAATCACCAGCATCATGGCCATGCCTGGAAGATGATTCATTATCAGGAATTTGAACCGCAGTGCTTTTAATCCTAGCTATTTCCTCTAGGGAATGAAAGCCGTGGGTCACCCGGGCCCCTCTTACCCCCTTGGGATCAATCCAGCAAACAAGTTTTCGATCAGCAAGTGAATCCAAAGCCTCACGCAAATCTTCAAGTGATTCAAAAGTTTCCATACGGCCCGCCCTTGTGCGCAGCAGCCCCTCAGTTTGAGGCCCTCGCAAAAAAAGTTCACCAAGAATGGACATGTCACGCTTGCTAAGATTCCATTTCATGTAAAGTTCATGCTGCCAGCGTTCAACCCGGCCTCCCCTTACAAGCGAAACCAACCCTTTAGCGACACAATTACGAATCCCTGATTCAATCTGGTAATCTTGAAGATTCATCACGGGATCACGGTTGGATTTTTGGTTGGCACCATTGACAAGGGCATTTAAAGAAAGCGGATAAGACTCCGGAGTGGTCTTTGCTTTTTCTATTAATACACCAAGAATGCGCCGCTCCAAGACATCCAAGGAAGGCCAATTTTGCTCAATATTTGATCCATTTTCAATTTTTGACTCGTTATTTTCCACTTGTAATCCCTTATCAGATTATTTTTCAAACACTTTTTAAAGTATATTCAACTCTGGCCATTTTGATCCATCCTAAATGTTTTTAAGATTAAAAGGCAAATACCCATGGCCCACAAGGCAACATAAAACTAAAAAAGAAATAGATGACAAACTAAAATTGCTGGAGTTTCCTATGGACCTTCATGACCTGATCGTTGAATTGCGCGAAGACAACAAAACCAAGATCGTGCTTCTTGTGGCTGATGGTTTGGGTGG
>SYCV01000093.1 GCA_005786805.1 Planctomycetia bacterium | reverse complement strand
GATACCAATATCTGTGGCAAAATTTATCATGATGGATCAATTCCACCAAAAAACAGACTTGCTGAATGTGCGACATGGGGCCCTGCACCGGGCATGCCCAAGCCAGCCAAGCCCTTTGTCCAGACACCCGGTAAACATCCCGCCATGGACTGGGGAGTTTTTCCAAAGGATGATCCCGAACAGCCCGATTGGAAAACCACCGACTGGGCCATCAGCAAGTTAAAAGAAAAACAGACAAAGCCACTATTCCTGGGAATAGGCTTCAGGCTTCCACATGTTCCCTGTTTCGCATCACAAAAATGGTTTGATCTTTATCCCGGCAATGTGACCCTTCCGCCGGTAAAGAATGATGATCGAAATGACACGCCTGAATTCTCATGGTACCTGCACTGGAAACTCCCCGAACCAAGGCTTTCCTGGTTGAAAAAAGAAAACCAATGGCAACCCCTGGTGAAAAGCTACCTCGCAAGCATAAGCTTCATGGATAGCCAGGTTGGCAGGCTTCTGGATGCGCTCGATGGTTCAGGAATTGCAGAAAACACATTGATTGTTCTTTGGTCTGACCACGGCTGGCATCTCGGGGAAAAAGGGATCACAGGCAAAAACTCCCTTTGGGAACGATCCACCAGAGTCCCCCTGATCTTTGCCGGAAAAGGAATATCATCCGGGTCAGTTTGCGCCCGCCCAGTGGAACTACTTGACATCTATCCAACGCTTGTTGAATTATGCTCTCTTCAAAAAGTTGAAGGGTTGGAAGGACACAGCCTTTCACCACTTTTGCAAAATTCCTCTGCCCCAAGAACTTGGCCAGCAATCACCAGCCATAATACTGGCAATCATTCTATCCGCTCGGAAAGATATCGCTTTATCAAATACGCTGATGGAACCGAGGAACTTTATGACCATTGTGAAGATCCCAACGAATGGCGGAACCTTGCGCGGGAGAAGGGGTTTGAAAAGGTGATGGAAGAGCATCGTGCATGGTTGCCCAAGATTGACCTGCCTCCCATCCCCAATAGCGCGCACCGCATCTTAATCTGGGATGCGAAAACAAAAACCGCCACTTGGGAAGGCAAGCCTGTTCTTGCATCCGAAAAGGAAGATTAACCATCATGCGAGTTATTTTTATTCTGGCCTTCGCATTGATCACGGCTTCAAACCTGTACTCTGCGGAAACCCCACCCAATGTCATCATTGTTCTCAGTGATGATCAAGGTTACGGGGATTTATCCTGCCATGGTAATCCTGTTTTAAAAACCCCAAACCTCGACAAACTGCATTCACAAAGCATAAGACTTACCGACTTTCATGTCGCACCCATGTGCACGCCCACCCGTGGCCAATTACTTTCAGGAATGGATGCCCTCCGCAACAAAGCTACCTCGGTTTGCGCGGGAAGGTCTTTTCTTAAACCCGAAATCACCACACTTCCCGAGGTTTTTTCAAGACAGGGTTATAAAACAGCCATCTTTGGCAAATGGCACCTGGGCGATAGTTATCCAAATCTTCCCCAGTACAAGGGTTTTGGTGAATCTGTTATCCATCTTGGATGGGGAATCACCTCCATGGCGGACACCTGGCTTAACGATAACTTTGATGGAAAGTTTTTTCACAATGGAAAACTCAAGCAATTCAAAGGCTACTGCACCGACCTTTTTTTCAACCTGGGCATCCAATGGATGAAACAATGCCAGCAGAACAACCAACCATTCTTTCTATACCTTCCCACTAACGCCCCGCATTCACCCCACTGGGTGGATGAAAAATATTCAAAGCCTTATTTGGGCAAAGGGCCTGATAAATTCTTTGGCATGATCGCCAACCTGGACGAGAACATGGGCAGGCTCGAGGCCTTCCTCACGGAATCCAAACTCGCTGACAACACCATCGTTATTTTCATGAACGACAATGGTGCAACCGCGGGGGAAAAAGTTTTTAATGCAGGGATGCGTGGAAAGAAAACCACCTATTACGATGGCGGGCACCGAACCATTTGCTTTATTCGCTGGCCCGCAGGTAACATTGGTTCACCCCGCGACATTTCCTACACTTCACAAATCCAAGATATTTATCCCACGCTACTTGGCCTTTGCAAACTTTCTCCACCGGCAAATATGAGGTTCGATGGTATCAGCCTTGCACCTTTGCTTCAGGGTAAAAACAACTCCCTGCCTGATCGAAAAATCATTGTCCAATATGGACAAAACCCGAAAAAATACGAGAGTTGCGTTCTATGGAACCAATGGCGGCTGGTTCATGGAAAAGAACTTTACGACATCCGTGAGGATCCCAGCCAAAAAAATGACCTCGCAGGAATGAAACCTGACATTTTAAACCAGATGAAAGACCACTACGACAAATGGTGGAATGATCTTGAACCTTCTCTTAATGATTTTGTGCCAATCGTTGTTGGGAATGATCAACAAAATCCCGTGACGCTATCATCAGCCGATTGGTCGAATGTTTATTGCGATAACATGGGAGATTTACGAACCGGAAAAAGAATAAACTCTTTTTGGAACATAATCGCTGACAAAGATGGAACCTATGAAATATCCCTGGGCAGATGGCCAAGCGAGGCGAAAGCGGGCTTCGCTGAGGGAGTGCCAGCCTTCAAGGCATTCGATGGTCTTATTCAAGCGGGAAAGGCACTGCCCGTGAATTCGGTCCGTTTAAAAATCGGTGACACCGATGCAACCAGAGAGGTCCGGCAAACCGACAAGAATGTTGTGTTTTCAGTAAAACTTTCAAAGGGAAAGAAATACACCATGCAATCATGGATGCTGGACAAGGATGGTAAAGAAATTTCAGGTGCCTATTTCGCCTATGTGACAAAAAGGAATGATTAATGCTAACTTCCCTTATAATCCTCGCCACGCTTGTTTCCTCACAGCCAGGGTCATCCACCAAGCCAAACATCATTTACATCATGGCCGATGATCTTGGTTACACCGATCCGGCCTGCTACGGAAGCAAATATTATGAGACCCCGAACATTGATGCCATGGCATCACAGGGAATAAGGTTTCTTCAAGGCTATTCGTGCGGCCCCAACTGCCAACCCACCCGCGCTGCCCTCATGAGCGGCCAGTATGGCGCCAGGACAGGCGTTTACACTGTTGGCGGTATCAACAGGTTCGACTGGCAGTCCCGCCCGTTGAAGCCAGTCGAAAATGTCGAGGAACTTCCCCTGAAAAAGATCACCATCGCTGATTCCCTTAAAAGCAACGGATACACCACCGCTCTTTTTGGGAAATGGCATCTTGGCCAGCAGGGGGACCACCATCCCTCCAAGCGGGGCTTCGATGAGGCGATTGTCTCCATGGGAAAGCATTTTGATTTTGTGACAACCCCAAAAATCGGATACCCCAAGGGAATCTACCTCGCTGATTTTCTCACGAACAAGGCGGTCCACTTCATCAATCAAAACAAGGACAAGCCTTTCTTTCTTTGTGTCCACCATTTCGGGGTTCATTCCCCCTATGAGGCAAAGAAGGAACTTATTGACCGATTTCAAAAAAAACAAGGTGTGGGGGGTCACAACAACCCCACCTATGCCGCTATGCTTTTCAGTGTGGATGAAAGCGTGGGCAGGATTTTAAAAACACTTGATGAACTCAACCTTTCGAAAAACACCCTTGTGATCTTCACAAGTGACAATGGTGGAGTGGGCGGGTATGTTCGCGAGGGTATCCGGCAGGGAGGTGACAAAACCGACAACACCCCGCTCCGTGGAGGAAAAGGCATGCTCTACGAGGGCGGCATCCGGGTTCCCTATATCTTCCGCATGCCGGGCACTATCAAGGCTGGTTCCATCTCCAACACACCCATCTGCAGCGTTGATCTTTATCCAACATTACATGAATTCAGCAAATCCCAGCTTCCCAAAAACTACAAGCTTGATGGAGAAAGTTATCTCTCACAACTTCTTGGAAGTGATTCAAAAAGCATGAAACGGACCGAAATTTTCTGGCATTTTCCCGGTTACCTTGGCGCGGGGGAAAACACCTACCGCACAAAACCCGTCAGCGTGGTCCGATCGGGGAATCATAAACTTCTGGAATTTCTGGAAGATGGCAGGATAGAGCTTTATAATTTACTGGAGGATGTTGGCGAAAAAAACAACCTGGCCTCACAGATGCCAGAATTGAAAAAAGAATTGTCCGAAAAATTACATGCCTGGCGCATGGATATAAAGGCTCCCATGCCATCAAAAAACATCAAGGGTGACAATGCCCCTGAACAACCCAAAAAGAAAAAGAAACAATCATGAAAAACTTATTCTCTAAATATCTATCCGTTCTTCTACTGATCGTATCGGGCAATTTCGCGTTTGCAGCGGACAAACCCAACATCATCATCATCGTTGCCGATGATCTTGGTTATGCCGACCTGGGCGTTCAGGGTTGCAAGGATTTTCACACTCCACATATTGATTCAATTGCAAAAAACGGGATCAGGTGCACCAGCGGGTATGTCAGCGGCCCATACTGTAGTCCCACCCGTGCCGGACTTCTCACCGGCAGATACCAGCAACGCTTTGGCCACGAATTTAACCCGGGGCCCGCGGGAAACAACAGTCCCGCTTTCGGCCTCTCACTTGATGAAACCCCCCTGCCCCAATTGCTTAAAAGCGCAGGCTACAAGACAGGCATGGTTGGGAAATGGCACCTGGGTAGCACTGTGAAATTCAACCCCATCAACAGGGGATTTGATGAATACTTTGGCTTCCTCGGTGGGGCAAACTCCTACATCAGCGGCGAAAATATTGTCCGGGGCACCAAGCCTGTTCAGGAACATGAATACCTCACTGATGCTTTTGCCAGAGAAGCTGTCGCATATGTTGATAAAAACAAGAAAGACCCTTTTTTCCTTTACCTAACTTTCAATGCGGTTCACACCCCACTGCATGAATCCCCGAAGCATCAGTTGGAAATCGACAAGATTCCAAACAAGAACAGGCGCATCTATGCCAGCATGCTTTTCGCAATGGATGATGCGGTTGGCAAACTTCTCGCCAAACTTGAGAAAGAGAACATTGCTGAAAACACCCTGATTTTTTTCATCAGCGACAACGGTGGGCCAGAGGGTGTAAACTTTTCCGACAATGGCCCGTTAAGGGGTGTCAAGGCGACCACTTGGGAGGGTGGAGTGCGCGTACCCTTCTTCGTCCAATGGAAATCAGTATTGCCCAAGGGTAAAACCTTTGACAACCCGGTCATTCAACTTGACATTCTCCCAACCGTGCTGGCCGCCACCGGTGGCGAATATTCCCACAAGAAAAAGTTGGATGGCGTCAATCTTCTGCCTTACTTGAAGGGCGAAAACAAGGAACCTCCCCATGACGCGCTTTTTTGGCGTTTTGGCGCCCAAATGGCCATTCGAATGGGTGATTGGAAACTCACAAAGGCACCTGGTGATGACATCAAATTCAACAGGTCAGACCTGCCCTCGGCGGAAGGATCCCATTTGTTCAACCTCAAGGACGACATTGGTGAATCAAAGAATATCGCAAGCGCCAACCCAGAAAAGGTAAAAGCCCTGACCGAGGCATGGAACCAATGGAACAAGGAACTCGTGAAACCCTCCTGGGGTCAGCAAAACCAAAAAGCTAAGAAGAAAACCAACTAGCCTGATTGGGCGATTTTTAGTTTTCTCAATCATCCCTAAACATACATGAAGGTGAACATAAGAATTTGTTTTATAATCGCAGGCATTCCATGTCTGCAAATAAAACGCTGCCACGAAATTGAAATCAACAAACCTTCACTGACCTTTAACTTCTTAAATTCAATAAAAAATCTGCTCACTTTAGGAAATATTAAAGCACATCAAAACGAATTTAGTTCCTTCCTTCAATGCCGTTGACAGGCGGGGGTGGTCCATTTAGAACAGGAACTTTGATCTCAGGTAATTCATTTTCACCTTCCTTGATTTGCACCATGATTTTTGAATTCACCGCATCAAACCAGCCAAAAAACTTATCAGGACTAGATTCCAATTTGGAATCCTGGTCCATCCATACCATCATGACCTGATACTTTCCAATTGGGGCCCCATCTTCCACGCCATATGTGGATATTGTAAAAAATCCTTGTTTATCAGTGATTCCATGAGGATTGGAAGGAATATCAGGAACTCTAGGAGCAGCTATCGGCCCCAGATATACTGCAACTCCCGCTGCGGGTTTATTGTCATATAGAACCCTGCCCGAAATTTTATGAGTCGGGATGGGCATATTTTCTTTGGCACACCCTGCAAGAAAAAGCAAAATCAACGCTGAACATAAAGCTCTGTTCATTTTAATAACCTGAAGGGGTGATATCGCCTGCACGCATTGTCACAAATTTCACAAATAATCGAATATCCATTGATGCCGTGATAAAATGGACTGATCCATCAGCGAAGACATGATTCGCACCACCATTATGAAAACTGTAAACCTCATTACCATTATGGCAATTGGTGTGGCATGGCCCCGGGGCAGTGGTGGAATTGGTCATGGAACCATGGGTTGTATACTCGGAATTGTCATCCGCCCAACCGCCATCAGTGCCTGATGTCGCACTTACCATCTTTCCAAATTGCCAAGTTGCGGGACGGCCTGCACATTCCGAAAGCATGAGAGTGTTGGATGCCCCATCAGTGATTTCAACAAGACTCACCACCTGGCTTGTTGTACCTGTCTGCGGCCTAAGCACGCCATCACGCAAAACACAAACATCCGTATAACCCGCTGTTTCCAACGAACTACTTGTATTATTATTAGGCGCATAATCCGATGAGGCTGCATTGACGGAAACACCGTTGATGGTTGAGACACAAAAACGGCTTGATGGGTCAGGCACGGTAGGGCACAAGAAGGATTTTATCGGTGTGCCTACCACTTTCGAATTAACGGGATCAGCCCAATTGGAATTCATGTTGTACTGGGAATAAAGGTTTCCCTGCTCCAAATATGGGAGCAAAAAAATTGCCCAGCTATGGTTTACCCCGTTTGCGGTAATCCCCAATTTACGATAAACAGGATTCAAAACACCGGTGGTTGGGGAGCGCACCGCCCCTGGTGGAAAAAAACCATGTTGTGCGTGAAAATTCTGGTACGCAAGCCCAATCTGCTTCAGGTTGTTCTGGCAACTCATTCGCGCGGCAGCCTCCCGAACCTTCTGGACGGCTGGTAGTAGCAAACCGATTAGAACTGCAATGATTGCTATCACCACCAATAATTCAATCAAAGTGAACCCAAGCCTTTTTCTTATGTCCAATTCAATTCTCCTTGGAATTAAAATTATTACTGGGGAAGTGTCACCACCTGGCCATCATTAATCTTGCAAAGGCGCAGCCAATTGGCGGCATCAATGTTATAAGACATGCTTTTCACGGAACCATCTGAAAAAACAGCGTTAAAAACCCCTGGATGGGGACCGCCAAACCGGGTTGACCAGAATTGCCCCTTGGTGGAATCAGGGTGTTTTGAGTCAGGCAAAGGCAAAGAGTCACTAGGATTGTAATTCACACCATTTACGATATTTCCACCATCAGGGTCATTTCCAAAACGAACATGGTCTTGGTCCCAGCCAGAATTATGCCAAGGCTCGTTGTCACCACCGGCATTCGAAGTTCCCATGGTGCTGGGGTGGACCTGCTTTTCCGCAATCAAAACGGTATTTGATGAACCATCAGTAATGTCAGTTATTCTCCTGGCACCTTGACTTGGTGGAAAAGAAATGGGGTATGGAGGGTTCGGAATGCTCGGCCATTGCGACACCAACATTCCATCAAGGCCCCGGGAAGCCATGCTTGTTCCGCCATTCCCCGCATAATCACAACGAGCACCATTCGAGTAAACAACCGGCTGCCTGCGGGAGGGGCAATAATAGCTATTGATGACAGTGTTCTGGACCTCGGTATTCCCTGCGGTGGTGTTGGGCAAGTTGTAAACATTGTTTTGCTCCATGAAGGGAAGAATATGAAAACACCAAGTCCAACCAACCCGGGTGCTGGCATTACAGCAACTCTTGTCAGGCCCATCGGACCCAGCATAAGTGAAGGCAAGATTAGCATCATGATAAGTGATCATTGCCAATCCGATTTGTTTCAAATTGTTTTTGCATTGGGTGTTGGCCGCAGCCTCCCGAACCTTCTGAACCGCAGGCAGCAATAGTCCTATCAGTATTGCAATTATC
>SYCV01000092.1 GCA_005786805.1 Planctomycetia bacterium | reverse complement strand
TTCACTTTTGCAAAATGATTCCATTGCCAAAGATACCCCATGGGAACCGGGTCGAGGTATGACTCATTTTCCACCCAGGGCCAAGCGGGTGCTGCAAATATTCTGCCCGGGCGCTGCCTCGCATCTCGATTTATGGGATTACAAACCCGAACTATTCAAGCAATCAGGCAAGCCACTTCCGGGCGGGGAAAATTTCTCCTCCTTCCAAGGCAAGAATGGCAACCTGATGGCGCCGCCCTGGCAGTTCGTTCCCGCGGGAAAGTCTGGCAAGCGCATCACTTCCCTTCTACCCAACATGGCCCGCCATGTGGATGACATCGCGTTCATTCATTCCATGCAATCCAAAACCAACACCCATGGGCCGGGTTGTGTGTTCATGAACACAGGCCATGTCACCGAGGGGTTCCCCAGTGCGGGCGCATGGACCAGCTTCGCGCTTGGAAGTGCGAATGATAACCTGCCCACCTTCGTGGCGCTTCCCGATGTTCGGGGTGAACCACCCAATGGCAAGGCAAACTGGAGCAATGGTTTTCTACCCGCAAGGCATCAGGCGGTGATGCTCGCCTCGCACATGAATATCCGTAACCTTAAACTTCCAGCCGAAATTTCCAATGAAGAGGAGAAGAGTTCTCGCGAGTTCCTGGACTTTCTCAACACCTCGGATGCGCAACGAAACCCTGGAGATACAGCGCTTAACGCCCGAATCGCAGCTTACCAGCTTGCAGCCAAGATGCAGCTAAGCGCGCCTGAGGTTTCAGACCTTTCCAAGGAGACTAAAACCACGCTGGTTTCTTATGGCGCTGACAGCACCAATAATTTGAAGGCTTCCTATGCGCGAAATTGCATACTTGCCCGCAGGCTTCTTGAACGGGATGTTCGATATGTGAATCTTTACTGCGCATCCCGTGCAAGCGGAGTGGATGGCCTGCTTAACTGGGACGCCCACCGCACCTTGAAATCTGATTACGAAAGGCATTGCCCGGTGTTTGACCAACCCACCGCGGCGCTATTGGATGATCTTAAGCAACGAGGCTTATTGGAGGACACCCTGGTGTTATGGACCACCGAGTTTGGCAGGATGCCCACCCACCAGCAGAACACCACGGGAAGGGACCACAACCCCGATGCCTTCACTATCTGGATGATGGGCGCCGGGGTGAAAGGTGGAACAATTTATGGGGCGACAGATGAGTTTGGCAGAAAATCGATTGAGAAAGTAACCAATGGATGGGAATTCTATTAAACGGTTCTGCACATCCTGGGTTTTTAATTTAATCGTTTGAGTTTCTATCACAATGGACTTGATCGAAAAATCACCGATGTGCATGGGAAAGTGATCACGGAAATTCTTGCATAAGGACCATAAAATATTTTTCCAAGTAAGGTTCAAAAATATTAACTTTTTACCTGGTTTTATAACCAAATAACTTTTCAAAATATCGAATCTGTCCATATGTCATATTCGACCTGTTCTAAATGAACTTAAAGAAGTTTATTGATTGAAATGCCGCAGGTAAGTGATTCTAAAATCATGCCTTAGCGGTACCGTATTTTAGAATACAAGGTCTGGTCTATTCCAAAATCAATCGTTATGTGATCTTGAAGCAAAGTCATGGAATCCCTTGATGATTATCATGCGCTTATTCTGCTTTAAACATGTGAATGTACTTGGTTGGTTTTATTTGTTTACCAGCAAGGTTGCAAATATAGATTAAAAACTGTTAGGATAAATCATGTTGTTTGTTCTAAAATTTGAGATCAGCTCATATGCCTAGAAAAATCCGAAAATTAATAGAGGATTTAAAGCGAGCGGGTTTTGTTGACAGAGGTGGTAAAGGTAGCCACCGAAATTTTATTCACCCTAATTTACAAAAACCCATCACTATTTCTGGCAAATTAGGTGATGATGCGCTTTTTTATCAGGAAAAATCTATCAAGCAGGCTATCAAGGAGTCTCAATTATGAAACCTGGTGACAAATACATCAAGCTAGTGGAATGGTCGGAAGAGGATGGTTGTTTTGTTGGAAGTTGCCCGGAGTTATTTTATGGTGGTTGCCATGGCCCCGATGCACGGATTGTATTTGATCAACTATGCCACCTAGTTGATGAAACCATCAATCATTACTTGAAAGATGGAAAAGTTCTTCCTCCACCAATGATTGCTTCACAACTTTTAGGCAACATTCAAGATAGGTAAATCGACAAGAAAAATAACACTTAAGATCGATTTGTCAATTGCTGCCAGCTTTGCTTATTAAATAAGCCCATGGGAAACAAATCCCACGGGCTTCTTTTATATCTGATGTACAAATTAACCGGGCGGAACAGTGGCATTGACGCTTCCAACCACCACGCCGCGGGTGTTGCCACTGTTTCCACTATAGAATGAAAATAACAAATCCAATGTAGGGTAATCAAAAACATTCACTTGGGGACCACCACCAGGCCCGGCACCAGTGACAATATCGAGTGTACCATCACCATTTCCATCATTGACGCCCACACTAATTCCACCCTTAAAGGCATCAGCATAAGCAAGGAATTGGGTTATAAAAGCCCCAGAACCAGCATTAAATACCTTAACCAAAGGTGATCCTCCGACGCCTGCACCGGTGACAACTTCAAACACCCCATCAGCACCCAAATCACCAACTGCAACATTAACGCCACCGGAGAAACTGGATTCATAAGCATACCATTGGCTGATAATGGCAAGTGTTGTTCCATTGAAAACCCGCACTTCAGGGCCACCACCAGCACCAGCCGCAGCCACAACATCCATCACACCATCTTGATTGATATCAGCCGCAGCCACATTTACACCACCTCTGAATCTTGGATCAAAGGCAAAGAAAGATTTAATGAGCGAAAAATTCACACCATCAAAGATGTTGACTTGTGGTCCCCCTCCCGCGCCTGCACCTGTCACGATATCCAGCACGCCATCATTGTTGAAATCAGCAAGGGCGATTGTGACACCTCCAGAAAATGAGGGGTCATACGCGAAAAACGATTTGGTTACTTCCCCTGTTTGAGTGTTAACAATCGCGACTGCAGGTCCCCCGCCCGGGCCTGCGGCAGCAACAGTATAAGTTAAGCCATTATTCCTGAAACCACTGGTTGCGGTGTTAATGACACCCGTGAATCCGGGGAAAGGATTTACAAAACCGAGATTGGCGGCAGTGCTCGAGTTATAAAGAGTGACTTGTGATTCGCCTGAATTAGGCGTGGTTGCCGCAAGCAAGGGTGCAGGATTAGGGGTGATTCGAACTTTCCCAATGTTATTAAGTGCCAGTTCAGTAAACCACATGTCGCCATCATCCCCTAGGACAATGCGGTGAAATACCGTGCCTTGGCTTTCAACCTCATAACGGGTGACTAGGACGGATGAAATATCCCCATTTGGCGCATCAAGGATGGTATTGCCCATTCTGACAATGTAATCCGGACCAGTGGGTGGAAGATTATTTTGATTAACATAACTTTGGGTCCAGAGATTCCCTTGGGCATCAAAAGCAAGCCCTGCAAGAATGGAGTTAGACTGGGATTTGGGCACGGGAAATTCTTCAATCACCCCGCTGTAACTTATTTTTCCAACTTTATTTCCAGCTTCTTCAGAGAACCAAAGATAGGGGTCACCCGCTGGCCCTACTTTAATAGCAATTGGCCTGCTGTTAGAGGTGGGAATGGGAAACTCAGTGACCGTTCCCGTGGGGGTGACGCGAAAAATATTATTTCCAGTTAGTTCCGTTCCCCATATGTTGCCATCGGTTCCCAACTCAAGATAAATTGGAGTTGCAGCCACTGTGGGCAGGTTATAATGCGTAACAGTGGAAGCAGAAGTTATGGCGCCATTAACAGGATTGATTTTACCCACAGTGCTCGTGTTTTTGCCCGTGAACCAAATGGTTACACCATCTGCTCCAATAGCAATGGCATGTGGGTGAGGATTAAGCGGCACTGGGGAGGAAGGACTAGCTTGGATGTTGACATCCACGCTAACCAAAATTGCGCCAGTGGCCTTATCAAGTTTTACCACCTGTCCGCTATATTCCAATGAAACCCATAAATTACCAGCGGGATCAAACACTATTCCATGGGGCATGCTACCCATGGGCATTGCGAAGTATTGAGCTGTGTTGGTGTTCCCAAAGTAATGCACCACATAATCCATGCTCATTCCTGTGATCCAGTAACTATTATCATTCGCTGGATCATCAATGATTTCATGGGTGGAACCAGATGTTGGATTGCTGGGGTAATTTAAATGATATTCAGTGACCAGTGCGGTGCCTTCAGTGAGAATAGTTGGCATTCCAGTCCCGGTGCCAACCACTGGAGTTACCCTTTGCTCCAATCGCATGAGCGAAGGCTTACTGGAATAAAGTCTATTCTTCGAAAAGGCGTATGGTTTTTTGCCTAAATTTAAATTCAAATAATGAAGCATTTTTTGCTAACCTTTCATCCATCACTAAATATCATCTCTAGCCGAGCGTAAACTCATGATACATGTAAATTAGCATCTAATGGCAAAGTCTTGGTAAAAATCGCTTATTTTCAACAAGCCCTATTCTATGCTTTAGCGTTAAAACCAATGCAAATAGTCATATTGGTATTGATAGCGGAAAATCAATCATGAATTTAATAGCAGCATTTAATATCATCCTTCTTTCCAGTGAACTTCATTGCGGGAATTTTATTTTGAAGCTAAAATAAAATCTTAATTCCTTGTATTCTCCTCCAGTCCAGGCTTTACACTATGAGTGTCTCCTTTTTATTGATGATTTCACTTTCTTTAACTTCCCAAGGCAAACCAGCCGAGCAACCTTCGCCGGATGTGCTATTCCGCAAAGACAACCTCATGGCGTGGTGCATCGTCCCGTTCGATTCCAAGAAACGCAATCCTGTCGACCGGGCAAAGATGCTCAAGGATCTCGGGTTCACCAAATTTGCCTACGATTGGCGTGATGAGCACATCCCCACCTTCGACCAGGAAATTGCAGAACTTAAAAAGAATGGCGTGGAGCTAAGCGCATTCTGGTTTCCCGCATCGCTCAACCCACAGGCCAAAAAAATTATTGAGGCACTTGAACGCAACAAGGTTCATACCCAGCTTTGGGTCTCGATGGGCGATCCCGCGCCGGGCAAGGATCAAGCCACCAAGGTGCAGGCCGCTTGCAACCAGATCCGTCCGATTGTGGAAGCCGCGCGGAAAATCGGCTGCAGTGTCGGACTATACAACCATGGCGGTTGGTTTGGTGAACCTGAAAACCAGGCTCAAATCCTTGAACAAATCAAGGAAACCAATGTGGGCATCGTCTATAACCTGCACCATGGACATGATCACATCGATAATTTCCTGCCTTTGTTCAAAAGAATCCAACCCTGGCTTTTTTGCGTCAACATCAATGGCATGGACCGCATGGGGGACAAGCAAAACCGCAAGATCCTGCAACTCGGCCAGGGTGAAAAAGACCTCGAGCTTTTGAACATGATTTTGAAATCGGGCTACAAGGGTCCCATTGGCATATTGGGGCATACCAATCACGATGCGGAGCTTACCCTACGCGACAACCTTGATGGCCTGGACTGGCTTGTAAAACAAATGAAAAAGGAAAAAGGCGCGGAAAAACCAACTCCCCGAACACCAGTGCCTGC
>SYCV01000091.1 GCA_005786805.1 Planctomycetia bacterium | reverse complement strand
TTCCAAAACCAAGGGCAAGGACGAGAAAAAGGGTGGTTTAAAAGTGGATCCAGTGGGAGATTTGGTGGGAAAAGCCGCGCAATCCCTGGGTGAGATTGGCCCTGATGCGAAGCCTGCGGTGCCTGCTCTGATTGCCGCTTTGAAAAATGCAAATGCAAGAATAGATGCAGCCAACGCCCTGGGTAGCATTGGACCCGGTGCCAAGGAAGCGATACCAAAGTTGCAGGAGATAATCGAGGATAAGAATACCAAGAGGGATAAAAATTTCGCCAAGTCTGTGAATGACGCGATGAAAAAAATCCAAGGTAACGATGTGACAACCAAGAAAAAGAAAAAGTAGTTGCTACTTCGTTTTTAAATCAAAGTTGAATTCATTAGGCCCCGCTTTAAGCTCTGCTTTCAGCGGGGTTTTTTCTTTCTCACTGTAAGCCAGCGGTGTGATTGTGATTGGCATGGGAACACTTCCAGGGCCGTTTCCAACTTTGACTTCGTTGGCGATTATCACCACATTGTATTTTCCCGGCGGGGTGTTTGAATCTGGTCCCAGCTTGTAGGAACCATCGGCATTGATGCGGGTGGTTGATACCGCAGCACCTTCTGACTGATGGAAACCAATATCACCTTTATCCAGGGTTTTGCCATCGATGGTGATCTTGCCTGAAACGGTGGCTATGTTTCCACCACACCCACAAACTCCAATAATTAACATCACAAAAGTCAAATGAGGCATGTATTTCATGGTCTTGATCCATTAGGGGCGGGGTTTAATAATTTGGAATCACCTCTTCGGCATCTTTAGTGCTGAGAGGTTTATATACATTGGTGTAATCAATATTGTTGGTCAGATATTTCACACCACCATCCGCAAACGCGAAACTTGCGCCTCCGGAATGCTTGCTGCGGAAAGAAATTACATTCCACCAATCGCCCGGGGTCGAGGGTTTGGGTACATAATTCAAAGGGGCGTGGGTGCTTGCATAATCGCCGTTGGCATAAAATGCGGCAGAGTGATAATTTTCAATGGGCGTATCTTCGCCTATCATCATGGTATTGCTGGTGCCATCCTTGATATTTGATAATCGAACAACTCCCTGGTAGGAATTTCGGAAGAATATTCCGGGGCAGGGATTACTGCTATGGCAATCAGGCATCCTGCCCTGATGAATGCTTCCTGATCCTCCCATGCGGTTATCGCCCATGGATCCCTTGTAATTGGTAAGTGTCACTTTGATTGGATCAAACTGGAACATCTTGGTTTCAACTGGTGAGCCTGGAAGCGCGGAACCATCGGAAGGGCAATAAAGCATTTTCACAGGTGTGGCTATCGCGGTTCTGCAACCTGGGTCAAGTATTCCCCTACCGGCAAACATCGATCCCGACTCATAAGGGATGATTTGTTTATAAAGTGATTCCTGTTCAAGGAAAGGAAGGGTGCGAAAGATCCACCCGAAGCCGTTATTCGGGGCCTTGGGGGTTGGCCCTTCAGTCCAAGGCGAGGTACTCATAGGGAATGCCTGATGCGTGGAAATATAGCTATGCACACCAAGGGCTAGTTGTTTAAGGTTATTCTGGCAGTGGGCCTTGGCAGCTGCTTCCCGTACTTTTTGAACCGCGGGGAGCAGAAGGCCGATCAAAATTGCTATGATGGCGATCACAACCAGCAATTCGATCAAGGTAAAGGCTGATTTCTTGTGATTGGGATGGGTTGACTTCATGGTGGACCTTGGATAAAGACAGCCAAAAAGATTGTTGAGCTATACATTATCCGAAGATCACAATCCGGGTCAATTAAAATCAGAAGTTGACACTATCTCACCACCATCCAGGGTGACTAAGCTTGCAAAATTAAGAATACTGATGTTTTGATTGATAAAGTGAACAGAGCCATCCGCAAACACGGAGGTCACACCACCCGAGTGGAAAGAATAAGCCTCGTTGTTGTTGCTGCAATTTACAGCGCAAGATCCAAACATGGGGCTTTTTGTGGGGGCGCTTTTGTCAAATCCGGCAACGGAAAATGAATTATCACGATCAGCCCAGCTGGCACCAGAAGAAACGGATGTGGGGACGGGGGCACCCATGCGAAATCTGAGGGGCCTGCCTACATCTTCAACAAGCATCAGGGTGTTTGAGGTTCCATCCGTTATTTGGGTTATTTTCACACCGGAAATCTTATTCGATGAAAAACTTCGGAGCACACCCTTGTAGTTGGTGATAAACGAGGCTGGTAATATCGCAGGCACCGCGTTTCTTAATGTGGAATCAATATAGGAAACAGGACCATAATCTGATGGTGCTGCAGTCACATTTACGCTATTGCTGCTTGACGAGGTTGTGTATGGAACCGCGCCATTTCTACCCGCACTGGGACATTCAAATGTCTTTAACACAGTCGCGGCAATGTCTGAGTTTTTAAAACCATTCGCATTGATGGTGGTATCGTACCAGTTCTTGGCAAAGTCATACCTCTTGAAAAGGCTTTCCTGTTCGATCTGGGGCAGAATCATGATGCCAAAACCATGAATCGGCTCGCCCGCAACCATGGGGCCCGTGGAACCGATGCCACCGTGTGAAAATGAGTTGTAGGTGTCGTGATAGGACACCAGGGCAAGACCCAGTTGTTTGAGATTGTTGGAACATTTGGCTCGGGCAGCAGCTTCCCTCACTTTTTGTACCGCAGGTAGCAGTAAACCTATTAAAATTGCAATTATGGCTATGACCACCAGGAGCTCAATCAATGTAAACCCGGATTTTTTTCGAGACATAATAATTCTCAGGGAAACCATTTGTATATCAGATAACTTGATTTTAGAGTAAGAAAACCAATTGTTTCAAATGAAATAGTGCCTAGTAATTTGGAATCATAATGAAATGTCTAAATATCATGCAAGATTTTCAGTGGGATTGCTGGGGATAATCGCGGGTTTTGTTATCGGCCAGCAGCAAAATCCCCCTGCACAAAAGCAAGTCATCCCGCATGCCCAAAAAACCATGCCTAATCCGGCATATACTCCGGAAGAAGCCATCAAGAAGATGAAAGTTCCCGAGGGATTTACCGTGGAACTGGTTGCAAGCGAACCAGACCTGGTCAACCCCGTTGCTTTCACCTTCGATGAAAAAGGCCGGATCTGGGTTGTGGAATCGGTGGAGTATCCCAGGTCAGAACCTGGAAAAGGAAAAGATCGGGTTAAAGTTCTGGAAGATACCAACAATGATGGCAGGATCGACAAAGTGACCATCTTTGCCGAGGGACTTAATATTCCATCGGGAATCGCAGTGGGCCATGGAGGGGTATGGGTTGCAAATTCCCCTGATATCCTTTTGCTTCAAGACACTGATAACGATGGCAAAGCCGATAAGGGCGAGGTTATTGTCACTGGCTTTGGCAGGGATGATACCCATGAGCTTCCTAATTCACTCACCTGGGGACCCGATGGCTGGCTCTATGGCTTCAATGGTGTTTTCAATCGCAGCAAGATCAAGCACCAGGGTAAGGAGCATAACTTCACCTGCGCGCTTTTCCGCATTCATCCAAAGACCAGGGAGTTCGAGCTTTTTGCGGAGGGAGTCAGCAACCCCTGGGGTATCGCGTTCGACAAGGAGGGCTCCGCTTTTGTAAGTGCCTGTGTGATCGATCACTTTTGGCACCTTGCTGAAAGTGGTTACTATCACAGGCAAGCCGGAGTTTACCCCCCGTTCACCTGGAAATTGAATTCCATCGTCAAGCACAAGCACCAGATGGCGGCTTATTGCGGCCTTACTTATTTTGATTCTGAAGCCTATCCGGAGGAATATCGTGAGGTATTGTACATGGGGAACATCCATGGCGGATGCATCAACGCGGATAAGCTGGAACGCCAGGGGGCCTCTTATTTTGCAACACCACGCAATGATTTGCTGACCGCCAACGATGCGTGGTTCATGCCGGTCTCGCAGAAGACCGGACCCGATGGCTGTCTTTACATTCTTGATTGGTACGATCGTTACCATTGTTATCAGGATGCGCGAAGGGATCCTGCTGGAATTGATCGTGAGCGGGGCCGTATCTATAGGCTTCGTTACAAGGAAACTCCAAGGGCGCCCAAGTTTGACCTGGCGACAGATTCGGATGAAGTGTTGTTGAGGCATTTGGGAAATCCAAATATTTATTTTCGTGAGAATGCGCAGAGGCTTCTTATAGAGAGACTATCCAACGCCAGAAGTCCCGGAATCAGGCCGAAAATAGAGGCGATTGTTCTTGATGAAAAATCGAATCACAAGGCCCGCATGCACGCGCTTTGGGTACTTGTAAGCAGTGGGCCACTTCCCGAGATATTTCATCTGCGACTTCTTTCCCATGAGGATCCTATTTTGCGTTCGTGGGGTGTCCGGTCCGCGGGAAACATGCATCAGGTTAGCCAGGAGATTCGCACCAAGCTCAAGGATATGGTGAATGATTCATCAAAAGATGTTTTATTGCAGCTTGCGATCGCAGCCAAAAAAATCACCGCCATCGATGCGCCCAAACTGTTATCCGATGTGCTTGCCAATGCTGACAAGGACATGGTGATCGCCTCCATCGTCTGGCAAAACCTGCAGCCATTGCTTGAAAGCGCAAATGTTGCAGAAACTTTTCTGAAAACAGCGGAGGCCAATCCTAGTTCCCAGGCGGAAGCCATGCTGCTTGGAAAATTTGCTGAAAGGATGCTTGCAGGCAAGGTGAACACTGAAATCAATGCAAGTCTCCTTTCCCTTTTGATCAAGGATGATCATCATGATGCAGCAAAGCAGGTGATCCTGATGATGTCTGCAAAGGTGCAATCAGGAGACTTGAAGGGCGGGGATCTGCCAACCTTGCGTTCTAGATTAACCCCTGTTCTTGCAAAAGCCTCCTCATGGATTGAAACGAAAATTCTCAAAGCTTCGTGGAATGATGCCGATGCGATTGTTGAAATCAACAAGGTTTTGGAAAATGCAAAAGCAGATGAGCCTTCCCGAATCTTGGCCTTTGAAGCCTTGGTTGCAACTAATCCCGCAACCGCCTTGAATACCGCGAAGGTTATCATCACGGACAAAAACGCTTTGATTGGGGTGCGGGGAAGCCTGATTTCCGCATTGGGAAAGTTGCAGGATCCCGCGATCGCAGACATGGTGATAGAGCTTTATCCCACCTTGGATCCGAATATTCAACCCCGGGCGATAGAACTGCTTTCGCAGCGAAACACCTGGGCGAACAAGCTTCTTGATGCGATGGCTGCCAAAAAAATCCCGACCACCGCCATGGGGACCAATCAGGCCCGAAAGATGATGGCGGAGAAAGACCCCGCATTGAAAAAGAAACTTCTTGAGATCTGGGGTACCGTGCGCGAAGGCCGTGATCCCGCCCGTGAAAGCGTCATCACCGCGATGCGCGCCCATATTGTTGCTAACCCGGGCGATCCCAAGGCTGGCCGCCTTGTCTTCAACAAGGTTTGTGGCCAATGCCATAAGATGCATGGTGAAGGGCAGGAAGTCGGCCCTGATATCACCCTCAATGGCAGGGCTAATTTCGAACAACTCCTTTCCAATGTGCTTGATCCAAGCTTGGTGATCGGCGCTGATTACCAAGCCACCTCGGTGGTCACCACCAAGGGTCGGTTGCTTACCGGATTGATGGTGGAAGATAGCACCACCAAGATTTCTCTCAAGGTGCAGGGTGGCAAGGTGGAGGTGATTCCACGATCTGAAGTTGAGGAAGTCAGCCGGAGCAAGAACAGCCTCATGCCAGAGGGATTGGAAAAGCAGATCACACCCAAAGAGATGGCGGATTTGTTCGGGTATCTTATCCTTGATAAGCCCCCGGAAGACCCGAAGGCTAAAAAGATTCCAGGCGCCCCTTGATTCGCCTGTGATCTATCAATGTTTATCAAATGAGGAATACCAGTTGTGCCATTAAAAATATCCGCCTTTCCCAAGTGCTATCTTGATACCATCGCCGGCACCCGCGAGATGACTGTGTTTCAATGGATAGAAATGGCGAAGAGCCTCGATGCAGATGGCCTCGAAATGTATGATGGCTTTTTTACCAGCCTTGATAACGATTACATTGACAAGGTTGCCAACGCCATCCATGATGCCGGGTTTGCAATGCCCATGCTTTGCTGCTCGCCCGATTTCACGCACCCCGATGCCAGTGTCCGCAAGCAGATGATAGATACCCATATAAAAAAGATCGAGGTGACCCGAAGGTTGGGTGGCAAGGGGGCGGTTTGCAGGGTCCTTAGTGGCCAGCGTTTCCCAGAAGTTTCCCGCGCGCAGGGGCTTTCCTGGGCATCTGATTGCATCAAGGCTCTTCTTCCTGTGGCGCGTGAAAACGGCATCATCCTAGGCTTGGAAAATCACTACAAGGATGGATTTTGGAAGTACCCTGAGTTTGCTCAGAAAATGGATGTCTTCCTTGATCTTGTTAATTCCATCGAGGACAGGCAGAACTTCGGTGTGCAATTTGATCCCTCCAATGCCATCGTTGCGGGAGATGACCCTGTTGAACTTTTACGCCATGTTGCCTCCCGGGTTGTTAGTATGCACGCATCAGACCGTTATCTCGAAGCCGGGGCCAACATCGATGAACTTCGCCAATCGGATGGCACACTCGGGTATTCCTCGAAGTTGAAGCATGGGGTCACTGGCAAGGGGCTGAACGATTTCGATGCCATCTTCCGTATCCTTAAAGAAAGCAACTATCAGGGATGGGTTAGTATTGAAGATGGCATGAATGGCATGGAAGAGATGGCTGAGTCACTTGCATTCCTTCGCAAGATGAGCCAGAAGTATTTTTCCTAACAAGGTTTGATGATGCATAAAACAAGAGTTGCCTTGGTTGGGTGCAGGAAAGTCGGAGGCTTGCATTGCAAGGCTGTCGCCCAGATTCCAGAGGCCGAGCTTGTGGCTGTTTGTGATGCTGATTCCTCCCGGGCCTCCAAATTTGCAGCGGAACATAAAGCACTTGCTTTCACCAATATTGAGGAATTGATCACCAAAGCCCGGCCTGATGTTTTACTCATAGCAACTCCCCACCCTTTGCATCGCCAACCAACCGTGGCAGCCCTGAATGCAGGGGTTCATGTGCTTGTGGAAAAGCCGATGGCGGCATCGATTGAAGATTGCGATGCCATGATTGCCGCTGCAAAAAGCGGCGGTGCCACCTTGGGAGTGATCAGCCAGCGCAGGTTTTTTGAACCCGTGCTTCGCATGAAACACGCCATCGATGCGGGGAAGATTGGCAAACCTCTGCTGGGTTTCTTCTTGATGTACTCCTGGCGCAGCCTGGAATATTACAGCTCTGATCCATGGCGGGGCAAGTGGAGCACCGAGGGTGGGGGTGTGCTGGTCAACCAATCGCCCCATCAACTTGATATTCTCCGCTGGCTCATGGGCCCCATCGCTGAAGTCCAGGGTTATTTTCAAAACCTCAATCATCCGGGCGTTGAGGTTGAAGATACCGCGGTGGCCTCACTCCGCTTTGTAAACGGCGGGCTGGGCAGTATTATTGCAAGTGTTTCCCAGAAGCCTGGGATTCATACGAAGGTGCATGTCCATGGTTCGAACGGTGCTTCCGTTGGGGTTGAAACCGACCGGGGTGCGACTTTTATCGCGGGTATGACAAGTATTCCTGAACCGCCTCTCAATGATATCTGGACAATTCCAGGCGAGGAAAAATCGCTTGATAGGTTCCAGCAGGAAGATCGTAATGCGTTTGCTGGTATCGATGCGACCGTGTATTATCATTCCTTGCAAATA
>SYCV01000010.1 GCA_005786805.1 Planctomycetia bacterium | reverse complement strand
CCGGCGATTTTGCCTCCGCCCAGAAGGAATACGAAAAAACCATCGAGCGACTCAAGGCGGTGGTTGCAAAGGGGTGGGCCAATCCGGAATACGGAACCGCCTATTTGGAACGGTTCTTCAGCAAGACTGTTAGAATGGGTGCCGAGGTTTGCGCCGCCCCCAATCGTGTGTTGCAAGTATTGCCAGACCGATGGCGTTTCAGCTTTGATGAAACCGACACAGGAGAGGAAAAAGGTTTTCACAAACTGGATTTCAAGGACAGGGATTGGCCGATGGTTGCAACTCGTGATATCACATTGGATGCGCAGGGCTTTGATAAAAATTCAGTGATGTGGTATCGAGCCAGTTTCAATGTTCCTGAAAAGCATGAAAAGCTTGTTTTGTTTTTCGGCGAGGTCGATGGGGCGAGTGAGGTTTATGTCAATGGGAAAAAAGTCATGGTTGAATTGCCGGCAGGCGATATGAAAAAGCCGGTTCCTGCCGCGATAAAACCCACAAGCCCCGGGGTTCCCCCTGCTAAACCTGTGCGGGAGGGAATGGCCAAGGCTAGGCAACCTTTCCAAGTTGATATAACTTCCGTGGTGAAACCGGGGGAAAATTTGGTGGCCCTGCGGGTTGATCACACAAAAATTACTGATCTTGCACTGGGTGGAATTCTTCGCCCGGTCCTTCTTGTCAACAAGCCCAGGTGATATATGAATCGACTGTGCCTTTGGATGATTGAATGCGCAAAGCCGTTGTTCCTTTTGCTCTTGGTGGCGTTTGTTCCACTAACGGCGCAGGAGCAGGTGGATAAGTCCGATGCCAGGGGTAAGGGTTCGGCGGTTGTGAAAAAATTGGCGGTCAGGGTGCGCGTGACAAAATCCCTGCCCGAACAAAAAAGTGTGAGAGTGGTTTGGCGCAGGGGCGGGGAAGGCCTGGGTGGAGTCGTAGTCCGTGGTGAATTCACCAACACTGATAAAAAACAGCCAATTGCAATCGGTGAATGGACTGCATGGTTGCCCTTGAATGATATTGTCGCGAATCTCAAGGGCTGGGATTTTCCCAGTATCGTTGTGACCAGTGAGCCGATTATCAAAGGTAAGAACACCTCTCCGGGGGTTCCTCTTACGGATGTGATTGTTGATTTTGAGTTTTCGGAGAATGGCAGGGTTATCAAGGGTTTCACGGAGGTAGCCCCGAAAGGTGCCACGGTCGGTTTTGCTTTTCCGGGCGCCGCAGTGGGTTTGAAAAGCAATGAGGACAAAGTCTCGCCGGAGTTTGTAGCGCAGTTAAATGGCCTAAGTGCCCATGCCCGCAACAGGCGTGAAAGACTGGAAAAGTTGTTTCCCGATGTTGTTCCGCTGCCTAAATACTTTGGGATCATCGGTCACATGGGTGGTTATGGGGAAGGTCCACCTGGATTGCGTGGTGGTTCTGGGTATGGCACTCGCCATTGTAACCCTGCAATTCTCGCGGATGAATTTCGGACCCTGGAGTTACTTGGGGTGAATGGCATGGTGGATTCGCTGAGACTTGCGGATGCGGCTGGAGTGGGTGGGAAATTTCGTAATATCTATTGGGGCGGACCCGGGTCGGGTGATCCGATGGCGTTTTTTCAAAAACCCGGCAAAGTGGTTGAGATGCCTGATGGTTGCCCCTATGACCCCGACTTAAAAACTTATGTGATGAACCGGGTCGCAACCGCCATTGAGGAACATCAAAAAGTCGGCGCGCGGGATTCCTGGGCGCTGTGGGATGATGAGATGGGCGTCTACGCCAAGGAGCATATCGCAAGATGTGAGCGTTGCAGGGATGTTTTTCGTGATTACCTCAAGTCCCAAAAAGTTTCTCCTCAAGACTTGGGTAAAAAATCTTGGGAAGAGGTTGTTCCTTATAATGTCTGGCTTCCCAGTGGCGTCTCGGCAAAGGGTGGCAAGGCTACTCCCAGTACGGGCCTTGCTCCAGTTCCCGATAATCCCGGGGATGCCCTGCGTTATTATTACACCTACCGGATGATGTCCCATGCGAATGGCCGGGTATTCCCTGAAGCTGCCCGAAAATTCAAGGAATCTAACATCAGTCTTTACGCGATGCAGGGCCCGACCCCGAGTTGGAATGGGTCCAGCCTGGACTGGCATGAGTTTTATGACCTTAAACCAAATACAGCTTTTGTTTTTGAGACATCAAACAGGGATGCCCGAATCTGGCAGTGGGAATCCTACCTTGCGGACATAGGCAGGGGCATCGCAAACAGGCATGAAATGGTGATGGGTTGCCTGGTGAAACCACACCGTGGTGCCGTGGCCCAGCGGATGTTGACAGTGGTTGGCAGGGGTACCAAGGCGTTGGAATGGTATACCTATGGTCCTGATTACTCGAAGGGCGATAGCTTTTCACAGTCGCCGGAGCTTTTGGAGCAAGTTGCACGAGCCGCCCGTTTCCTGGGGTTGGCTGAACCATATCTTTATGGTGCAAAGTTTTTGAAACAGCCGGAAGTTGCCTTTGTCTCTCCCCGGTCCACGGAAATTTGGAGCAGGGCCACTGACATAAGCCTGACTTCCTTTGAAAACGCGAAGTGGGTTTACCTCGCATTGATGCATGCGAATATTCCGGTTGATATCCTGAGTGAGCAACAACTTGCCGAGGGCAAACTTGAAAAATACAAGGTCATTTATATTCCGGGTACCCACCTGCGGCGTGATGCTGGAAAGTCTGTTCGTGAATGGGTGAAAGCGGGAGGTACAATCTTTACCGATGCCTTTGGCCTAGCCCGGGACGAGGCAAACCAAAAAGTTCCGGAAATGAATGAAATGCTCGGGCTTGCTGATCGTTCGCTAAAAACCTGGGGTAGTGTTGAACAGTATCGGGCCACAGACTTGAAGCCCTTGGCCGAAATGGCACCCCCTGCGCTTGAGGCGGAGTTAAAGTGGAATGATGCAAAGCTTCAAGCCAGGATTGGTCGGGAGTCCCTTGATGTAAAAACCGCTGAGGTGCTCGCGACCTTTGTTGATGGTAAACCAGCAGTCACTCGCAATCGTTTTGGAAAGGGTGAAGCCGTTGTTGCAGGCCTTTGGACAGGGATAACTTATTCCGCGAAAGTTAGGCGGAATGATTTTGATATGCAGGCGGATTTTGATCCGGCACTGCGAAGCCTTGTTGCCATGCCAGCCATCAATTCCAAAGTGTATCGCCCCGCACCAACCAATAATCCGCTGGTTGAGACCATTGCCTTGACCAAGGATGGGAAGCGATCCGTATCATTGATAAATTGGAGCTATCACAGGCCCGCTGGGGAAACCAGCAAAGGGATTTTGCAGACGATTGAAAACCTTCAGGTGGATTTGTCGGGTATGGGTGCTGTGAAATCAGTTCGATCAATTGTTCATGGCCCACTTGGCATTTCTAATGGGATTGTGAAAGTCCCCAAAATGGCGGAGATCGATCTTCTGGTGATTGATTGATAACAGCTATAAAGACGGGGTCTGGGCTATCCGGAAACCAAGGTCGTTGCTTTTGAAATCCGGGGGGGCGCTATTTCGAAGCGCGGATCGCACGCTTGAAGCCTTGACGCAAAATGAACCACCCCGCATGACACGATCCTTGCCAATTTTTGGCCCTTGTGGATCGGTGGACCGGCCCGGAGGGTAATCACCGTACCAATCGTTGCACCACTCGAAAACATTTCCATGCATGTCATAAAGCCCAAAGGCATTGGGTTCATAACTTCCAACATCGACAGGTTTTCGAATTTTGTAATCACAATTGGCATCAACGGTGGTTATTTTTTCCCCGAAGGAAAAAGAGGTTGTTGTTCCAGCCCTGCAGGCGAATTCCCACTCTGCCTCGGTGGGTAGTCGAATCCCCTGCTCGGATCCATTGTTAAGCCTGTGGATGAAAAGCTGGCAGTCATTCCATGAAACATTGGTAACTGGCAGTTTGGAGCCTTTTGTTTTACTGGGATTGAATCCCATGACCATTTCCCACTGCGCCTGGGTGACCTGGTGTTTTCCAAGATAAAAAGGCTTGCTGATTGTTGCCTCGAAGGCGCTCTCATCATCGTTGTGCCCTTCATCGGATGGATCGGAACCCATTTGGAATACCCCAGCCAGGATTAAAACCAATTCAAGTTGGATGCCATTACCCAGGTCAATTAATTCCTCCTTTGCTTTTTTGCTTTTTCTCTTCTTTGACTTGTTGATTTCCCTTGCCTTTGCGATATCAAGATCAAATAAGGCCCTGTAAGCGGCCGCTCGATTCAAGTAAGCCGATGCATCGTTGGGATTTGATTCTATCGCGGCGCTATATTCCATGATAAGTTTTTGAAGATCCGCGATTTTTAAGTCTGCGAGCGAGGCACCTGCTTTGAAATGATTTTCAGCGTCAGGAGTGGTTTTTGCACTGTTTTTCAAGATCAATTCATCATGGTCTTTCCTAAGCCGGTTGTCGGATAGGGTGCGAAGGGCTTGATTAAGGTTTTTCATCATCTCTTCGGCGAAAGGATCACCTGGATTCCTATCCGGGTGATAAAGCATGGCAAGTTTGTTGAAAGCAAGCTTGATACTTGTAATGTTCGCGCCTGGTTTGATTCCCAGTATTTCGTAGTAATTGAGGAACATCTAAAATTTCAAATTTCCTGATCATTCGGATTTAAAAATAATGTTCTAACTCAAGCCCTGTGAATAAGCAAAGGGTAAACATCCCCTAGTTTTTCAAGACTTTGAAAATGTCCATGAATTTTTATCAATCTTCAATATTGGGAATTTATTGAATGACCCAAATTGTTTTTCTGACATAATAATTCTGGTGTTTTAAACCTGATTGGTTGCCAGGGTAATAAAAGCGTTTACTTAGAGACACATATGTTTAATAAAAGAAATTTTTTATTGTTATGTCTGTCCTTTCTTGTTTTAAACCCGGTTGCCCGGGCGCAATATGCTGATTGGAAACATTCCGGATCCTTTTATATTTTGACCACTCCTGAGGGGGCTGACCTGCCTTCAACTGCGGAATTATTGGATTTTCCCCTGCTTGTTAGACTGCACAAGGATTTTTTCAATTTTGAAAATGTCAGGCCCCAGGGAGAGGATATTCGATTTTCTTCCGCCGAGGGTAAACCACTTAAATATGAGATTGATCAGTGGGACAAAACCAATGGATTCGCCAGTATCTGGGTGAGGATTCCTTTGATAAAGGGTAATCAGAGGCAGAAATTGAATCTTCATTGGGGAAATCAAAAATGTGAGAGTGAATCAAACGGGAAAGCGGTTTTCAATGAATTGAATGGCTATGCCGCCGTCATGCATCTGGGGGAAAACATGGAGGATTCCACTGGAATGGTGATGGTTAAAAACCAGGGAACTTCGGATGTTCCCGGGGTAATTGGGAGGGGAAGGCGCCTGGCAGGCAGGCAGGGTTTGTTCCTCGGGGAAAATATTTCCTCATTTCCGGTGGGTGCAAATGGCAGCAGCACCGAGGCTTGGTTCAAAGCTGATAAACCCAATGGCACCGTGGTTGCCTGGGGCAAAGAACAAAGGCCGGGAAAAGTCATGATGAATGTGCTAAGTCCACCCCGAGTGGCGATTCAATGTTACTTTGCCGATGTCGATGCGAAAAATGGGATCTCTTTGGGCAATTGGTTTCATGTTGTTCACACTTATGAAAAAGGAAATTCCCGGGTTTATGTGAACGGCGTTTTGGAGGGAAACACCAAGCCAATTTTGGATATCCCGACCCCCGCCCGCATGTGGATTGGTGGTTGGTACAACAACTACAACTTCGTGGGTGATGTGGATGAGGTGCGAGTCTCAAAGGTTTCCCGTTCTGCTGATTGGATCAAATTGCAGTACGAGAACCAAAAACCCATGCAGACTGTCACCGGGTTGGTTGTGGACCAGGGAAACACTTTCTCGGTTTCGAAAAAGGAACTTAGTATCAAGGAGGGAAAGAGTGAGGTTGTGAGAGCAGAAGTGAAAGGCGCACAAAAAATTTATTGGATTTTAAAGAAAGACGGAGTTGACGCTGTTGTTGCTGTTGATCGGCTTGGATTAAATATTGAAGCTCCAAGGGTCACCGGTAATGCCAGCCAGGTAATCCAGGTTAAGGCGGTGTTTCCATCGGATGTCAAGACCATCGATATTCCAACCACCATCGCAGAGGACATACCCGAGCCTGAATTTTCCCTGGATGCACCAACCCACTGGGACGGTCGTGAATCCATCGCGATTGTTCCAAAGATTTCAAATAAAGCCGAGATGGATGCGAAAGGTGCAGGAGCGTTGAAGTATCAATGGGATGTTTCCGGCCTTGCTGTGATCAAGGAAAGCAATAGTGAAAAGTTAATTCTCAAGCGTGCCCAAAATAGTGGAAAAATGACGGTTTCTCTAACCTTGGATAACGGTGGTGCCCCGATCACCAAATCCATCACACTGGATGTTAAGGAACCCAGGAAAGACATCTGGGTCCAGAGAGTTTCTTCCAAGGAAGAACGCCCGATGGATAATCAATTCTATGGCCGGGATGACAAAAATGAGGGTACCCTTTTTTGTAATGGAAGCCTTCCTGAATCTTCCTCAGACCTTGTTCTTAAAGTTTTTGCCGATGAAAAAGAGTATAAGGTTGAAACTCAAAAGACCGGTGCAGGGGGGGCTTATTCCTTTGCTGTGAAGTTGAAACCAGGCTTGATCAAGTATCGGATGGAACTCATCACCAAAAAGGATGGCAAAGAGGTTATTCTTCATAAAGCCAACAATCTGGTTTGCGGCGATGCTTACATTATCCAGGGGCAATCCAATGCGGTTGCGACCGATATTGGAAAAGAGGATCCCGAATTCAGCAGTGAATGGATCAGGAGCTTTGGAAGCACCTCGACAAGTCCGGATGGATCCCGATTGCGATATTGGGGAAATGCCATCCATCGTGGCCGCAAGAATGAAAATGCGCAGATTGGCTATTGGGGCATGGAACTTGGCAGAAGATTGGTGGAGGCCCATAAGATCCCGATTTGCTTCATCAATGGTGCCGTGGGGGGCACCCGAATTGATATGCATCAGCGTAACCCCATGAACCCCGATGATCCCACCACTATTTATGGAAGGTTGCTTTGGCGTGTCAGGGAAGCCGGGCTTACCCATGCTATCAAGGCGGTGATCTGGCATCAGGGTGAAAATGACCAGGGAGCTGATGGGCCGACTGGTGGCTATGGTTGGGAAACTTATCTCAAATATTTCGTGGATCTATCGGCTTCATGGAAATCTGATTTTCCAAACATTCAAAATTATTACATTTTTCAGATATGGCCCAAGGCTTGCGCGATGGGCGTTGCTGGCTCGGATAACATGCTTAGGGAGATTCAAAGAACACTCCCCCGATATTTTTCAAACATGGGTGTGATGTCGACCTTGGGGATTAATCCGCCTGGTGGGTGCCATTTTCCTACGGCTGGTTATGCCGAATTCGCGCGAATGATTTGCCCCTTGATCCAAAGAGACCTTTATGGCGTTAAATCGCTGGTATCAATCACTCCTCCCAACCTCGAGGATGCTAGTTTTTCCAATCCAGAAAAAACAGAAATAAAGTTAAAGTTTGATCAAGCTGTTTCCTGGTCTGATTCGTTGGTGAGTGAGTTTTACCTGGATGGCCAGCAAGGTGAAATTTCATCAGGAAATGCCTCGGGTAATATCCTGGTGCTCAAGTTGAAAAACCCATCTCAGGCGAAGAAAATAACCTACCTGGACAGCAAGGCTTGGAATCAGAAAAATCTTCTGATGGGTGCGAATGGGCTTGCTGCCTTGACCTTTTGTAGTGTTTCGATTTCATCGACTCCATGATTTTTATACAGTGAGTTGAAAATGAATAAATCTTTGTCGAGTGCTTTGGGTGTTTTGTTGATTTCTGGTTTTCTCGGTGCCCAGGACCCGGGACTCCCCGCACCCGTGCGGATTGATTCAGGAGTGAGTGGTCATATTCATCCTGCCCTCGCGATTACTAAAAAAGGTAACCTTGTCGCTGTTTATTGCAAAAGTGAATACAAGCCCTACTTGGTCACTCGTTCCTTGGACATGGGTAAGACCTGGTCGAAGCCCGCTCTTTTTCCCCACACTGTCGATACCCAGGTTTATCCCGGTTCCCTTACCACGCTTGCTGATGGCAGGTTGGTTCACGCATGGAATGTTTGGTTCAATATTGATGACAAAAAGAGGTCCAGGCATGTGGCTTTTTCCATCAGTGAGGATGATGGCGTCACCTGGAGCAAGCCAAAAAACATCAATAAGAACAAGGACGAAAAAATTGAAAGTGTAATCCGACATCCCATTGTGGAACTTGCAACTGATAAATGGCTGCTGCCTTTGATGGACAGGACTGTTCTTTACAACCCCGCCACAGGCGAGGAAAGTGTTTTTGGGGATGGCAAAAACCATGGATTAGTGCCCATCATCAAGACCGTGAAAAATACGCTTGTCAGTGGAAAAGGCTTGAGATCAACCGACGAAGGTAAAACCTGGGTCGAAATCAAACCTTTTCCTGATGTTTCATCACAAGGCTGGAGGCACCAGATGATTTCACTGGATAATGGCTTGTTGGTTGTCTCACAAATTGTCGGCCCGGGTTTCGGTGGTGATGTAATAAATTTCATTGTTTCAAAAGATGATGGGAAAACTTGGCTTCTTGATAAGCCAGTGGAGTTTTATAATCCAGGAAGGCCGGTGGGTGGCAGGGCCTGCCCTAGGTCGGTGATGCTGGATGACCAAACCTTGGGAACGATTTTTTATGACACGGATGCCAAGCAGTCTGGGGGATCAGGGATTTTTTTCCGGACCATGCCCTTGTCGCTATTAATCAAATAGATGTTTTTGTAAGTTATCAATATTCAATGCTTGTCTAATGTAGGGATTAAAATGCTTTTTGATAATCACCTTAATAATGTCTTTGTGAATCTGGTTTTTTTGACGCTTGCCTCCGGATTATGCATGTCTGCGGAACCAGCGGCAACTCTACAACAGCAATTGATCAAGGAAGGTGCTGTTGATCTGGCCCGTGAAGCTCGCGAGAAGGGAAATGCAGCCCGCGGGGCCCTGGTTTTTTACAGGCAGGACATGGCTTGTATTCGATGCCATTCCCTTGGCGATGACAATAACAAGTATGGTCCGGATCTTACCAAATTGGGCAAGGATTCGACGGATGTCCATCTCGTGGAGTCCATGATTCTGCCTTCCAAAGTGATCAAGAAGGGCTTTGAAACAGTCGTTGTCACTACCAAGGCTGGCAAGACTTTTTCAGGGCTTCTGGCTGAGGAAAAAGCTGATTCCATTATCATTCGTGATAATCCTGTTGATGGTAGACTTTTGACCATTTTGAAAAAAGATATTGATGATCGTAATGACAAAGGGCCATCGTTGATGCCTGATGGACTGGTGAATGTGCTGGGAGGCAGGCAGGAATTTTTGGATTTGTCTAGGTTTCTAATGGAGTTGGCGGAGAAGGGACCGGAATATGCCAGGCAAACGCGCCCTGCGTCCTCACTTTTTGCTGCTCTTCCCCTGCCTGAATATGAAAAAGATATTGATCATGCCGGCTTGATTAAATCCCTCGATTCGAAAAGTTTTAAAAGGGGGGAAGCGATTTATTCAAGGGTATGCGCCAACTGCCATGGAACCAAGGATCAGGTTGGCTCAATGCCGACTTCCTTGAGATTTGCAGAGGGTAAGTTTAAAAATGGCGCCGATCCGTTCCAAATGTACCAGACCTTGACGCATGGTTACGCGGTGATGACTCCCCAGACCTGGATGGTTCCGGAACAGAAATATGATGTGATTCATTACATCCGTGAGACTTATTTAAAACCCCATAACCCTTCCCAGTATGCGAAGGTGGATGAAACCTATATTTCAAAATTGCCGAAAGGTGGCACTCGCGGTCCCAAACCCTCCAACATTGAGCCATGGGTGATGATGAATTATGGCCCCAGTTTGATGGCCACGCTGGAGATAGGCGACAAAGGCAATTTTGCCTACAAGGGAATTGCAGTGCGGTTGGATAATGGGCCCGGAGGCATTACCCGTGGAAGGCATTGGATGATGTTTGATCACGACACCATGCGAATGGCTGCGGCATGGGAGGGTGATTCATTCATCGATTACAATGGTATTAATTTCAATGGCAGGCACCAGATCCATCCCAGGGTCGTTGGAAACATCAAGTTTGCAAACCCAGTCGGGCCGGGCTGGGCCAATCCGGAAACCGGATCGTTCGAAGATCCCAGGTTCAAGGGGCGTGATGGCAGGCCTTATGGTCCTCTTCCTGTTTCATGGTCAAAGTATTTGGGAATGTATCATTTTGGGAATCAAGCCATAATTTCTTATACCGTGGGCGATGCCAGAATCATGGAGATGCCTGCTTACGAAATCGCATCATCCGGCAAGGTGGTTTACACTCGTGCTTTAAATGTTGGGAAATCATCCAAAGATTTAATCATGAGGGTCGCGCCAGTTG
>SYCV01000090.1 GCA_005786805.1 Planctomycetia bacterium | reverse complement strand
AGATAAAATCGATATCTGACGCGGGCCTGCACCAACCACCCCCATTCACTTTTTTGTTTGGAACTGTGCCGATACTAACCCCCTTTTGGATAAGCCTTGGTCGGCCACCAGATTCCGCGATCGCAATGGTGTTGGAAAGCCCATCCTTTACATCAAGCAGCTTAACCGTTTTGTTTTTCTCCATCATCCCAGGTATCGATGCCCCCGTAGTATTGACATTTGCAGCAATCGCACTGACACCGGCCAAGGCCCCATAATCTGAAATCCCAACAATATTCCAAACATTGGTTTGAGGGTCACCATCAAGTCTTGATGAATCGGGAACCGCCGGGCATTGAAGAATTTTGATCGGCTGCTTTGTGATAGGCAAATTGGCTGGCTGACTCCAAGTTTGGCTGTTGTCGTATGTCTTGACCAGATTCCCCTGCTCCAGATAAGGCAGTAAAGATACAGCCCAGCTAATTCTTGGGGAAGTAGTGACCCCGCCAGGTCTTGTGCTGGTTGGAATTTTACTGTCATTTGAGCTTGCATAACCATGGATTGATATACCCAGTTGTTTCAAATTATTAATACACTGGGTCTTGGCGGCGGCTTCCCGTACTTTTTGAACTGCGGGCAACAAAAGCCCGATCAAAATCGCAATGATGGCAATCACCACCAAAAGTTCTATGAGCGTAAACGCCTTCCTGGCATTAAACAATCGACTGACCATTGTCATACTCCTTAAAAAACTTACCTTTGAAAACGAAGATCAAAAGATTTGGATTGCGACCGATCTTTTTGGACAGACGCCACGAGCCCGGATGTTTGTGGATTTGCAAGATAAGCAGGAAGAAAATTTCGGGCGGATTCATCCCCCTCTCTAACTTTGGCACCCAAGGCAACTGGTTTGATCCAGGTAATGGTCACCGAATAATCTCCTTCGGGAGCACCATCGAAATCCTTTTTGCTGGTCAATCGAAATTTTCCGGCTTCATCAGTGGTGCCAGTAGGGGGCGAAATAACTTGGTCAGAATTGTTTTTTGGGTGAAAAACAACCATTGCACCAGGAATCGGCTTGCCATTTATCTTCACTTCTCCCTCATAGGGAACGACCGGTAATGAAGGGTCATTTCCCTGGCAGCCAGAAAACAAAAAAACAAATCCGGCAGAAATTAAGAATCCAGTACGAATGTGAGTCATTGGCAACCTCAAAAACATTATGTTTATCAACTTAATAATGTATCGACCTTTTGTCAATATAAGTTCACTAAAATTATAATCAAGGTAGTATTTATTTTTGCGAAAAAATTAATATCGTAAGTCATTAATATAAAATAACTTGCAACCTAAATAAAACTTTTGGAATGATTGTCTTTATGAGTGATAAGAAGGTTTATGTACAATTTTTTAATTCAAAACTGGAGCTTATCCATTAAATTATTGGTTATAAAAAGTCAGAATCACTTCCAAAAATGACCAGTATTCTGGTCATTTTTTCCTCGGATGAATTCGTAACTTCTCATTTAGAAATGAGTTCACATCCATGATTGCTTGCTAATCTTTTGTAATGAAAGAATCGATGAAAAAAGGATTATCATGCAACTCTCTGGCTATCAGCCCCAAAGTCCTTGAAGCTGTTCCTTTTCAGAAAGCCCCAAAGGAAATTTTTTGGCATGGGAATGATTAGCAATTCCGGCAAATTGACGAAGCGCCTCATGAATGTGCTCGGGGCGCACACGAATGCCTTTCTCCTTATCCAGTGCAAGCGTCTTGGGGTTCATGGGTACTGCAAATTGCTTCTCGTCTGTCGCACCCAGGACTCGATTTCCCTTGATACCTGGCCCGATAAACATGATTGAACCTATGGACCAGTGATCTTTACCATTTCCCTTGTTGTAATCAGGAGTGCGCCCCATCTCACTCTGAACCACCACCACAAGCTTTTCTCGTATCTTCAATTCCGCCGCCCTGCGCAGAATATAAGCTATGCCCGCAAGGAACTCCGGTAAAAGCTTCATCTGATCCGCATCATTATTGGCATGGCTGTCGAACTGGCCGATAGAAAGATTCGCTGACACACATACCCCGGCCTTGAAAGATGCAAGGGTAATCTCAGCCTGTTGAGCGATACGCTCCTTTGGAATACTTTTGGGAATGTGCGGGGTGATGCGCTGCATCGATTTGGCATTCATCTGGGCGGCATAAAGCATGCTCTCAGCACGCTCCTGCCTTGGAAGAAGGGGCATTCCCGCACGGGATTCTCTCTGTTCGCTCAGCGCCTGCTCGATACGGGCAAGGGCAAAGTCCTCGTGGTACGGGGATCTGGGATTACCTTCAATTGAATCCGAATTGGCGATGCGCTGGAGAGATGGCAGGTAGGGCACGCGGGACATTGCCACAATGTTTCCAGTGGCGGAATAGTTGCCAAAGGTAAGGAAAGAAAGCGGGCATGTTGGTCCTTTGCAGGCAGCCACCAGGGCGGCAAAGGTAGGGTAGGCCATGCTATCAAGTTTGCCCGTTGCCATGTAGCGGGCCCCAGGCGAATGATTGTTCACTGAATAATCGAGGCCATTAAGCACGAGAAGTTCGTTGGCAAATTCTGCATAGAACTCCTCGTTGCCCATGCCGCCAATTTTGTGTTTTTCTGTCGGGGCAAACTTATGGGCGCCCTTGGTGAGAATTTCACCCTCTTTATAAAGCCGATTGATACCACCAATGCCTTTGGGATCCATAAGGTAAGTGGTATCCCAACCGCCCGAGGCATTGATCACGATATAATATGGTCCCTCATAGGGAGAGTCGTCCTTGGCGGAGGCGTGCAACGCGGAAGAAAGGCCACCTGGGCAGGCGATACCAAGTCCTGCAAACCCACATAGTTTCAAAAAATCTCTTCTCATGGCTGGTCTCGCTTATTCATAAAGAAACTCAGACTGGCGCAACAGGTAGGTTATCACGCCACGCCAAGCACGCACGGTGTATTTGGGATCTGGAACCGGTTGGAGAAGGTTCTGGCGGCAGGAATAAATCTCCTGTTTTTCGAAGTTCTTGCGTTCAGTGGCATCATTTACGATACTCGCGAAGAGTTGGAAACTGCGGGTAACTTCAGGCGAATCAACCTTATCGAAGCGCCCCAGCACCCTCTGGTGCAGATACACAATCGCATTCCTGATCTTCGCATCCGCCTCAGGGGAACTTCCCGGAACCACATCCGTTTCGATACCAGGGAAAAGTCGGCGGTCTGCAGGTTTGCGACTGAAATCCAATGCGGTCTCCCTACATGCGACATCATTGGCAAGGATTCGTTGAATCGCACCCATAGCGCCACTTGGGTCGGTTGCTCTCTCCGTGACTTCCTTGGAGTCGATTCCACCATAGAGCATGGCCATCTGTTCCGTCAAACGGCCCCAGGGTTTGCCAAAAACGGCTGCAACCTTGCGCTCCACTTGTTCGGGAGCCAGCATGCGCACAAGGCCAAGATCGTCCAATTCAGCGCGCCGTTTAGGATCAGAAACCACCGTCGCCAGGCCATCCGCGCGATAAAAGTCAGATACGACCAATTCTTTTAACACACTTTTAAAATTAAAATCTGACTTGGCAAATCGCTCGGCAATGGCCTCGGTTTGCCTACGCTGCTCATGATAGGCCCTGTATTTTGCGGCATAAAGCGGATCACCAAGTTCTTTAGGCGGCAAAAGCACCTTGCGCCCCGTGAGTATGTACCAGGCATGCTCGACCATGGCGACGGCAAACCGAGGGTCCTTCGCCGTCCGTTCTCCCAGCCATTGCAAAGCGCGCCAGCGTTCCCCGGCAGGCAATTCCTCACCCTCGAAACCTGCCCCGAACATGTCCTTAAACCAGCCCTCTTTACGGCGCCCGTAAACCCCTTCAAATTTCCAGTAATCCTGAAACAACCCTGCGATCGGATCCAAGGTTTTGTGGCATACGACACACTCGGAGGCCTGCATGGTCGGGATCTGATATTTTGCAGAGACAGCGGCAGCATCCGAAACCCGCGCCGCAAGTTCCAGCACATCGATACCAAGAAAATGCTGATAATAAACCCGCGCGCGCTGGCGATTACGATTGGTCTCCGTCGTCGGATAACGCTTCAAGTATTGAAAATTCGACAGTAGGCCGGCATGAGGGTAAAAACCTGTCGCTGAGTCTTGATCCTCTATCCGATTGCGACCGACAAGAGCCTTGAGTCTCACTGGAATGTATTCAAATGGGTCGTCAGGGTCCTTAAATTTCGACTTTAATTCCTCATAGATCCCATATCCCCGGGAAGTAAAAGGAGTGACCATGATGTAATCAGCGGTTACTATTTCAGAAAAAGGTCTATCATTACGAACAATAAATTCAATTAGTTTCATCGGTTCGCCAAGCATTGCCTTGCGGTAATCATTGGCAAGTTTATATCCAGCCTGACGCCGATCTTTCTCATCCTTGATATGACTTAGGTCAAATTTCTGGGTCCAGCCCCTGGTAGTGCTAAAGTGCTCATAGGAAAGTGCGTTTTCCGGAACATCATCATATCCGACGGTAAGAAATATATCATTGAATCCTTCGCGCAACCTGTTGTAAAAAGCATCTTCCTTCAAAACGGTGTCCATTATTTTGGGCAATGCCTTGACACCTTCACGGGCGATGGTGTCCGACTCAGACTCACTGGGAAGACGGCCAGCAAGTGAAAGCGTTACACGACGCAGCAATTGCCTGTCATCAAGCATTTTTATGTCTTTAAAAAAAGGGGTGGCATTTTTATCAAGTGTAAAATCCGGCTTCGTGTTTGCAGGTTTATTCACCCGAGCCACAAAATCTGCCAGTAAACGATATTCAATCGAATCGGGTTTGAGTTGTTCTTTGCCACCGTGATTGAGCTTACCAACCACTTTCAGCAGTAAGCGGGATTGGTGCACTTCCACCTCCTGCTTAGCCATGCTGGAAAAGGCCTCAAAATTTCGCTTCATGTCCCCAGTCTGGTCCTGACTGCGTTGAAGATCACGGAGCAAAAATTTACTTTCTTCCGCATCACCACCTGATTTATGGCACTGCAGACAAGTGCGTTCTCCCACCTTGACCCAGACTTCCTTTTGAAAGAATGCATCCATGGAGCTCTCAACTTGAGCTGGATTAGTGGGCTGTCCGGGAATCGCCAGAAGAAAGAAACTGGCAAAAAATGAAATCATATTTCATACCCTGAATCGAACCAAAAGATAAAATCCGTAGTTTTCAATCCAAATGGTGGGAATGACCCACTTTGAGCTTTCCAAATGAACTATTCAAAATTATATCATTCCTGTTTGGCTTTACTGCTTTTTCCCGAAAGAATTGATCATTTTCATCAAAATCCAATCCTATTCAAAATTGTATTTTTTGGTGAATTCCAATACCGCAATTGAAGGAAATACTATTTGAATTCTTGCTACAAAGAGACGCGAAACCATGCTCATTTATATATGCAACATTAATGATTCAAAAATCCAACACTCTTCACTCTCAGGCAATATTTATCTTCATTGATACCCTTGGAATGCTATAATGATAATTCAAAAGTGTGATGTAATCCTACCTCGTATTTAAAATCCAGGAGTGATTCAAATGTTGGGAATTTCCAAAAAAATTTCACAAACTATTCGACTAGGCACCCTAGGCGTTTCCCTGATGTTTTCCACATCGTTTGCAACTGCTGAAAACTGGCCCAACTGGCGCGGACAATCCTTCGACGGAATCTCAAACGAAACAAAACTTCCCTCCACCTGGAGCGACAAGCAAAACATCGCATGGACTTTGCCCATGCCCGGAATGGGAAGTTCCACTCCCGTGATTTGGAACGATAAAATGTTTCTCACCAGCGTGGATGGCGAGGACCAGGTGTTGATTTGCGTCAGCACCCAAGGCAAGCAACTTTGGAAAAATGTATTGGCCAAGGGCAATGCCAAGGTAAGGGTGGATGAAGGTAATGGCGCTTCAGCCTCCTGCTCCACAGACGGTAAGCATGTATGGGCCTTTGTCGGGGCTGGAATCCTTGGCTGCTATGATTTTTCCGGCAAGGAAATCTGGAAATTGGACATGCAAAAGCAGTATGGTGCCTTCAAAATACAATTTGGCATCCATTCAACCCCTGTCTTGAATGAGGATAAACTTTACCAAGCTTTGATACACGATGGTGGTGCCAAGGTTATTTGCCTTGATAAAAACACCGGCAAGGAAGTTTGGAAAATTGATCGGCCCAGCGATGGCATTGAGGAATGCAAACATTCCTATGCTTCCCCCACAATCTGGACCAATGGCAAGGAAACACAATTAATCGTGCATGGCAATGATTACGCCACAGGTCATTCGCTGAAGGATGGCAGTGAACTCTGGCGGGTGGGTGGATTAAACCCCAAGGACAAGTACAACAAAACCCTAAGATTTGTTGCCTCTCCTGTTGCGGTCAGCGATTTGATTGTGATCCCTAGCGCCAAGAATGGCCCGGTCGTCGGCTTGAAACCGGGAGCCACCGGATTGGTTACCATGGGTAACAGCAACGAAGTATGGCGCAGGCCCACCAGCACCCCTGATGTCCCATCACCACTGGTTCATAACGGCTTGGTTTATCTTTGCAGGGAGAATGGGTTTCTTATCTGCATGGATGCCAAAACCGGAAAGGAACTTTACAATGAACGAACCCACAATGCCAGACATCGCGCCTCCCCTGTGCTTGCTGATGGCAAGATCTACCTTGCCGCGAGAGATGGCACAGTGACTGTGGTTAAAGCCGGGCCGAAATTTGAAATCCTGGCCACGAACAAACTCCCCGACCAAATCACCTCCTCTCCAGCCATTTCAAACGGCAGGATCTATATCCGGGGCTTTGACACACTCTATGCGGTTGAGGCAAAGTAACTTTAAATTGAAGTTTTAAGCCAAAGCCCACTCCCAAATTTTCCTTGGGAGTGGGTTTTTTATTTAATAATCAAAATTACATCAATAATTCATGATTTCACGCGAACAATTGATAGTCTTGCTGCGTAAAATATACATAGAAATTGAGATCGAGCGCAAGGATGCGCCAGCCACCTGAATTCAGGAAGGATTGGTCATGCTAGCTTCAAACATTTCATTTTTCGAAGGTTCGCGGAATCTTCCCATAACAAATAGACAAAACCGGGGACGCAGGAATAATGCTGTTCCCTGCAACATTTTCGTTGATGAACAATTCCACTGGATTGAAGTCGAAAGTCCGGAAGCTTATGCGGATAGTTTTTGGATCACCGACCATGGCAACCAACCGAGGTGCTTTCATCGTTTGAACCAGAAAATTTATGCGTCACTGCTTTGCGAGATTGCGCGAATCCGCAATCTCTGGACCGCTGGAGACCTGTCAAACCTATCTCACCAGGCTTGCGAGGATAGATTCCAGCAGATTGATGAACGAGCGGGCCAATATTTCAAGGATGAAAACCTGCCTGCGTTGATTCGCAAACACCCTAAGTTTCCAGCCCCCTGCATCGATTGGGAGTTGGTGGCGATGTAAATGGATCACTTGCCCTGTGCAATTTTTACTTTTGCGGGGTTTTCCTTGTCGTCCTCAACTTCGACTTTCACGCCCTCAGTTTTTGAACTTTGTTCCATTTTTATTATCACCTTGTGAACACCCGGAGTGACTTTCACATTTATCAGTCCCGTTGGTGCGATGGCAATCGGCTTTCCGTCGATCCAAGCGGACATACCCACAGGCTTTTCCAAGCTGATTTTTACATTTCCCTGACTGCTCGTTTCAAAACCAAATCGAACAAATGCCATCGAGTGCGTAACCTTTTCCAAGCTTCTTTTTTGTTGAAGTAAAGGTAGATCACGCAGCGGCAAAAAGCCATCCACCATGGCGTAAACAGCGGACCATTTCAAATTCTCATCGGGATTGGCGAAGGCATCCTGACCCTTGCGTGCAAGAACGGTGTAGGCGTTTGCATCCGGTTCGATAGCCTCAAATCTGCGTACAATCGAGGCTTTACCGGGGCCATAGGGACCAACTTTCCCAAGTTCAGACAAGAACCTGACCAAGTCAAGAAGTTCACCCTGGGTCAGGGAATCTACAAGCCCCTCGGGCATTAGGGACTTGCCATTTTTCTGTTCTTCAATTTTCTTTACAGAAATGTTGATAAGGCGATCTTCCGCATCACGAAGGACCAGCTCATTATTATCCTGCCTGACCTTGATGCCATTGAAAACCTTCCCATCATCCGTGGTGACGACTATGGAATGATAGTTTTCCTTGATGGCTTTATTGGGATTGACCATGGATTCGATAAGGTAATCGACCTGCGCACTGGCGCCAATGCTGGTCATATCCGGGCCCACCAATCCACCTGAACCTGAGATTGCATGGCATTTCATGCATGAAAGTTCTTTTCTACGAAACACAAGTTCACCCCGGGCAGGGTCTCCCTGGGCAAGAACAGCCTTGGTCATCTCAGCGAGTTTTTCCTTGCTGATTTCGCGTGAAACAGCACCAATTTTTCCAGCCTTCTCAAGATTCTTGACCAACTCGGTTACATCCCTGCCTGAAGCCTTGGCCTGGCGAATGCCAACCTTTGCTGCATCAGCGGAGATATTGGAATTCGCGAACACCTTGAGTATTGGTGCAAGCCCGTCTTTCTTGCTCAAAAACGCGTCAAAGACCTCGGCAAGTTCCACGCTTGTTTGTGGCATTTCAAGAATCTTAAGAGACAATTCCGCTGCGGAATTCACATCCAGGGATGCAAGTGCAACCAATGCCCAGCGCTTTGCGGGTAAAGGCTTTTCAGTAGCTGATGAGATCATATTTTTGAGAAGGGCTATGGAAGTTTTACTTCCCAAGTCCGCGATGCTTTCGAAGGCGGCTTTGCGAAGTTGCAAATCCTGAGAATCATCACCTGCTATTTTTTCCAGCACGGTTTGGGCGGAACCAATCTTCCATAGGCCCAGTAGCCTGGCTGCTGAAACACTTCTTGGGTCATTTTTCATATCCAAAGCAGAAACAAGTGTTTTGGGATCAACCTGCGCCTTGATTGCCCGGGTTTTTGTCGAATCAATCAACGCGGTCAAAATCGCATTCCCAGCCTGCGCATCAGCCATGGCAAGCGCCTTGGCCGTGACTATTCCCAATTCAACAGGGCCTCCCACCGAGGCAAGATGAAGATATGCTCCTTCCATGGCGGAGGGGGGTAATTTTCCCTCCTGCACCAATTCCCCAAGTTTCTTGGCAACATCCGGAGTTCCTGCCGCTTTGAGAGCATAAACCATTCGGTCTGATTTACCTCCAAAGGTCAACTCACCCTTGCTGAAGGCGGGCAGCCAACTTTCCTGTAACTCCTGTAATGTCAGCCAAAGACTGTATTCAATGAATTTATCCATGGGTGAATCTAAAACTGCAAGGGATGCTTCCGCAGACTCAGCCTTGGGATAAAGCCCCAAAGCCCTCACGGCTTCCAACCTGACCTGCGGATGGGGATCATTGACTTTAGCCTTAACAAGATCAAAAGTTCCGGGCATTTTGTTACGCCACATTTCCGCGACTCTAATCCCCGCGGCCCGAATATTAGGATTTTTTGCACCCAATGCCATTCCCAAAAGTTTGCCATTTGGAAGATCCAAAGCCTGCCAAGTCCATAGCGCTTCCAGGTTCAATGACTCATCATCCGCGGAAATGGAATCGGTCCAAGTTTTCAGGTCAGGCGTCACGGAATCAATACTTCGTTCAACCAATACCCTGCGAGCCATATGCCTGGTCCACATTTCGGGATCTTTCATGTGATTGAGCAGTGCCGAATTGGAATCAGCCTCGAGTTTGGGACGGGGAACCAGGGGCTTGTTCTTGGCGGTGACGCGCCAGATTCTACCATGGGTCTTGTCACGCCTGGGGTCACGAAAATCAACTTCACCATGCTGGATGATGGGATTAAACCAATCTGCAATATAAATCGCACCATCGGGTCCCTGACGAACATCGATAGGCCTGAATGCAGGGTGATTGGTTTTGATCAATTCGGGTTGCTGCTTTGAGATGTAACCAGCGCCATCGGGTTCGAGGGTAAATCTACAAACACGATGTCCACGAAAATCATTGGTTATAAAGGATTGCTGCCAATCATCAGGGAGATGGCGACCTGAGAGAATTTCCAATCCGCAATGTTTTGGACTTCCCGGGTTCAAACCTTGAACCACTCGCTTAGCACCAACAGCGGTTGCATAATAGGCGCGGGGAATAACATAATTGATACCTTCACCCCCTGCGCCATCGGTTGCAAAAGACTGGCCCCACTGGTCAAAATGATGGCCCCAACTGTTAACCAGGCCCCGCATGGTGATTTCAAGTTCAAGATTTTTAGGACGAAGCTGCCAGATGCCCCCGCCGCCCAATCGCTTGGGGCCATAGGGTGTTTCCAAGTGACTGTGAATATAAATTGACTGGTTGAAATAAAGCAGGCCATCCATGCCCCAGCGAAGGGTGTGAACCATGTGATGGGTGTCTTCGGTGCCAAAACCAGAAAGGATCACTTTCCTGGTATCGGCTTTGCCATCCCCATCGGTATCGCTTAGATGGACAAGGTCGGTGCTATCAATTACATAGACTCCGCCATCGCCGGGAGCAAGTCCGGTTGGAATAAGGAGACCATCAGCAAAAACAGTGGTTTTATCAGCCTTGCCATCGCCATCAGTATCTTCCATGACCAGGATTTTATCCTGGTTGGGTTGGCCGGGGAGCACCTGCGGATAGGTGGAACTGCAAGCTGCCCAAAGCCTGCCCCGGGTGTCAAAACAAATCTGGATCGGCTTGGCAAGCTGTGGATCCCCAGCGAAAAGATTAACTTCAAAACCCTCGGGAAGAATAAACGATTTGCGCTCATTTTCAGGGTCGATATCCACTGTCTGTGGGGCATTCCTTTGTGCAAAGCAGATATTCTGCGTGAGAAAAAAAGCTATGGCAAGTGCGCTTGAATAATATTTCATTACTTGGACTCCATCAGCGAGTAAGTGCGTGTTATTGATTTATTGAGTTTGAAAACTTCCTCTTCCTTGGCGGCAACAATCGGATCGAATTGGGGTAGTTCGCGTGCGTTCTGCCCTTGTTCATGTTTTCTAAAACCCAACAGATAAGTTTCGTTTTGTGGACGCCACCGATGAAAATACTGCCTGTTCTTTTCCAGAATCATCTTTCGCATCATCTCAACCTGGTCAAAATCGGGACCACTTGAGATCACCACTCCCCTGCCCCAATCCTCGGAGTTCTTGACCATCACATCCTTGCCATCAACCAAAAGCTTGTAGGTTCCCTTGGGAAGATTCTTGATTGCGATGGTTCTGGGAGAAAGATTTAATGAAGCAAAGCCGGGAACAACAGGCCTGGGCAACATTTTATCTGTGACTTTCCAGGTCATCTTTCCTGCTGCCTCGACATTACATCCCTTGGAACTAATCGCACCGCCCGCCGTGTCGATTGCAACCTGCCAAAGTTCCTCATCCAAACCAAAGGCCCTGCTGATGTCATTGGACAAAAGGTAATATCCCAGTTCAGTGGGATGAATACCATTGCTGGTGAGTTTCATGGATTTCCCAAGCATCGCTTCACACGAGGTTTTACTCTGAAACAAATCATAAAAGTTGGCTTGGTTAGCCTTGGCGATATCATCAATCATCTTGCCATAAGCTTGGAGGTTCAGATTATGGGGAGCGGCATCGGGCAGAGGTGGTCCCATGTTTTCATGCCAAAGGGGCGAAAGAAGAATAGATTTAGACTTGGTTCCTGACAAATCCTTCAAAAGCTTTTCATAACCTTTTTGGAAAGCTGATGCGCCAGTTTCCCCCTCAAAAGATTCATTTGCCCCATATGCAAAAAGCGTCACGGTGGGTTTGACAACATTGATGTGCTCGATAAGCCTTTTATAACCATCCGCGGTGGAACCGAATCCAGCACGAGCATGGCCGTAAACAGTATCGCCACTCCATCCCAGATTGCGGAATCTAACTTTCTGGCCCGTAAGCCTGCGTGTGAGTTCAGTTTCCCAATAACCAGAAACTTGCTCCCTCTCAATTAGCGTGCCACCGACCAACGCCACCATATCGCCATCCTTGATGTTAGGAGGAGACTGGGACGGCATAACACCCAGAAAAGCAATCAAAGTGATTGATTGAAAAAGCATGAATCAACTCCACAAATACATGATGAATAATGCGTTTATTCTATCATTCATCCGAAGTGGAGTCTTGTAGAATCGGCTGGAATCAAGATTTCCGTTTCTTGGATCTTGGCTTTTCAGTGACAGGAGCCAAAGCCGAATGGGTGCCATTCAGGAAACCAGGGGCAAGTAGTGCACCTGCAAGAAGACCAACGGCCTCAGTCAACTTGTTATTTGACTCATCATCGATAATCATGGCTTGGCTGACAAACGCATCTTCAAGGTTATTTCGATAGGCAGCGGTATAGTTCAACATCTCCTCAAAACCCTCAGGCAATTCCTGTACGAACAACACCTCCGTATTGAGACCGCCATCTTGAACATTTTGAACATGGTTAGCCGCGTCAACCAATCCTGCGACAACAAACTCAAAAGTCGTGATTTTCGCATCAGCCTTTTTATTGACTGGGGGAAGGTTTTTATCAACCCGCGCCTGTACCAGGTCTGCCAAAGTGTTTGCAACCTTGGTAAGGGTTTCTTTTCCTTCCTGCAGCAGGGATTGCTCAGTCTTTACAAGAAGGTTTTCTACGGAATTCTCGAATTCACTGGGAATAAGAATAGGCAAAACCTTATCCAAAATGGTTGCAACCTCGGAAATAACCTGATGCTCTGCCTGCAAAGTGCTGAATACCGCAAGGTCGGTGGATTTGTAAGCTTCCGCAATTGATACCGTCACAAGGGATGCAGTGGCTTTCAACACATCAGAGCTACCAGGCAACTTTGCTTCCTTGTTTTCTTTCTCATTGAGTTCAAGGCCCTCACCGGGGGCATCGCCACCAAGTTCCTTGGCGAGTTGCTTCTCATCGACAGTAGCGGCGGCACCGCCACCCCCAAATGCGATGGATGCAAGATTGGCCAACACGGTGGTCGCTCCGGTCCCGGTAATCGCGGAGGAGGTACGGACAATAGCATCTACCAATGAGGCAAAGCTACCCCCGCCACCTGAACCCGATGCCGTGGCACTGGAGGAACTTGTAGAGGAACTCGTGGAGGAAGTACTGCCCGGGGTTACAGAGGTTCCACCATTGCCAGGTAAAACGCCAACTTGGGAGCCTCCGCCATTGTTTCCACCACCATTATTACCACCGCCACCATTATTTCCGCCGCCCGAACCGGGAGTGGAAAAATCAAGGACCATATTAAGACCGGATTTTGGAACACCGTCTGCCGCGGCTATGCCACTGCTGCTGGATCCATTAATGGATACGGTGGGGTTGATTATCTGTCCGCCTGCGGTGACCATGGTGGCACCTGCGAGAACCTGCCCACTACCCACACCAGTCATATTCAGGCTGTATTGTGAGGCTTGGGCCCCGGAAACAATCACAGTATTAAGGGCACCATTGGTGGAGAGACTGGTGGAGGAACCCTGATTGGTGGTGCTTCCAGCTTGATTACCCACATTGGTTCCAGCGCCGGCAAAATTGAAGTCAGCAGGATCAAGCCAAAGGATGATATAAGTTTGATCAAGCGCGCCACCCATGGATGCAATGAAAGCATCCACCAGTTTCTGGGTGATGTTTTGACTTATGGCATTGATATCCGCGCCATCAGCGGCAGCGGCAATCGCCTTGGTGAACTGGGTTGATAATTCATCAGCAGTGCTATTGATCACCGAGGTGTCAACCGCCTTGGGCGATGTGGTGTTAGCTGTGGAAACTGTGTTCGTGACATTGAGATCATAGGAACCGATGGTGGCATTGCCGCCGGATACTTGAATGTAAAACTCGTCCGAGGCTGCAACCGAGAATGAAAGCGAAAGGGCGGTTCCAGCAGCGGTCGCCTTTTCACTTGCGACCTGCACCAGAACCCCATCACGATTCACAAATGCCTTCACTGTGCCCTGCAGTGTCGAAGTAGATACCAAGCTGATATTGATGCTACCAGTTATATCCGCAACGCCTTTGAAATAATCAAGATCACCATCAACCTGTATGGCAGCACCCGTGAGAGAATAGGAGCTGGTGTCATCAAAAACAAACAATGAGGCTTTATCAGTGGTGTTGCCATAATCATCAACAATAACCGCACCCACATAGACAACTTCAGCAACATAGGCGCCGGTTTTGTCCCCATAACCCGAGGCTTTCAAATAGACGATATCATCGGTGGAAAGGTTGATTTCCAATTCGCTATCGGAGGACGTTGAAGTCGCATCATCATTCTTACCGAGTAATTTACCATCGTGAGAATAAATTTCCAGCATGGAGTCATCAAGGCCAGCGGCGGAGGCGGTGTCATTTGAGACCTTGAATTTATATCTTCCGGTAACACTGATCGAAACTTTGTAATAATCAGCATCACCAGTGGTTTCTATTGCCCCATTAGTGCTGGCCACACTGGTGTTTGCGGGGGTGGAATTAGAGACCGAAAGAGGCAGATTGGTTGCATCATCAAACGAGCTACCCACATCATCAGCAACAGGAGAAACTTCAAGGATGTAATCACCAATCGAATCTCTTGCACCGGAAACCTTGAAGTAATATGTCTTGCCCTCGAGCACCTGGATGCTCAAGGCGCTGTCCTTGTCGGTGGTGGATATGTCATTATTGTAATTGATTAGAATTTCGCCGGATGAATCAAAAACAAACAGATAAGTGTCAAGTGAACTACCCTCATCGGCACCAAGGAAAATGTCTATAGTCCCCGTGGTGGTGGCGGTATATGAAAAAACATCAATGTCATCTTTGGAATTAATTGCACCAAAATCATATGCAAAATTATCGCCCACATTCATTTGGGTGGCGCCTGATCCTATAAGGTTGGCATGATCATCTATCTCAAGTCTAGCCCAAACCCGGTAGTTTCCGACACTGGAACCAACCGCACCCGTCTGAATGTAGAAAACATCCCCCGCACTTGCGGAAACCGAGATGAAACTATTAAGACCATCACCGCTGTCGTTGTCTTCCGCTATCAACTCCCTGTCAGAATTATAGATACGAAGATATCCATCGAGGTTGCTTTCACGGGAGTTCAATCCAAAACCTAGCACACCATCCGATCCAACAGTAAGTTCAAATAGATCGCGATCCCCAGCACTTATTATGGAGTCATCAGTTCGCACACCAAGGTTGGAATCGAAAGTTAAAATGGTGGCGGTACTAAAATCAGATCCAAAGCCATCGGAATCCGTGGGTGTGAGATCCTGCAGAGCAATGCCATATTGGCCAGTGGTGCCCGCGTTACCGGTAACGCTGATGTAATAAACTGAATTTGCTGTGACTTCAAAAACCGCAGCACTGTTGGTGGTTTCTCGATCAGCATCATTGTTGGAGGCAAGAACCTTGCCCGAGGCATCCATGATGGAAATGGAAGTGTCAATGGTGCTGGAAGTTGTCTTGGAAACAAGAACCTTGACCGGCCCGGTGTTTTTTGCGGTGAATGTGAACACATCAACATCGCGTGCAGCCTCAATGTTCATGTCGCTAATAGCCAATGAGCCAGAATTGGTATTGCCTATGATGGGAATCAAACCCAAAGGCAAACCGGATGTTGAATCATTGTGACTATTCGAATAGAAATCAACAATACTTACAGGGGTTTCCACCTTAAGGGTATAATCTCCCTCGGTGCTGTTTCCACCTGAAACACTAATATAGACCTTATCACCCTTGTTTAAGTATGGAAGGGCAAAAACATTCTTACCGGCAATTCCGGAAGTCGAGGCAAGGACCGTTTTACCATCGGAGGCAAGAACACTTAAATTCGCTGCCAAACTTGCTGAACCTGCGGAGGGAGCAACCGAAATCTCAAATCTACCAGTATCATTCGCGGTGAATTGGTAAACATCAAAGTCCGCGATTCCAGGCATTGCGGCACGGATGGTTTTATTCTCAATTGCAACCTGTGTGGATTTACCATTAACAACCACGGGGGCGTTGAATGACAATTGAACGGAGCTGGTGTCTGGCTTGTTACCCGCGTCATCAACAGGAAGCTCACCAGTCTTCAATGTGTATGCAACACCATTGGTGCCGTTTAATATACCGGAAACTGTGAGATAGAAGGTATCTCCAAGGGTCCCCTCAAGCACGATCAAGCTGCCAAGGCCTTTGCCACTATCATTATCGCTGGCAATAACCTGACCACTAAGGCTGGTGATGGTAAGCTTGGGATCAAACAAGGAATCATCAATGGACTCAACAGAGAAGAGCGTCGTGCCGGAGTTGTTTAAAGTTACTTTAAATACATCCTGGTCACCCGAGTAATTGAATATGCCATTAGTGGAACTGATGTTGCTTTGATCAAGAAGCACTGTGGTTGCAGTGGCGGATGTATTTCCAAAATCATCAATCACAGCCCTGGTGTTGATATTATAGGCTCCGGTGCTACCGGAGGCACCCGAGGCCCATATCAGCAGGCTGGCGGTCGTAGAGGGATCTACTTCTAGTTCCACCAAAGTTCCCTTGTTGATTGCGGGGATCCAACTAGAACCATTATCAGTGGATACAAACATACTGGGAAGCAAGGAGCTTCCTGTGGATGCAGTCTGGGTGATTTGTAATTTCGCGGTATTCGCCGTGGTGTTTGCATAACTGAAGGAGAACAAATCCGCGTCCCCTGAGAGATCAATTTTTCCCGCTGCTGCGCCAGAAGTAAGGCTGGTGGGGGAGGTGCGAACCGTGCCAAAATCATCAGACTGGGCGGTGATGTTATAGGAACCGGTAAAGGTCCCGGTTTCCCCAATCTTGAGCAGATAAGTCTCTCCCAAGGTTGTATTTAGGTTGATGATCTGTTTGGAGGTTCCAGCAGGCCCGAAAACCGCGCCAACATTTGTGGCAACCCTGGTTCCACTGGCATTGTAAACCGAAAACTCAGGCTGGGACGGAATACCCCGATCTTTGTTTTCAACAAGGATTGAAAGCAGACCTGTGGAGGGAGCAACCACGGTATAAACATCGACATTACCCGCGACTGGCAGGAAGTTCGTGGCCTTGGCGACCGCAACCGCATTGGTAGTAGTGAATAGAAGTGATGCCTTTGCTGAAATGGAGAAGGAATAATCACCCACATCACCAGCATCACTTGAAACAATAAGGTAATAAGTCTGGCCCGCAACCACATCAAATTCCGCGCTTCCATTCAGTGCGACTGTCCGAAGCACGGTAGTGGAGTTCGAATAAATCTCAAGCTTGCCCGATGCAAGGGTTGAGGCGGCCATAGAAACGGAAGCCTTGCCCGTCTGGGAGGCTGTAAACTTGAATGAGTCCTTGTCCTGGTTATTTTCAAGGGTTCCGTTTATGACCCTTGGCGTGGAATTAACCACAAGGGAAGCCGCATCAGACTGGGAATCGCCGTAATCATCAGCCAACTTTTCTCCACCGGTAATTTCAACTGTATACCTGCCGGATGTCTTGGCCAGGGATTCAACCTTGATGAAATAGGTTTTACCCGTGGTCACATTGAAATCCATTTTGCTGGTGGTGCCACCGCCTGAATTGTCATCAGCGATCAGAAGCTTAAAGGAACCATCATCATTTTGGACATAGGCTGTTGCAAAAGCATCAAACTTGCTGCCATCGGCTTTTACCAGAGTGGAAACACTACCTGTGAAATCAGCAGTGAACTTGAAGAAATCCGCATCCTTGATGTTGTCCGCAATTCCACTGGCGCTGGTCTTTGTACCCTGCGCGACGGAAACAAGTTTGGCATCAGCAAATGATGATGACGCATCAACCCGGATGGTAATCGGCGCAACTGCGGCAGTCTTGTTATCACTCAAGCCGCTATCTTCTGTCGCGTTGGCTTTCAATCCCACAGAGAATTCACCCTCTAGCGAGCCGGCGGTGGCAACCACGGTGAATAAGCGGTTTGAATTTGAGACTCGTTGTAAACCGGAAAGTGTCACCGTTCCCGTGGTCGTAAAATCATCAAGTGCCAAATTATTGACATCCTCGGTGAAGGTGACCAACAAGGTTATGTTTCCTAATGGGGTAACCTCAGCGGGAGGATTTTGCGGCACAATTTTTCCAACAGGCGCCGCAACAACCGAGATCGGCGAAGCCATGGTCAATGCTGTTCCGGGATTACCAGCCGCATCAGAATAACCCTGATAAACCGTGACCCGCGCATCAGAAGTAATCACCCCGGAAGGGGTGAAAGTTGCTGTATAAACCCTTGGATTTGAAGTTGCTGAAAGATTACTGATGGATCCAAAAGTAGCCCCGACATCGAATGAATCAAAGCCCTTGGGAACCTCAGAGAATGTGATGGTGATGGTAGCGGAGTTGGTGGCACCAAGCCTGGTTTTATCTGAAACGATTGAAACCACGCTTGGGGCGGTGTTATCAATCGTATAGGATTGGTTCTCGCCTGGGGTGCGATTAACCAAGGCGTTGTTGAACGCATCAAGAATGGATGAATCACTCTTAAGGCGGATACCCAGCATGCCATCGGTCTTGGAAATTCCACTGACATCAACCGTGTAACTGTTCCCACTACCCGAGACAAATAACGGATTCGCAACGGTCACACCACCGGAAAGCACCAATTCAAAATCGCCCGAGTCAACTCCCGTCACGGTTTCATTAAAGCGAACATTAAAGGATACCGCGCTTGCGTTGGTATCGGTGGCTAATGGCTTACCCCGCCCGATGATATCGACGGTAGCAGGTGCGGTATCAATTGATAATTCAGGTGAAAGGCTTGAACCTGATCCGATATTACCTGAGTTATCAGCGTAATTATTCAGGAGTGTGACCTTACCCTTGCCGGTGAAGTTTACAGTCGGGGTGAAAAGCGTGGTATACACCAATGGGTTGGAATCAGATTGAATGAGTGTTCCAAGGGCGCCTCCCTCCGCACGAAGGTCAGTTGAATCAAATCCCACGACAGATTCACTGAAAGTGAAGGTGATGATTGAAGTCTGGTTGACTCCCAATCGATCAAGCGAGGTAGAAATTATCGCGGTAGGTGCCACGGTATCAATCGCAATAGCTTCAGAAAGTCCTGGGAGCCCAGTGGTGCCAGCGGAATTTTTATAACCGTTGCCCACTGCCACGGAACCTTTGCCTGAAAAATTAGAAGCTGGGGTCAGGATCGCGGTGTAAACCGTGTTTGAACTTTTGGTCAAACCACTAATGGATCCACCAACTGTGGTGATATCAGCCGCATCAAACCCCGTGGGCGCGGTGGTAAAAGCAAAGGTAATCGTTGCAGTCTGCCCAGGGTTTAACCTGT
>SYCV01000089.1 GCA_005786805.1 Planctomycetia bacterium | reverse complement strand
CCATGGGCAAAGTGTTCGAGATATCGTGTATGCAAGATTGGAAGCTGAACCGCTTGAAGATCATGAAAAAGAAACCCGTGTTAGCAAAGTTTTGACCCGGACAGGCTTCGATGATTTTGATAAACCGGCAAGTTTATTATCGGGTGGTTGGCGTAAAAGACTCGGTATAGCAAGGGAAATAGCCATTGAACCTGACATTTTGCTGCTTGATGAACCAACCAATCATTTAGATATACCTGGAATAGTATGGCTGCAGAAACTTCTAAGGGCCTCTCCTTTTGGATACCTGGTGGCAACCCATGACAGGGCTTTTTTGCGTTCTGTCGCGGATGAAATTCTTGAAATAAACAGGGTTTATCCTGGAGGATTTTATCGTGCCACGGGAAATTATGATCAATTTCTTGAACACCGGGAAGACTTCCTCGATGGTCAGGCGCGTATGCAGGAATCGGTTGCAAACCAAGTGCGCAGAGAGACCGAGTGGCTTGGGCGCAAAGCTGCTGCCCGTACCTGCAAGGCGACTTCTCGAATTGACGAGGCGGCTAGGCGCAGGGACGAACTCAAGGAATTACAATACAGGAATTCTGACACAGGCTCGGCTGGCTTGGACTTTGTCGGCACTGGTAGGCAGACCAAAAAACTATTAAACGCGGTCAAGATAGCAAAGTCATTTCCGGGGCGTGACTTATTCTCGGGAATTGACATCCAACTAAGCCCGGGAACAAAACTTGGATTGTTGGGGCCAAACGGCAGTGGAAAAAGTGTACTCCTCAAGACACTTTCTGGTGAATATCAACCTGATGGGGGAACTGTTACCCTGGCTGATAATTTGAAAAAAGTCATCTTTGAACAAGGCAGAACAGCCTTGAATCATGAAGTCACCCTTCGTAAGGCCCTTTGCCCCAATGGTGATATGATTGCCTACCGTGACCGACAAATTCATGTCGTTGCCTGGGCCAAGCAGTTTCTTTTCAAAGTGGAACAACTTGATGTCTTGGTGGGAGCTCTTTCTGGTGGTGAGCAGGCCCGATTACGCATGGCCCAGATGATGCAACAACCCGCTGATTTGTTGTTTTTAGATGAGCCAACCAACGACTTGGATATTCCTGCTTTGGAAGTGCTTGAAGAGACCCTTTCTGAATTCACTGGCGCGCTGGTGATTGTAAGTCATGATCGGGAGTTGCTTGATCGAATCTGCACCGAGGTGATTGGTTTGGATGGCCGTGGTGGTGCAGCGATGTATTCAACCGTGCAGCAATGGCTTAATGTGTTTGAAAAATCCGCCGCTAGGGATGATAAGGCAACCTCAAAAAGTACCAATGATAGTTCCCCCAAAACAACAAGGCCCCAAGCAGGCTCTAAACGGAAAAAGTTAAGTTTTGCTGAACAAAAAGAATACGATTCCATGGAATCGAAGGTGATGGCTGTCGAGGAGAAAATTGTTTCGCTTCATGCGGAAGTTGAAAAATCCTCCAGCGCGGGACACTTGGTCCTTGCGAAGGCTTGCAAGGAACTCGAGCAAGCCCAGAAAGAGGTTGAGGATCTTTACAATCGTTGGCAGGAACTTGAACAAAAGTTATCAGATAAAAGCTAGCGTTATTTATTTTGGGCCTGACTCATTTTTCGCAGGACGATGGCCCAGCCAATGATCTAGCCAGTGGTATGCGATTGACCTGGCAGAATAAGGGAATGCATGTTTTCCATGATGGTTAATTAAGCCTATTTTTTCTTCGGCCCCGAAAAGTTGGTAAACTGGCAGGACGGATTTTACAAATGTCCAGCTTCTATCGCCATCCGCGGAATCCCCGCCCATGATCAATATGGGTCTTGGTGCTATGAGGGAAAGAACTTGATGATGTTCCATTTCAGGTATGTTTGGTTTTATTTTTTGGGTAAGGTACCAGGGATCGGTCCAGTTGCTCATCCTTATTCCGATTCCACCCTCATTAAAAACGCCCGCCTTATATCTTGATTCAAAAGCCATGGCGTAAAGAACTTCCTTTGCACCCAGCGAGAAGCCAATACAGCCTATTCTCAAAGGATCCACATTTTCGATGGATTCAAGAAAATCAACGCAACGGATAGAATCGAATGTCATTTTTCCCATTCCAGTGAGATTTGGTCTTTTTTGTAAAAGGACTTCAGCCTGTCCCTGGGGACCTTTGCCTTTCATGATGAAACATTCTGGTGCCAGAACAATATACCCTCTTTCAACCAGGTGGTTTGCTATGGCGAGTTGCTGGTTGGGACCTAGTCCCACTGGTTCCCGGATGGTGTCTTTGGTGGTCTGATGAAAAACGACAATTGCTGCTTTTTTGATTTTTTTCTTAATGTCAAGTGGAAGCAAAAGATAGGCATTTATGCGGTCATTTTCATCGCTTTGAAAACTAAGAAGTATTCTTTTATGTGTGGCCAGGGTTTCCGTGCCCTCGAATTTGGTTGAAAGTTCCCTGGGTTTTTCTGGCAACACACCTATTTGATTCCTCCATTTTTTTTCAATTGAGGTTTTTCGGACATTCCAATCGTTGATGGAATTCGTGCCTTTTTCAATTATTGAATTTAAACCGATATCAGGAATGTTTAACTTCGAATATGGTTTTTGGGTTATTGAAATCCAATCAAATTTCTCGGAAGTATCATTTATCTGGGACAAATTAATCAAAATGATCATCAATAAAATATTCATTTCATCATTCCTATGATTCTCAAGAAACCTACGATCTAAACCAATATTGAAATATTTACAAGTTACCTTAAATCTTCAGATTAGAGCATATATCTTTTAATTCACAGGTTAATTCCTTGGATTAAGATAAAAATGGTTTAAAATACAACTGTTTATAATCCATGGAGTTTGAAATATGTTCAGATATTTTTTGGTTATATGCTGTTTTATCTATGCTAATGCATGTGTTTTAGCAGGTGATATTCGTGTCGAAGGCAGGCATGCGGGCAGTGTTGATAGTGATGGAACGGTTCGAATTAGTGGAAGTAATGTGGGCAAATTTGAAAAAGATGGAACCATTCGTGTCAAAGGCAGAAGCGCGGGTAAGGTTGATTCCAGTGGTTCAATACATATCGATGGCAGGTATGCAGGAAAAATTGACGGTGATGGAACCGTGCGAAAAGATGGCTCAAATGTAGGAAAAATCGAAAGAGATGGAACTGTAAGGAAAAATGGAAGGAATATAGGAAGCGCCAAGGGTATTGATCCAAAGTATGCCGCGGTTATTTTCTTCTTTGGTCTGTTTGATCCGTATTAAACACATAATTATCATGAAAATTTTTCTCCTTCGTTTATTTCTGCTGGCAATCAGTTCATTAATTGCCTTTATCGATCTGGCGCACACCCAGGAAAAACAAGCTGGGAAAAAAAGCCTTAATAAAAATTATTCAAAATACTCAATCGAAAATTTCAAATGTTTTATCTCAGATGAAGTGATGCGCCAAAACAATGATCCCACATGGGTTAACAAGCCGGTTGATTTGCTGGCCAAGGCCCTTCGCAAAGTCAATGAAGTTTATCCCGAGGATGCTAAGTCATTATTTCATGGGACTTTTATCTTTGTGGATTGGAACAAACCTGGTGCCTTGGGGCTTTACTCCCAGGGGCCGCGGGGCCCCTCTGATCCCAGAACTCATTTTAACTGCATTGAAATTAATGGGATGAAATTAATCACGGAAAAAAACAACGATAAAAATCTGCAACCAAACAATGCTGCTATCTTGGTTTTACTCCATGAATTTGCTCATTGTTACCATCATCAGGTCCTGGGTTGGAATCATGGGCCCATTAAAGACGCCTATGAAAACGCAAAAAATCAAAAAATATACGATTTGAAGAGCTACCTTATGTCGAATGACAAGGAGTATTTCGCGGAATTAAGCACAGCTTATTTGGACAAGCATTTATCCTTCCCTAAAAATCGGGAAGAAATCAAACAAAAAGACATCCAAGGTTATGGCTTGATGCAAAAAATCTGGGGCAAGGGTAAAGTTGGCCCTAATCCTACCGGATCGAAAAATAGTCATCCTAAATCTTGAACTAATTTCTTTTTATTCACACCAAATCAATTATCATTCAAAGTCAGTGTTGCATGATTCGACTTTTACCCATGTGGTTTCAATGTTTGATCTTTTTCGTCGACTATCGCTTACTCATTGGATTCTGATAAGTATGATTATTGGAACAGGAGTTGGTTATTGTTTTCCTGAATCTGCCCAATCATTAAAGCCTTTATCGTCTATTTTTCTTCGAATGATCAAGTCCCTTATTGCTCCATTGCTTTTTGCCACATTGGTGATTGGTATCGCGGGTCATGGTGAGGATCTCAAACAAATCGGCAGGATGGCACTGAAGTCAATCATATATTTTGAAATAGTAACCACATTAGCCTTGGTGATAGGGTTGGCCGCAGTTAACCTTGCCCAACCAGGTATAGGTGTTTCTTTGAATGTTCCCGCAAAAGCTGGGGAGGATTTTGCTTCCAAACAAACTACCTTGGGGGGCGTCTTGGAGCATATAGTCCCCACTAGTGTGATAGATTCCATGGCAAAAAATGAAGTGTTGCAGATAGTTTTTTGGGCTATTCTTTTCGCAATTGGCCTCACCCAGGTTAAAGGCGAGCATCGTAAAATTTTAATTCAAGGTCTTGAGGCTCTTTCTGAAGTTATGTTTAAATTTACCGGCCTTGTAATGGCCTATGCCCCTATCGGAATCGGAGCCGCCATCGCTGTTACGGTGGGTCATAGCGGTTTGGGTATCCTGCTTAACCTTGGAAAACTTATACTGACACTTTACTTGGCTTTGGTTGTTTTTATGTTGGTTGTTCTTTTGCCGGTCGCATATTGGGCAAGGGTTCCCTTGCGTAAATTCTCCCGCGCGGTAAAGGAGCCTGCTTTGATTGCCTTTTCAACCACATCCTCGGAAGCCGCACTTCCCAAAGCCATGCTTGCCATGCAATCGATTGGTGTGCCCAGTCGAATCGTGTCCTTTGTGATGCCCACTGGCTATTCCTTTAACCTTGACGGCACTACTCTTTATCTTGCAGTGGCCTCAGTGTTTGCATCCCAGGCCGCTGGCATCAATATGAGTTGGCAGCAGCAATTAATCATGATGCTAACTTTGATGGTGACTAGCAAGGGGGTTGCTGCAGTCCCTCGGGCATCCTTGGTTATTCTATCAGGTACTCTCGCGTCTTTTGGTTTGCCATTGGAAGCGGTAGCTGTGATAATTGGAGTTGATGAATTGATGGATATGGCAAGGACGACTGTAAATCTTATTGGCAACTGTCTTGCCACCTGCGTCATCGCAAGGTGGGAAGGTGAGTTTGATGAAAATTTCAATGGCGAGATTAAGTCTGTTTGATTAGGAAAAAAAGAATCATGCGCGCGATTTTTCAATTTGCTCTGGTTTGCATCTCTGTTTTAGGCTTCTGTCATTTTTCACATGGGGCAAACAAGCAGCCTAATATTGTTGTTATTTTTTCAGATGATCATGCATATCAAGCAATAAGTGCTTATGGAGATTCGAGAAAACTTTTACAAACACCAAACATTGATCGTATAGGCTCAAAAGGTGTCAGGTTTGACAGGTGTTTGGTCACCAATTCAATCTGCGGGCCCAGCAGAGCGACCTTATTAACTGGTAAATACAGCCACTTAAACGGTTTTTATAATAATTCAAACAGCAAATTTGATGGATCTCAACAGACTTTTCCCAAGCTGCTACAGAAGGCGGGATATCAAACGGCGATAATAGGAAAGTGGCATCTCATTAGCGAGCCAACTGGGTTTGACCATTGGCATATTTTGCCGGGGCAGGGCATTTACTACAACCCACCCATGATTCGAAATGGTGAAAAAGTACAGCACCAGGGGTATACCACTGATCTAATTTCTGAATTCAGCATTGATTGGTTGAAAAACAGGGATAAGTCTAAACCGTTTCTGTTGATGAGTCAGCATAAAGCTCCTCATCGTGAGTGGGCTCCAGCTCTCCGTCACCTGGGACATGATAATGATCGGATTTATCCTGAGCCTTCTAACCTATTCGATGATTATTCCAATCGTGGCCTTGCCACCAGGGACCAGGATATGACTATCGAAAAAACTTTCACCAAACTTGATGCTAAACTTGTTACGCCAACCAATATGACAACCGAACAACTTCAAAAATGGAATGCATATTATCAACCGCGGAATGAAAAATATTTTAAGGAAGATCCAAAAGGAAAAGATTTGGTGCGATGGCGATATAACCGATACATGCATGATTACCTCGGAACCATCAAGGCTGTGGATGAGTCAGTGGGCAAAATGCTGGATTTTCTTGATAAAGAGGGCCTTGCTGAAAATACAATCGTCGTTTATGCAGCAGATCAGGGATTCTTTCTTGGTGAACATGGCTGGTTTGACAAGCGTTGGATACTTGAGGAGTCACTTCGGACCCCAATGTTGATAAGTTGGCCAAAAGTATCAAAAAGTTCGTCTGTAAATAAAAATCTTACCGGTTTGATAGATTTGGCACAGACATTTTTGGAAGCTGCCGGAATTGATGCGCCTAAAGACATGCAAGGCCGAAGTCTTTTGCCTCTTTTAAATGGAAAAGTTCCAGATGATTGGCGTAAAAGCTTTTATTATCATTATTATGAGTACCCTGTACCCCACAGGGTCAGACCCCATTATGGCGTGATTACTGATCGGTTCAAACTGGTTCATTTTTACAGGCCAGATGTTGATTATTGGGAACTTTATGACCGTGAAAAAGATCCAAACGAAATGAAAAGCTTTTACGCGGACCCATCTTATGCAGATGTTGTAAAGGAGTTAAAAGTCGAGCTTGCCAGGTTGAGGTCTGATTTAAAGGATAATGTGGGGGCACCCAAGGAAGCTTATGGTAATTCCGAAAATCAAAAAAAGAAAAAACAATAGATCGTCAGTTTGGAATTAACACTTGGATTCCAAAAGGAAGCATGATTTTTAATATTAAGTTTCAAAGCATTGGTTTAACATTCGTCCGTTTAGAATTAAAATTGTTTAACCTGTGAATAAATCTTAAATTCCTTAGTTGAGAATTTGCCAAGTGCTAATTGACTTGTTGTGTGGCAATTGTTTTGAAACCTTTGAATGTTCTATTCCGAAAGTTCAAAATTAATAACATTTTTACTGTTAAGTACATCCGCAATTAATCCTGAAGTTTCTGGATTTGCATACCTCAGGGGTGTGATTATTTTTCCTCGAACAAAATCAAGTGCATCTGATCGTTTTTTATCGCTATCACCACCCTCTTCGGCCCTGATGGTCACCTTATATTTTCCTACTTTGGCGCCATCGTTGATTTGAAATGATGTGAGCTTGTATTTGCCTTCCTTGTCAGTGCTTCCAATTGCAACCCTGGCTAAATGATCCTCAGGGATAAAGTTAATGCCAGCATTTGCAAGAGGAGCACCCTTAAAAAAAATTGTGCCAGAGACCGGGGCCAACCCCCGATCATTCCAAAAGCATCCTGCTTGAATCATCGTTAAAAATATAAGTGCCGCATAATTTTTAAATTTCACAGGTTTGACAAATACGGCGAATTTTATTAAAAATCCGGCCT
>SYCV01000088.1 GCA_005786805.1 Planctomycetia bacterium | reverse complement strand
GAGGCACCACGAAAAAATGTCACCTTCACATATTTGGTGATGCAATGGAAACCAAGAAACCAACCCTGCCCCTCCATCCCATAAAACGGGGTATTCCATCTCACAGCCTTTTGAACCTTGGGGACAGTGCGCATGATGATAGAATCAAGGCGCCTTCCCACATCACCTTTCCAACCGGGCATTGCTGCGATGTAATCCTGCACGACTGAATCACCATCCCCCTTTGCAATCTGGGGATTGCCGCCGGACAGCAACTTGGGCTTTTCACCCTGGCTTTGGTTCTTACCAAGTAATTTTTCAGACTTCTTTCCCGCCATCGAATTCCTCACATACTCCGGCTTAACGATGAATCAACAGCATATTATTGATTTCTGGTTCTTTCATTCAAATAAAATGGGCGCTTCGGTACGCTTGTTATACACACCATCAAATTTCATATCGATGTAATATTCAAGTTTTTCCCCAGGCTTTGCAGCCAAAGGAGGTATAGTACATTCCACCGTGAGAAGAATTGGTGTTTCCATTTTTGGAACCATGGGGACCGTAGTTAATTTATCATTCCCACCAACCCGGTAATGGCACTGAATATCAGTGTATCGTTTAGATAATTTCCCCGAACCCGCACCCCACGAGCTAAGTTCCATGACCAATGGGGTGGGCTGACCAATGCGAATGGATTTCGGGGGAATATGGGTGGTTCCTCCTCCACCCGCGCATGAGGTAAAAACAAGGCAAGCCAGAGCGATGAAGATTTTTCCCATGATTTTAGTTTTGTGAATGCTCAGCCATTAAACAAATATTTCCAAAGTAAACCCGATTAAATCGCCAAGCATCGCCTGGGTTTCAAATTAATCATGAAGGAAAATCACATAATCACTGGCTGAAATTGGGAAACTTCGCCAATGCGGGTATGATCTCCGACCGGGTCTTTCTGATATCATTCACCACATCGTCACTTTTTCGAGTTGTCTTGGTATTCTCGATATTTTTGGCGTAATGAACAGCAATGGTTCGATTCCCACCCGGTTCCCTATAGAACTTGAATGCATTGAACTCAATAAATTCCTTGTTTTTTTCTTTCCGGGTTGATTCAGGATAAAAAAAATCCAGCAGTGCAGAACCGGTTTTTTCCTCAGACAACAACGAATACTTCATGTAAGGGTAATTTTTTATGAAAGCTGCCGCTATTCTTTTGGCAAAATCCATTGGTTCATTGCCCTCCCGGTTCATTGGATAAATTTGGAACTCCATCATTTCAATCCAGTTATCAGGTGTGTCCTTGCCGGAAAAATACTCATATATTTTCACGGGCTTGTCCGTATCCTTGAACTTTAATTCAAACTTTTTTTCCATGAATTCCAATGTTTTGGTTTCTCCAACCGACTGCACCTCAGGTTCCTTTTGAGTTTTCTGCCCGGCGATAACACCCAATAAAACTGAAAAAATCACACCCAACAAAGTCTCAACTAAAATCATTTTTTCCTACTCCTTGTTTCCGAATTTTCTTGGAATGCAGAAATCTATCCCACCAATCATTTGCATAACATTAAGAATAAATCATATCTAATAATTTCTATTAAACTATTTTGGGGCGATGGGAATACCAGCATCCTTTAGCGGCTTGTCGAATGCGGGCTGCACTTCTCCGCTGATCAATCCGCCAGGCCCCGGATCCATTGAAAAATTACGGCATTCGAAACAGATTGCAAATTCGATGGTTTTTCCCTTCTCGGTCACGCGAATACCATGGCGGGGCCAAAAACACTTGGCACCCGCTTTTGGCCCCCTCCTGATACCTTCCTTCAATGCGGCTATTAATTTCTTTCGCTCGTTTGGATCTGAAATTTCAAGCTTTCCCAAGACAGGGAAACCTTGAAAGGTCTCATCTGTTATGCCCTTTTCCCTTCTATTTAAATCCCGGCCATCAATCGAGAAAAGAGTCAATTGTTCAGGGTTGCTCAACTCGGGAAGTGGATTGCTTGAACACCCAAGAATCCAGATCAAAAGCAAGTTCGAAAATAAGATTGGCCTTAACATGCTCCTATACTCACTTATTCAATGTGTTTTATAAAGGCCGGCCAGATACCATCCACTTCCCGCGCATTTACTTTGCCGGAAAACCGAACTAAACAAGTCTTAAGTTTACCTGCAATCTAAAAAAAGAAAATGATTAACTAGATAACGATATTTGTTTTCTCCAGCCCATGGGTGTTCGGAAATAAAATTCAATAAATCACTTTCATAATCCCGAAAAGTTTAAACCTTGTTCCTTAATCAATCAAAATGCCATGAGATTTTCCCCAGCTTCCAAAAGTATGAATGATTTATCAAACCCATCCCATTTTTGTCCCAACTGAACTTTGTCATTAAAAACATTTTAAAACCAAGGAAACGCCACATTCCAATGTCATTATGAAACCACATATGGAAAGGCCTGCATAAGATCATAAACCAATAATTGAAATCTTTCGTGGCTGATACAGTTCCCTGCCCGAAATACAATGTAATGCGTAATGAAAAACTTAATGCACAGGTTTTCAGAAGTCTTAATTCAGCGATTGAAAATTTCTGGGGACATATTGAAACAATCAAGAATGGAAACACCATGAAACACATTCTAATAATATTCCCAACACTGCTGCTTGCGACCTTGGCGGCACTCCATGCATCTGACGCTACGAATAAAAATCCTAAACCCACCACCACAGAACAATGGGCCGTCTTTGAAACAACTTTCACCTCGGGAAAGAACTATAGCAACCCATTCATGGATGTTGAGGTTTATGTAATATTCCAGCAGGGTGAAAAACAATGGAAAGTTCCAGCCTTTTGGGCCGGGAACGACAAGTGGACTACTCGCTTCGCACCACCTTTGCAGGGTGATTACACATTTCAAGTCAAATGCTCCGACCCTGCCAACACCTCACTGAACGGAAGCCCCACTCCTCTGCGGGTGACCGCCTACACCCACGACAACCCGTTGCTTAAACATGGTTTTTTGCGCGTGGCCAAAGATAACCGTCACTTTGAGCACGCTGACGGCACCCCATTCCTTTGGCTGGGTGACACATGGTGGAAAAACCTCTGCAAACGATTGACCTGGGAGAATTTTCAGGAGCTAACCGCGGACCGCAAAGCCAAGGGATTCAATGCGGTTCAAATTGTCTGCGGACCCTACCCGGACGAGAACATGATGGAGGCTCGCTGGGAAAATGAAGGTGGTATGCCCTATGGCAAGATTGATTTCAGCGTGATGAATCCCAGGTATTTTGATTTCGCGGACCGCAGGATCAAACATCTTGTGGATACTGGAATTGTTCCGGTGATTGTTGGCGGATGGGGTCGTCCCCAGGGTGGTGGCAAAAGCACGCTGGCCCAAGTGGGGATTGATGGTTACAAAAGGCATTGGCGGAACCTGATCGCCCGCTTCGGCGCCTACCCCACTGTTTGGATTGTCGGTGGTGAGGCCAACGATGGATATGGACCTTGGTCGGAACTGGCCAAGTATGTCAAGGAGATTGATCCGTATCACCACCCGCTGACTTATCACGCCCCGGATCATCCGCGACGGGCAATCAAGGACAATTCAGTCTTCGACTTCGACATGGTCGGGATCGGGCATGATGGATACAAGACAGCCGCACAATCCCTCGACCTTATGAAATCCTGCCTGTCACAAAAGCCTGCCAAACCGGTGCTTTGCGGAGAAGCTTGTTACGAGGGACACATGCAATCAAATTTCCAGGACCTGCAGCGCCACCTGTTCTGGAGTTTCATGCTGAGCGGCGCATCCGGCCATACCTATGGCGCTGCGGGCATTTGGCAGGCCAGCGTGATTGGAGACCCGGGCATCGATCCAATTTATGATTGGACAACTTGGAAGGAAGGCATGATATACCCGGGATCTACCCAGCTAGGAATTGGCAAGAAACTTCTTGAACAATACCCCTGGGCAAGCTTCGAGTCGCATCCCGAATGGGCTGAAAAAGACTGTTTTGCCGCGGGCGTTCCCGGGATTGTCAGGTTCATCTACCAGCCAAGGCGTGGAATTTATAATTGGAATGGAACAGTCGTCAAAGGTCTCGAGCCAGATGTTTCTTACTCGGCTTTCTACTTCGACCCCGCAACCGGTAGGCGTTTTGAACAAGGCATCATCAAAGCCCCCCAAGGCGAGTACAAATCACCGAGGTTACCCTCACCACAAGATTGGGTACTGGTGCTGGAAAGCAGCAAGAAGAAATAAACCAAGGTTACAAGAATGCTGATCTTAAATGCCAATGAGGTAAAATCCTCACTACGAATTTAGCCCAACAGACCTTTTGAAAAACCACCACAATATTGCGATAAATATCTGATATTAGTATCACAATCCCAGATAACTGAAAGCAGCACCTATCTTTTTAAAAAGGCTCAGGGCCATTTGATTTTTTCATAAGCTCATCAATCAAAACATTGTTTCTGATAGGATTTTATTCCGTTTGTAAAGATACCCGGACAACGATGAAGTGTATTTGTAAATTAATCATCGATGCGATTGGTTTTTAATTAAATGCGCTGACTGGGATAATTTTTTCTCGCATCATTAACCAATAAAAGGAATGCAAATGTCAAGCTTTAGAAGCGACTTGAGGAAATATAAGCCCCGCAAAATGGGTTACCTGTGGATTATTTTAATTGCGATGCTTTCAGCATCAATTGTCATCGCCGATGAGGCGGAGGAAAAATCTGCAGATTATGTCAAAAGGCTTAATGGACGTGTCAACCGTGATGAAAACCAGCCGGGAAAACCAGTCATCCAGGTGAACCTGGGATTTAGCCAGGTCACGGATGCTGGCCTAGGGGAACTTACTGGATTTAAAGGCCTGAAGGCACTGGTTCTCGCGAACACCAAAGTGATGGATACAGGATTGAGAGAACTAGGTTCATTTAAAAATCTCAACCACCTTGATCTGGAAAAAACGAAAGTGACGGATGCGGGATTGAGGGAACTCGCGCCACTCACAAACCTTAACACAATCATTTTGAACCAAACAGCAATTACCGACAAAGGACTCAAGGAACTTGCACCGCTCACCAAGCTAACCTTCCTCGCAATTGGCAACACCAAGGTGATGGATGCAGGTCTTAAGGAACTCGCACCACTCAAAAACCTTACCCGGCTATATCTTTACGATACTGCCATATCGGATGCTGGTCTTAAGGAACTCGCACCACTCAAAAACCTTTCAAGGTTGTATCTCCACAATACTTTATTGACCGATGTGGGGATGAAGGAACTTGCTAATTTTAAATACCTATCCGAACTCACCCTCAATCGCACAAAAGTAACCGATGCGGGATTAAAGGAACTTGCCCAACTCAAGAGCCTGTTCATTGTCGATCTAACCGGAACAATGGTGACTGACGCGGGAGTGAAAGAATTTCAAAAAACAATGCCAATGTGCAGGGTGCTTAAGTAAGAATATTTCCACCATCGAATTGGAAGCAATGCCAGTCTTTTAAACAACAGAGTTAATAATTTTGAAAAACCGCAAGGAAAATACCGTGTTTAAAACAATGGGCTGGCATGGTATCAGGAATATATTACCAAACCTGTCAGATGGTACAGTTTAAGGATAAAACCTAAGAAAAGTATCACCCGAAAACTTACATGTTCAAGGTTCCAGAGTAGCCGCCGAATGAATCGGTCTCGACCCCAAGCCTCTGCAGGATGGTGACGAACATTTTAGAGAGTGGGAGTTCCTCGACCTCAATCTTGCCCTGCCAACCGGCATCGGTGTCAATTCCCGCACCCGCCTGGTTATCCTCATTACCCTTGCCAAACTTGAGATATCGGCCGTTCTTGAATCCGAGGTTCTTGCCACCCGCGGAAATGATCGGGTAATTTCGTGAAAGATGGAAACTGCTGGATGCGGAACCATGCATCGCGAAGGTGTTGTCCAGCATGTTGCCTTTGCCGGCGGGTTCCGGGGTATCCTTAAGCCGTTGGATGAAACGGCCGAATTCCTCGGCTTGATAGCGATTGTAGGTGCCGAGGTTCTTCCAGCCGCCCGGTTTCTTGACTTCATGAGTCAGATGATGGGCGGCGCCAAGTCCAACGGCCCTTGACAACAAATCATGTGGTCCTTCGCCATTTTCTCTTCCCAGTTGAAATGTCGCGACGCGTGTTGAATCACTCAGGAATGCAAGATAGATCAGCTCATACATTGTTTGGAAATAGAGCCTGGCTTCCTTGGGTTCGGCCTCAAGATGCAGGTTGCGGGTATCAACCTTGGGAACCGGGGTGTCAATCCACTTTTGCGCCTTGACTAGCTTCAACTCCGTGTCACGCACGGCATAAAGATACTGATCAAGGGTCTCTTGGTCCCGCTTGGAAAGTTCACGCCCAAGAGACCGGGTGTTTTCGATCAAAAGATCCAGCGCACTTTTGCTTCGCGCAAGCCTTGCAGCGGCATCCTTGTTGGTTGTCACAAACAACATGTCGAAAATCTGCTTGGGTTTGTTCATCGCGGGGATGGGCCTGCCTTCACGATTGAAGGATTGGGTTTGCGCGCCGCGGGGGCCACCAACTCCACCATTGGTTGACATCACCAATGAGGAATGCCTGGTGAGGGAATCAATTGTCTCGGCGTAGGCCTGATCAAGAGAGATCGTGTTCTTGTAAGGGCCATGACCGCCAATGGGCGCGCCAGTCAAATACTGGTCAGCGTTGGAATGACCATGAACCTTCCTTGCAACGGGATGGGAAAGCCCGGAATAAATAGTGATTTCACTGCGCAGGGGTTCAAGCACATCGAGGACCTTGGTCAATTCAAAATCTTTTTCGCCACCCCGGGGAAACCAGCTCCAATCCTTCCATGCGGGATCCGACTTTAAAGGTAATCCAACACCATCGGGATGGTAGATACTGACAAACCTTTTCGGCGTGTCGTTCGCGTTTGGTTTTCCGATCGCGAAAGTTTCAAACCAAGGCAGGGCCAGGGCGACCCCGGTACCCTGAAGGTATCTCCTGCGGCTCAGTAATGCGGATTTGTTGTTCATCATTTATTCCTGAAACTTAGTTAGAGTTAAAGATGTTGCTGTTGATGATCAGGGGAATCAGTTCACCAAGTTTATCATCATGGCGCCTAAGCTGCGCGGTCAAGTTATCAATATCCGCCCGGTCGCCAAAAGACAACGGTCTGCCAAGCGCGTAAGCAGTCAGCTTGTGAACCATCGCCCGGGCGAATTGATCTTGTCGCTCCAACAGCAGATATCGCTTGACTCCATCGATCCCCGCCAAAGTCTGGTGATTGAACAGTTCCGATGTCGCATCGACCGGCTTGTTCTTGATGCTGGTGCGGAAGATCCCCAAGGCATCATAGTTCTCAAACGCGATGCCCCATGGATCGATCTTGGCATGGCAGGAAATACAAGCCGCCTTGTTCCTATGATCCACGATTCGTTCTTTCAAGGTCATCTTCAGGATCTCCGGGTTCGTCAGGTCGACTTCCGGCACATTAGGTGGCGGTGGGGGCGGGGGATCGTGCAGGATGCGTTTCAACATCCATACACCACGCTTTAGGGGATTTGAATCCTTGCCATCGGAATTCATCGCGAGCATTGCGGCGTCCGTCAAAATTCCGCCCCGATTCGACTGGGCTGTGATTGGCACTTTGCGGAAATGCGGGCCATATATCTTGGGGAGTCCATAGTGCGCCGCAAGGTTTTCGTTGACCACCGCGTAATCAGAATGAATGAAATCCATGATGCTTCGGTTTTGCCTTAGAACCTCATCAAAGAAGGCGATTGGCTCTTCCTGGATGGAATCCCTCAATTGCGGGGGTATGTGAGTCACACTGTTCAAGCCATCAAGGCCCAGCCATTGCTCGACGAAGTTCTGGGAGAATCGCCTTGACCGCGGGTCCGCCAGCATGCGTTTCACCTGCCCCGAAAGCACATCGGGTTGTCTTAGCCTGCCCTGCTCCGCAAGTTTCAACAGCTCGTCATCAGGAATACTCGACCACAGGAATACAGCAAGACGGCTGGCCAGTTCCAGCTCACTGATGGTTGCGGATTTAGACTTGTCGTTGGAAACCCTCTGGGTCAGGTAAAGGAATTCCGGGGTCGCAAGCGCGGTGGCCAGCACTTCCACCATGGCATCTTCGAATGTGGAAAACCCAGGCCGGTATTTCGCGAACAGAGCCATGAACTGATCAACCTCCCGGGATGTGGCGGGACGACGCCATACATTCCGAAGAAATCGAGTCAGAACCTCACGGCCATAGACCTGCTCATCACCCTTGTTGGCACTTTCGATGAAAACATTGGTGTGGGTTTTCGGCGGCCATTGCTCGAAATAAGGCGCGCTGATTTCAATATAGTCGATTACGAGATGAAGCCTTTCGTCCCCACCCTTGAAAGCATTCGAAATATTTTGAATATGAAGGAACTCATCCCTTCGGGGAAAGGTGGTGGTAAGCTTCCTGAATGGATTGCGCTGGATATCGCTTAACTGAACATCAAAGTTGATAAACTCAGGGTTTTCAGCGGAAGCGGCCACAGGAATATCCCGCTGGCTTATCACCTGGGAAAAGTTGGCATCATTGCTGGTATGGGCACTCAGCATCAATCGAAGGCTGGCAAATTCTTCGGGGTTCATCGTCGAGCGACCAACCCGTACACGAACACGCATGTTCCCCTCATCGGGAAGAAATCGATCCAAATCCAGTTTCAACTCGCTGGATGATGGAAGAAGAAGCACCACAGGCGAAACATCAGGGGTCTGACCCGCGACAGCGTTTGGCTTGGGTGCGAACTTCACAGCGGGAAACGGAATGCTTTCGCCTGTCTGTTGATCAAGTAACTGCTGCTGATTCTTGGAAGTTTTAGCATTCTTTTTTCCCTTCACAGCCTCTTTGGAATCCTTTTTGGCCGTCGCCTTTTCCAGCTCCTGCCTCATCGAGATTTGATAGGTTACCGCCTCCGGACGGCGATCACCACTCACAGTCGCCCGCTTTAAAGCCCGGAGTGCGATATCACGATAAGCTTCAAACTGCATGGTGGAAATCTGCAGCAACTCGGAACTGTTCTTGAACCCATCCTCGGTCACGCTTTCAGGCGGCAACCTGTTCGCAAGGGAGTAAGACAAGCCAAGCAGATCCTGCAAAGCGTAATCATACTCGTACTTCGTCAGTCTTCGAAAAGATGAGTGATCCTTGGTGTTGCGACGAACGAGGGATGCCTTGTTCAATTCATCGCTAAGCCAATCAACCATGCTGGCACGATCATTGTTGGCGAGGGCGTAACCCGGTTCGTCCGCAGGAGGCATTTCAGAATTGCTAACTGCGTTATAGATCTCTCGCCATCGTTCAACATCGGGACCGGCGAGCAAATCAGGATTAAGTGTATCGATCCGAAGCCTGCCCTCAGACTTTTTGGGGCCGTGACAATTCATGCAACTCTTTTTCAAGATTGGCATCACCGACTTTTGGAAGTAAGCGACATCAGCCTTTGGGATCACATCATTGGTTTTTACGGGGGCCTTCGTTTCCTTGAGGAATCTGGATTTTACGCGCCCCTGCTCCCTTGCAGCTTCCAAGGATACCGGCGTCACCTGACCATCGGCTGCAAATATTGCAACTGAGCCAGCAAGAGCGAACAGGATAGTGATCTTTAAAATATTCATAGGCAGGTTTTATCTCTCAGCCAGTTTCGGCTCGCGACTGTTCGCACCGGCTAATAGATAAGTCCATTTAATCTATCCAGCGTGGGAATAACACTTTAAGACTATTCTCATTTTTCAAGAAAGTAAAGGTTAATTAACAACACTTTAAGCCTAAAGTGTTCCGAAAATACCACCTTTAGCCCAACTCCATGTACACTTAACCGCAAACAAAAGTAAAAAGTATCAAGGTATTTATGAATAACCACGGGTTATTTGAAAATGACTCAATAACCAATGCCCTTCACCGCCGCATCACCCAGCCGCTCACGCAATTGAGCAAGATAAAGGCTGGCAGGAGTTACGGGCTTGCCTATGGAAAAGAACGACTCCTTGCTGAAGGTTTTATGTTGCTCGCCCGTGCAGCCGATCGCCAGGTTCAGTCCCCCGGGCGGCATTTGTATCTGCAGATGTTTCACTGTGCAATTCCAAGCGATACCCCATCCAATTGCCCAACCGTGGCCGGAACCAGAACTTTGACGGTTGATGAGATCAATTCTGCCGTCAGGAATATTGCATGAATCAATCAGGAGACCAGTAGACCAATGCATGTGGGGCTGGATGCTGCCCTTGCCCTCAAAAGTACAATTAAGGACAACATTCAAATTGGCGGAGGAATTTAATGTGGCGACATAGAAACCTCCCAAACCATGCGAGGTGGAGCGATCGACAAGCACCTGTGAACCACGAATGGAGATATCCGCGGGATAACCAGCGCCTTTTTCCACAGTTGAATCATGATAAGAATGCACATCGGTAATCGTGATGCGCCTGCCACCAGCCGATACCTGGACATTATTCAGCGTTTCCCGCATGACTATATCTTTGACCCAGCAATCTTCCGTATCGCCCTTGAGCGAAATGGAGATATTTTTGCCCGACTTCAAATCCCCTTTATGGGGTGGCGAAGCGATCTGTAGTGATTGAATCCCACATTGGCCAAGCCGCTTAAGCGGTGATGATTTGATCACCAATGCAACCCCCTTATCGAGCAACCGGGAATCAATCGCTTCGGTAAGCGGAACATCCAATGTGATGCGATTGCCCTCAATCGATCGGATGGTCCGATGAATCACCATCTCAGAATCTTCCTTCATCCAGGTCTGAGGTATATCGGGCTGGCCCTTCCGCTTTCTAACGAGTTTGTCCATACCCATGAAGGAAATCCACTTCGCTGTTCTCTGCCATCGGATACGGATGGAATCGCCAACAGCAAGATTCTTCGAATTTTTCACCGAGAGGGTCTGAGCGCCAGCGGGAACATATTCATCCGTGATGGGGTAAGAATTTGTAGAAGTCACTTTCGGGTAGGATAGATCGGGTCCTTCAATGATGAAAGCTGTATGCGGTTCGCCCGTCATCCTGATCAAAGTTCCATCTTTGCCAGAGCCAGAACCCAGCAATACCACCCCTTCCTGCGAAATGATGATAGGCTTTGAACACTGGAAGGTTCCCGGTTTCAGTGACACCGCGCCACGAAAGCCACTTTCCAATGGGAGCAATGAAACTTCGTTGACAGCGGCTTGAATAGCAGGAGAGTCATCACCACCACCCGAGGGCGCGACTTCCTTTCTTACCTTCACAATTGGGATCGCCACCCCACCGCCCATGTAGCCCGCATGAGAAAAATCAACAATTCGATCTCCCTTGGGTGTCGTCTTGTATTCCAGCTTTCCAGTCGGCCCAGTAGCGACCCACTGTCGTTCAAGTATTCCAGAACCAGTCTTATCCTGGGAATAAGAAACCAGGGGTGTGAGAATGACCAGAAGCATTACTAAATTTTTGATATTCCCCATAGGGTACTCCATCACTTTTGCTTCAAGTGACTTTCCGCGAGTAATTGTCCCAATTGAACAATGCCCGCTGTGGTTATGACCAGCTTCTCCTCCTGCTTGGGAAGATCAAATGCCTTGATGTGAATGAAGGCAGGGTCTGCTGATGCAATCGCGGCAATATTAGCAGTCACATCAATGGCATTAAGGCCCTTCTCATCCGTGGGCTGCTGCTGACTGACATGCCATTTAAACGAGGGAAGCGCCAAATCCTGCCGACTCTTTACGACCGTGGATTGCAGCCATTTTGCGGCATCTCTCCGATATTGCCCCATGCACATTTCATTTTCGCCCACATGATAAAATACCCCCGCGAGTTCCACCTGATGGCCCCTGGCCTGAAGTTCCTTGATGGAGTCTTGAATGAATGCGATGAACTTCGGATAAATGTTAAGCTCTTTCGCCTCTGTTCCCTGCGGTGTCCAATCATTCATCTGCGAACCACTGTGCGTGAACTTCGCGATGGCGATGTTGCCAGATACTTTGCCAGCAAGGGTTTTTCCAAAGCTGAGTTCGGGGCCGAAGGTGCCATAAAACCCGGCGGGGCCCAAAGGTTCCCACCCATCAGAAACCTTATAACCACCACCAATGCTGTATTTATAAGCGATTTTCTGATTCTCATTCACCAGCGACTCATAGCCACCCAGCGACTTAAGTTCCTGGGTGAAAGCCCGCTCACCTTCCATGTTGCGATGCCCCGCCAGCACAAACAATTTCACCGAGCTTCCTTTTTCATATGGCCAAACTTTTAGTGGCCGGGCGATGGTTGTGTTTTTCCCAATAGTTTTCAAATAGGCATCAGCATAGTTGACACCATGCTCCAATTGGCCAAGGGTGCCATAGTGGTAATGCAATCCCGCGCCACCACCAATTTCAACCGCATCATGAGAGGTGGGGATGTATTGCGCCAAGGGATCGCTTTCGGTGACGAATTTCTGCCCTGCCCTGATGGCGTACATGTTCGCGCGATTATCCATGCCCCATACGGTCTTGGTGCAAAGCTCGCCTATGTAAAACCTCAACTGCGGGGTCTTGAGGTCGCTGCGCCATTTGGCAATGAAGTTCTGCAGGTTTTTACCGTAGTTAGGTTTGAACTCCTTGCTGAACATGTCATTTTCGCCCTGATGCCACATGAATCCTTCGATGCGGTAAGGCACTTTCATCTTGTCCAATTCAGCCAGGGATGAACGGATCAATTGCAATGCCAGCGGATAAAGCTTGAAGCCGGTGGGATCATCCGGGTTCCAATCGCCTCCCAAGGTTGTTCCACCAGCGGCGCATTTGATGATTGCGATGGGCGCCTTGATTTCCTGCGAGACTTTCCTGGCAAAGCTAAGTTCCGGGCCGACAATGGTTTCAATCGGTTTCAATGCAACCCATCCATTGGATACGACCTTGTTCTCACGACCAATGTTGTAGGAGAACAAAACCTTCTCCTGAGGCATATCCAAGCCTGCGAAAGGCGGGAATTTTTTGATGTCCTTCACTTTGGAATCCGAACCCACCATGTTGGACTGCCCCGCAAAGATGAAGACACGAAGTGTCTTTTCATCTGTGTCTTTTTCCTGTGCCATCAATGGCGGGTTCACACCACCCACAAATAGCCATGAAAAAGCCAGAAGAAACAAATGGTTCTTGTTCATTGAAAGTCTCATTGGGAAATTGTTGCTTTAAATCACGAGATGGTAGGTCAAAAAATTCACCCACCCACTTGGCGCAATAAAGTATGCCCTGTGGGTGGGTGGGATGTTTTCAAAGACAATTAACGGGTCTTGGGCTCATAACCTTTCCAAAGCCATTCAAGGGCGCCCGGAAGGATCTGGGGGCGGGCATTGCCAATTCCATGGCCCGAGTTCAGGCAGTAAAGATACTTGTAACTATACCCCTTGGCCTTAAGTACCTTTGCCATGCGATTATTCGCCTCGACCCAGTCATGCATGCCATCACGCATGACATTTGGGTTTAAAAGATCACGATCGCCAACCGCCATGTAAAGGCGGATGGGTTTCGGTTCACTATTGGGAATCAACTTGTCATGAAAATCCCATGCGCCACCGGGGGTTTCGGGATTAAAGGGCCATTGTTGATTCACGAAAGTACCGGATAAGGTAAGCACCCTTCGAAACCATTCGGGATGATACCAGGCCATGATAAGGGCGGCGGAACCACCCGAGCTGGTACCCATGGTGGCACGACCATCAGGATCACTGGTGATTTTCACCTTGTAGTTCTTCTCGACAAGGGGCAGAACCTCGTTCTGGATGAACTCGGCAAAAAGCCCGGACATGGTATCGTATTCCTTGCCACGCTCATGGCCCTGGGCATCACCACCACCATTTTGAATCATGACAGCGATCAACGCGGGAATGCGCTTCTGGGCGATTAGGTTGTCAAGGATGCGGGGAAGGCTCATGTCAGGCTTACCAAAACCTGGGCCATCATGGGTGACAAGCAAAGGTGCCGCGGTGCCCGGAACATACTGCGCTGGAATATAAACAGTGATGGTGCGCTTGTAATCGATGTTGTGGGTTTCAACGATAAGGGTCTTAGGGTTTTTGGGATCGGGAGTGCCGAAAACTTTCCGGGCGATGCCGGGGTTGAAGAGCTTGCAATCCTTGGAATCCATGACAAACTGCTCGACCTTACCCTGGGGCACGCCGGGAACGGCTTTGGTCTCAGGTGCGGCAACATAATCGGGGCCGACGAGGAAATCGCCATCAGCCTCCGCGGGAGGATTGGCACCGGGCTTGCCATCAAACCGGGTGAACTTGGGGGTACCCGGAGCATCAAAGGGCCGGGCGGGAACCGCGGGGCGGTCCTGTTTCTTGGGCGCCTCCTTGGCTCCCTTGGGGGTATCAGCACCCTGCAGACTGGTGGATGTGACCAAGCCCGCCATCATTACAAATGGCAGGGCACGGAGAGTTGTGATCAAGTGCTTCATGTTTCCTTCAAAGTTAGTTTGAACCTCAGCAATTACCGTCACTTTAGGCAACGCGCCAAGGTTGTTGGGATGATGTTTGACCTATCCAATAATATCAAACATGAAGGCCTTCTCGTCCATCATAATTTTGTGGATCAGGGAGTTTCTTT
>SYCV01000087.1 GCA_005786805.1 Planctomycetia bacterium | reverse complement strand
GTTTGCACAAATACATGTCAACAATAATAGTAAATAAATAATGGAAAATTTGACTTTTGTTGGTGCTTAAGTCTAAGCCGGCAAAATTTATTCCTATTAGCCTTAAAATCAGATGAATAGTATCGATTTGTCAAAGATTTATAATGCTATTTTGCAGCTTTGGGTAAAGATGCATATTCCATCGCTGTTACTTTTTTTGCAGTGCCATTTGTCATCAAAATCCACCCTCCCACTGTTGGAACTTCTTTTTCGTATGCAACTAATTTACCTTCTTTAGTTGCGGCATCCCCCTCACCCAGCATTGGAATACCCCAAAGAACAACTATTTCGCCCATCTTAATGGCACGATAGGGTACGGGAAAGTTAGATTCAAATGACTTTAAATCATCCAGTTGCCTTGGAATTCCATTACCACAGCGCAACAAATCACCTAGTTCTTTTACCACCGCTTCCTGAGGGTCCATTCCAGGTCCGACACCCCCCATCTGAGTGCCGCAGCCAAACATCATATTTAAGAATAAGGCGATTATTAAAATTCGAAAATAGGAGTTCATGCTTCTCTCAAATACGATTTTGAAATTATAACATAATTGACGATTAATAGACTTCGCCACCCGCTCTGGTACCCATCGCCTGCCATGTTGTAAAGGAAATATTATCATTAACAAACCTAACTGACCCATCCGCCATACAAACACCCACTCCTCCACCATGGTAACTGCTTGCGGCCACATGCTGGTATGCAATCGCGGTATCTCCACAATTATATTTTTGAGTAGCGGTGTTATTGGTGTTGGTATTCCAGTTTGGAGGAAGAGTGTGATTGTAGGTGGTGGTTCCTGTGAGATTGCGGGCGAACTGTAATCCAACATATTTGATAGAAGAAGTCCAGGGGTTTCCACCGGCAGCGCAAGGGCCCATCGCCCTGGGATCGGATTCGGAAGCGGCGGTTATCGACGCATCCAAAATCATCACCGTGTTATCACGAACATTTGCAACCGCTGGCCAGGGATGTGTGGTACGCATGACTTCCGCAAACATCGCAGTATTACTGGTACCATCAGTCACCTTAATGATGGGTATGCCGGTCATAAGAGCGCCGGCTGGTTTTGTACCGGAGAAAATCCCTGCGAGTTGATTGGTTTGGGTTGCGATTCCACTTGCACCAAGACATGCGAAGTAATTAAGCCGCCCCTGATACCCTTGGGTTCCATCAACATCATTCGAACCTCTCTGTGATGCGGATGGGTCGGATGGACACATATATATGGGAAGGTCCTGTGTGCGAGCAGGAAGATTCACCTTGGCTATTACCGGTGATGTTCCCAGTGGGGTGTCATTCCAAACACTATAATTCAAATTGAATTGATTAAACTTGCTACTTTGTTCCACATACGCAAGGATTAACGCCTGTGGACTGGCATCGTTAGAGTATACCGTGCCCCCGATGTTCACAGTCCCATATCTGGGGGGCAGAGTACCCATGGTATTTTCATAATTGTGCGAGGCGAGACCAAATTGTTTCAGGTTATTCTGGCACTTCATTCGGGCGGCGGCTTCCCTTACTTTTTGAACCGCGGGCAGCAATAAACCTATTAGAATAGCTATGATTGCAATTACTACCAATAGTTCTATAAGTGTGAATCCAGTGCGATTATGTTTCATATTATCCCCTTAAATCAGCTGGTGAAGAATTTTTAGAATAATATTAAAGCTAAGAAAATATGATAATCATCCATTATTATACATCATAATTTTTAACAATTAAATGAGGAAACATATTTTCACAGATGCTCAACAAATTTATGATGCAGGCAACATCCTTAAGACCCTTGCATTTGACATTGGTTTCGACCTTGCTGGTATTGCTTCCGCATCTAAGGCGGATGGATTCCATCATCTCTCATCATGGCTTGAAAAAGGCTTCCAGGGTGAAATGGATTACATCCCCAAACGGGTAAATGCCTATGAACATCCATCTTCCATTTTGGAAAATGTCCGCAGTATCCTGATGGTGGGTTACAACTACAAGCACCTTGTTAATGACGAAAATAATACCGGAAAAGGAAGAGTCGCAAAATATGCCCATGGCAGGGATTACCATGAGGTGCTATGGAATAAACTTGATCAGCTTCTTGAAAAATTTCAAAAAAATCACCCCGACTGCAAGGGTCGCGGGGTAGTCGATACCGCACCTCTATTGGAAAGAGATTTTGCAAGGCGTGCAGGGCTGGGATGGATTGGCAAAAACACCATGCTGATAAATAAAAAAGCGGGAAGTTTCATGGTGCTTGGGGCACTTCTTTTGGATATGGAACTTACCCCCGACCAACCATTCATCAAGGATCATTGCGGCTCATGCACAGCTTGCCTTTCCGCCTGCCCCACCGAGGCTTTCATCCAACCCAAAATATTGGACGCGACCAGGTGCATCAGCTATCTCACGATAGAAACAAAAAATGAGATCCCTCACGAGCATCGTTCCAAGATGCAGGATTGGATATTTGGTTGTGACATTTGCCAGGATGTTTGCCCATGGAATAAAAAAGCTTCCCATGCAAAGGATTGGAAATCCTGGCACAACCCTGATATTGAATCGCTTGACCTTGTTGAATTGCTGGGGATGGACAATTCAACATTCAAAGCCAAGTTCAAGGATACCCCCCATTGGCGGAGGAAGCGCAAGGGAATACTGCGAAACGCCTGCATAGCGCTGGGAAACACAGGTGGTCGGGAGCATCTGGCAGCATTGGAAAAGGCCCGTCTGGATAACGAACCTTTGATTAGGGAATCAGCAACATGGGCGATTGAACAAATTCAAAAAAGAAGCCTTTGAATTAATCAAGCGGGATGTTGATGCTGTTGTCCCCCGCCTTGATCACCGCCTTCAAGGTGGATGTGTCCACCTTTGATAAACCAGCGGGCAGAATATTCGGTCCCGCTTTTCCATCCTCGAGTGTACGGGGACTTCGCTTCACCACGGTGACAACATATTCGCCTTCGGGCAAACCATCAAACGCAGAGTAGGTTGTGATTTTAGCAACACCATCCTGATTGGTCATACCATCCCCGACTTTGACCGCCTTGGGTTTTCCTGGTTGGTAAAACATGACCTCAGCTTCATTAAGCGGAACGCCTTTTTGCGTGACTTTCACATTGGTGAGGAAGGTTTGTTTTCTTTTTGCTGTGGCGACCCCGGTTTCATCTGATTCAGGAATGCGGAGATTATCATCAAGGATGCCTTCCAGCAAAAGATTGGCTACAACAGGACCGGATTTCTTCATGGTAACCCAGGCCACATGATCAAATTCGCCATAAACAGGGCCACGCAACTTGCTTGATCCACCCGTGGTTGAAAGGCTGTAATAACGCATTCCATTGCGTTGGAATTTCTGGTAATGATGAACATGGCCAGCGAATATTGTGTAGTTTTTACCTGCAAGAAGTTTTTCGAAATCCAGCCAACCATTAATATTAACCGACCCTTCATTCCAAAGGGGTTTATGTAGAAAAGTGACAATCCATCTTGCCTTGGAATTATCATCAATCGCCTTTTTCATGTAATCAAGCTGGTCCTTGCTGAATCGTGGGGAATTCTCATTTCCTTTAACAGGAGGATCTTCGGAACTGAGGCAAAGAAAAAGTACATTTCTGTATACAAAATGGTAATAAGGGGCGCGATACTTCTCACGATACATTTTTTCCTGCATGGGATTGGTGATATCATGGTTGCCAGGCACATAAAAGAAAGGCATCTGCAGTTTTTTCACATAGGATTGGAACTCCGTCCATTCCTGCTCGACTTTTTCAGATTTTTCAGAGTAGCCTTCAATGAGATCACCAACCGACATGACAAATTCGGGTTGAAGCAGATTGAGCTGTTGCATGGCCTGTGAAAAAATCTTTGGGCGATGACCTCCGGTTCGATCGCTGACAACCGCGAAGCGGAAGTCATCAGGGTCGTTGTTCATCTTCAAACTGGTCCAGGGGTTTTTATCTCCTATTTGTATTTGAAGTTCTTTTTCATTACCCGGTTTTTCAGACAGAGCCACCGCAGCAACCAGGACTGCGCCAACAAAACCAAAAACCATGGTACGCTTCATCACAATAATCCCCTGAAAGTAAAATGAACTTATGCACCTAAATTTGCAACAAGCAAGGGTTTTGATCAAGTCTTAAATTCACAAATCTTCTGGTTTCATTGGATTTATCGGTTCAAAAAACCGCTTGGAACTCATTAACCAAAGCAAATTAAGCATAATCGATACATTTGAGGTAAATTCTTTTGCCTGTTCAGCACCCTGAAATTGTGTAAACCAATGAATTTATGGAAAATGAAAATGTTGTCATTTTGGAAAATATTGATTCTTTAAAGGTAAACACATGGCACGCCGTAATCTCGAAGGACTTAGAATCGTCATCACCGGGGCCTCCCAGGGAATAGGTAAAGCTTTGGCATTGGAAGCCGCGAAGCGTGGCATGAATGTCGTGGCTGCGGCACGAAGCGCCAATCTGCTTTATGACCTTGCTTCAGAGGCGAAACCCGCTGGAAAAGGTTCACTAGCGACCGTGGTGGCAGATGTAACGGATTCCGAAGGCAGGCAGGCCATGTTGCGGTGCGCACTAAACAATTTTGGTGGAGTGGATGTTTTGGTAAATAATGCGGGTATTGGGGCCACAGGCCATTTTGCGGAGGGAAATGCCGATACACTTAGAAAAATCATGGAAGTGAATTATTTTGGATTGGCAGAAACCACACGAATATTCATCCCGGAATTGAAAAAATCGAATCATGCAGCCATTGTGAATATCTCTTCCATTGCCGGGAAAAGGGGAATCCCAGCAAGATCAGATTACTCAGCCAGCAAATTCGCCGTCCAGGGCTTCAGCAATGCTCTTAGGGCGGAGCTTGCCAAGGATAACATTGATGTCCTCGTGGTCTGCCCGGGCCTGACCCAAACCAATTTCTCCAAGAATATGATTGAGCAAAAAGCAAAAATGAAAATGGATCATATGCGCGGGATGACTTCCGAGGAAGTCGCGATTCACACATTAAAATCCATAGAGACCGGCCGAACCGAAGTCACGCTCACCGCAAATGGGAAGCTAATGTCTTTTGTAAGCAGATTTTTCCCAAGGCTTGCGGACCGGATAGCCAGAAGGAAAGTTGTCGCGTTGTTCAGGGAAGAAATAGCCCAACGCAGACTGAAAAGACTGGAATTGAAAAAAGAACAGGTTTAGCCAAATCTTCCCCTGAAATTACAAACCATTTCTCATTTGTGATGTTTCCCTGTTGATCAACCCGCTTGATTATTGGCATCAAAACATATAATTTAACAATTGATGCAGGAGTGGCGGAATCGGCAGACGCATCGGACTTATTAAATTGAGCACCGGGTTGGGAAACCATCCGTGTGAATTCAGTCGAAGTCGGGGAAACCGCAGCACCACGAGTGCCGGCAATCCCGAGCCAAGCATGGGTTTTTATCCATGAAGGTGTAGAGACTTGGTGGCTGAGACCTAAAGCCAAATAAGGCCATGGTCAAGGGAAAGTCCAGACCACAAACCGTGAAGACGGGTGGCGGAAGCCATGGTGGTAAGAAAATCCGAAGGGGTGAAAACTCCGTGAGGGTTCAAGTCCCTCCTCCTGCATCTTTTTTTCTCCTGGTGCTTTTCATGTCCAAATCCTATGAAGATGATGGAATTCAATTCCTCTACCCCGACTCCTGGACCTTGGAGCGCGAGGAAAATGAAAACGGCTGGTCAATCACAGTCCAAAGCCCCGGTACTGCTTTCATCCTTATCATCTGCGACCAGGGTATGCCAGATTCTGAAGAACTGGCGGAAGCCACCCTGGAAGCTCTGAAAAATGACTACCCCGAACTTGAATATGAACCAGTTATCGAAAATTTGTGCGGCCAGCCTGCTGTGGGCCATAACATCCAGTTTTTCAGCCTGGATCTCGGTAACAGTTGCAAAACCAGATGTGTTTACAGCCAGGATGGCACCATCCTGGTAATGACCCAGTCGAGTGACATCGAACATGAAAAATACGGGCCCGCGATGCAGGCCCTTAGTTCTTCACTGAGAATTGATGAAGAATAAAAATTGATACAACGAAATTATTTGCCAGCAAGCTGGCTCAGGGAAGCATCGTAATCCTTCAATAGCATGTAAAAAGCATTGTAGGATGGCTTGTCACCTTCTACCGCGGGAGCAAACCTCAAGCCATTGCTTGTCATATGGTCCATCAGTGCCCCTACCGTACCGCCCTTGGCACTCCAACGACCATTAAGATAATTCACCGAATTAGGCTCAGACAGATTTTTTAATCCCTCATCAAGATTGTTAGCGAATCTTTTGGACTGGATGTAATCGCCTGGCGAGAGATCTGAAGCCATGTTATTGATGATTTCTCCAAGATCATTGATTGCATTCTTGAACTTTTTATAGGTGTCAGGTTCCAAGCTTCCAGATGCGGCCTGCCTGACAGCATCAGGGGCTATGCGATTGATGTTGTCACGGGGAGTTTTAAATTCTGGGCCGCGCAAAACCATGGGCCAGGTTAATTCCGCACCGTTCTTGAAAATTCCAACACTGCCTGCCGCGGTACCAGTGGTAAGGTTTAGATGCCTGAGAATTTCTTCAGAAATGGGAACTGATCTCCCCTTGAGTCTTGTTGATATCTCGGTTTTTTGAATGGAATTAAATATTGTATTTAGTGCTTTACCAGACCAGATATCTCCCAATGCGGCACCATCTCGCGCTAGGCGGAGGGCTTCTTGGCGATCCTTTTCCTCCAATTCAGCCCTGGTGGGGGTATTAGCCTTTTCGTACATATCCTCGTCAAATTTGGCGCGTCGGTTCGCTATCTTTGCATTTTCAACCTGTTCTTTTCCCAAACGAGCCTGTTGGGTGGTGAAATAATACTGGGCATTGGCATTGGTGAGGGATGAAACACCTTGGAAATAACTACCCGCGCTGCTTCCTCCACCATATCCATAACCACCGCCAAAACCAAAGCCACCACCGTAGCCACCACCATGGCCACCACCGCCACCGGTAAATTGGGCATAAGTATTCACAATTGGCTGGGCAACTCGGGGCACGGGTGGAGAATTAGCCTGCCCTCCGGCACCTGGAACCTGGGAAAGGATCGGCTGAGCCAGGATACTTAGCCCAAATATCGCACCAACCATCACATTATTCGAAATTTTTATTTTCATCACATCACCTGATTCTGTTTGATGTACTTTTTGCCCAAAGAGGTTTACTTTATCGAACGGGATGGAACTGTGCCCTTTGGCACCAGTTTTTTCCATTTTGCAATCGCTTCCTTACGCTCTGCTTCAGGCGCTGTCGGGTCAAACTTGATGTCACGACCCGCTGGCACCAAACGGTGCAGATGCCAATTTGCAAGTCCCCGAATCCCAGTTTTTTCATTCCCAAGATAATCTATCAACGCTTCATAAGTCTCAGGCTCTTTAAGTTCATCATCCCCAAAGGAATGCAATAGATCCACGAATATCTCAGCCTGTTTTTTGGTGTAATGCCTGCCAGAAATCATGAACTCATAAAGTTTGTGATCCTGCCCGGGTTTTCGGCCTATCCAATGCCTTAGCCCAATGATTCCATTATCAATGACATCATTAAATTTTGTGGTCATAATCGACTTGAAGAACAATTCAAGCTGATCTGTCGCAAGCATCATGTTGACAGCAATGAAACGATCAGTTTCAGTTCCAGACTCTATCAATTCTGATAAAACCTCAGGAAGAGACCTGCCTTTGAAGAACTCATCCCTGAACTTAAACACCGATCCCATCCTGCCTCGGATCACTGGATTTGATAAATCTGGAGGCAAGGTCCAATCGGGAAGCTTTTGAAGTTTTGATTTAATCGGGTTACCACCGTCAGCGCTATTCCATTGAAGCATTGCAGGTCCGGGGGGAGCAGACATGAAATGAGTCACCCCATGATCCGACACTTCACTTGTTCCCTTTAAGGCGACATAAATCAAGTCGTAAACCGGTTTGACTTCATCCTTGCTTTGCGGATTAAAATGGGTTCCCTTGGGCCAGCGACCAAGTTCTTCAAGCGAGCATGTTGAACCTGGCTCTATCAGCTTGACTTGCCCGTGTTCCCTGTCATCAAACAAGGAAACTTGACAAAACACAGAGCCTTTATCCTTGGTGTTTGTAAGCTCGATACGCCCACGCT
>SYCV01000086.1 GCA_005786805.1 Planctomycetia bacterium | reverse complement strand
TTATGGAATAGGTGTTTCCCTCAAGGAGGGGATGCTTTGCATCGGCGGTTCAGATTCCAAAAAACATCATGCCGATTGTTTTCTTGTCGCGCTTGATCATAATCAGTTGAAGTTCAAGGCTTACCCTTCGTTACCCAAGCCTTGCGCGAACATGTGCGGAATGAAAATTGGTGACATGGTTTACATTGCTGGTGGAACCGATACGCCTGATGCTGCTAAGGCCCTGCATAATTTTTGGTGCTTAAATCTTAACGATGTGCAAGCTGGTTGGAAGGTTTTGGAGGCATGGCCCGGCCCTGAACGCCTGTTGCCTGTTTGTGCCAGCGATGGGGAAAACTTTTACCTTTTCAGTGGCGCTTCACTTGCGATTAACACCATGGGTAAGATCGACCGCACATATTTATCGGATGCCTATGTATTTAATCCCGGGAAAGGCTGGAAAAAACTTGCCTCAATGCCTGCTCCAAGTGTGGCAGCTCCTTCCCCGGTAATTTCTAAAAATGGTCGTATTCAATTGTTAAGCGGTGATGATGGAAAACTTGTCAATTTTGAGCCCAAGCAAAAGCATCCGGGTTTTCCCAATTCAGCCATGGAGTATGACCTTGAATCAAACTCTTGGAGGAAAGAACAGCCTTTTCATTTGTCGCGTGCAACCGTTCCTTTGACTATCTGGAATGGTATGTTGATTCTTGCCAGTGGCGAAGTCAGGCCGGGAATTCGAACACCGGAAATCTGGTCCATGAGGTTGCCTTGAGTAGCGTAAATAGCATGAAATACGCTTGGCTGGTGGTGGCGCTACTTTTCCCGGTGGCATTGCTGAACTACCTCGACAGGCAGATGATTTCCGCGATGAAAAGTTCTGTCATGCTTGATATTCCCGATATTGAAAATAATGCCAACTGGGGCTACATGCTCGGGCAATTCAAATGGGTTTATGCTTTCCTTAGTCCCCTGGGTGGCTATATAGCGGACAGATACAGCAAACGCTTCACCATTTGTGCAAGCCTGTTTGTCTGGTCGACCATAACCTGGATTACCGGGCGGGTGCACTCCTACGAGGAATTGCTTTGGACTCGCACTTTGATGGGGGTAAGTGAGGCCTTCTACATTCCCGCTGCCCTTGCGCTCATTGCTGATTATCACTCCACCCTCACTCGTTCCAAGGCGGTTGGAATTCATCAAATCGCAATTTATTGTGGTGTTCTTCTTGGTGGATTTAGTGGCTATATCGCGGATGAACCCAAACTTACATGGCGGTTCGCCTTTGATATCACGGGCATAATCGGGGTTTGTTATGCGCTTCCGCTGATGTTTTTACTAAGGGATGTCCCGGTTGATGCCTCCAGCCAAAATGCCCGGGGAAAGTTATCCATCATTGAGGCTGGCAAGGCGCTGCTTACTAATTTCTCGTTCATTCTACTTGTTCTTTATTTCACCCTGCCTGCAATCGCTGGATGGGTTGTCAGGGATTGGATGCCGGCAATCCTTCAGAAATCATTTAACATAAGCCAGGGAGTGGCGGGTATCTCCGCCACGCTTTACTGGCAGGTTGCGGCAATATTCGCGGCTTTGCTGGGTGGATGGATTTCAGACCGCTGGATGCTTAAAACTTCCCGGGGCAGAATTTATGTCAGTGCCATCGGAATGGCATTGATCATCCCCGCTTTGTTTGGCGTGGGTAATTCCGCGGGCCTTGATTCTTTTTCACTCGCGATTTTTTCATTGGTATTGTTTGGCATAGGCTGGGGTTTTTTCGACTGCAATAACATGCCCATTCTCTCGCAGATTGTCGGCCCCAATCTCCGGGCCACTGGTTATGGAATCATGAACCTTGTAAGCATAAGTTGTGGTGGTTTTGCGGATTGGGGATTCGGTCTTCTTCAAGATCAAAAAGTGCCATTGAATTTGATTTTCGGCTTTTTCGCCAGCATGGCTTTGGTTTCAGTTTTATTGGTGTTATTGATCCAACCGCGGGAAGATAAGGACCTGGTTACAGGGAAGGAAAAATCATGACTCATTTGTTAAACGGCTTGGTTGCTGCGACTCACACCCCCTTCAAAAAGGATGGATCGCTCAACCTTGATGGGGTTGAAAAAATAGCCGCGCACCTTCTGGCCAATAAAGTTGAAATCGCATTCATCGGCGGAAGCACCGGTGAAAGCCATTCCTTGAATGTTGATGAAAGAATGAAGCTTTCAAAAAGATGGTTTGAAATTGCAAAGGGGACCAGATTAAAGGTGGTGGTGCATGTGGGATCCAATTGTTTGGAAGATGCCCGCGCTCTTTCTAGGCAGGGCCAGGAGTTGGGGGCGCTTGCTATCTCAGCATTAACCCCATCGTATTTCAAACCCAGAAATGTCGATGCTTTGGTTGATTGTTGTTCATTTATCGCGAGTGCGGCACCCCAGACGCCATTTTATTATTATGATATTCCAACGATGACAGGCGTTAATTTGCCGATGCCTGAGTTTCTGGAGCGCGCGGGAAAATCGATCCCAAATCTCAAGGGGTTGAAGTTTACCAATGTGGATTTCATGTCTTTTCAATTATGTGGACAGATGGAGGGGGGGAGATTTGAAATCTTATGGGGCGTGGATGAAATGCTGTTGCCCGCGCTTTCAGTGGGGGCGCATGGCGCTGTGGGCAGCACCTATAATTTCGCAGCACCGATTTACCACCGCATCATGGATGCATTCAAGAAATTTGATTTTGAAACAGCCCGCAAAGAGCAGCTTCGTTCCATCAGGTTGGTGAATATCCTTGTAAAGCGGGGATACATGGCAAGTGCCAAGGCGATGATGGGTATGCTGGGAGTCGATGTTGGTTCTCCCAGGCTTCCCAATGGTTCTTTGAAACAGGATGAATTCGCAAGCCTCAAGTCTGATCTTGAAAAAGAGGGTTACATCTGATGCCTAGGGCATTTCTGGGGTGTAACCTAAAACCAGATTGAAATTCGCGTTTAACTCCTTGAGTTTTGAACCGGGGATCGGGGCGAAATCGACAGTGATATTCTGCCTTTGTTTTTCATCTTTGACGCTTCGATAAATTCCATCCTTTTCGTTTTGCGGTTCGCCCTTCACATAGCACTGGGTGCTGAGAACAGCCTTCCCCGCCACTTTTATTTTGAAATGGATGTGGGGTGTCCTGCCTGGGTATGCCACGGGTTTGATGGTGCGGAAATAATATTCGCCAGAAGAAGCAGTGGCAAATCTCCCGAAGCCCTGGAAATTGGAATCTTGTTTGGCTTTGTTGCCTGATTTGGAATGAAGGTATGCGCCGTTGTTATCGCATTGCCATATTTCAACGACCGCGTTTTTGATCGGATTGCCATTTGCATCAAGAATTTTGCCTGAGATATGGGTGATCTGGCCTACCGCAGGGGTGATTTTATCATTGATGATGATAAGGTCGTTATCGGTATCAAGGGGCAATTTATCAGGGTAGAAAGGGCCATCGGTTTGTCTCGGAGTCAAAGTAAGTTGCTCTGCAAACAAACCCGGAACAGTGTAAAAAGAACCTGCAAGAATGGAAGTGCCTAAAAACATTCTGCGATTGAACATGTTGAGATTGCCTTTCAAAAGAAATCGGAACTATCCTTACTTTACCTGATCAGAATAACAATGCATGAATTATTCGTGAGAATCGCCGGATATTGACCAATGCGAAAACTTGAAGTGGGTTTGCATTATAAGCCAAAAGGCGAAGCAAATGGTGCCTGCGGGAAGTGCGGAAAGAAGGACAGGCAGATGGTTCCTAAGGGGGAAGGTGAAATTTTGCCAGCCCAGGAAAAGAATCAACAAAAGTGAAGTTGTTAGAAGAAATTTTCCGTTGTCCCAGGTTTTCCTTTCAAGCCAGGCCCAACCTAAGAAGGGTGCGATGAATGCAAAGGTTGGAAACTCCGAGGCTGGTCCAAATAACAAAATCCAAACCATTCCCAAGGCGATGGATCGGAATATGAGTTCCACCTTGTCTGTTACCCTGGCTTTCCAATAAATAACAATTGCAGCGGTTGCAAAACCCGTCAGCAATTGAAGTAGCTTGTAAAGAAAATTGGTCGGGATGCTCCATAATTGATCGTTGAAATTTCCCGGGTGAAGTTGTTCCTGGAATACAAGCCATCCATACCAGGCATCTCGGAACCCAGGCCAACGCAATCCTTTCGTATCCTGAAGATGCTCGTACCAGGAATGATATTCTGCAAGCACATATGCGGTGGGTGAGGTCAGAAAAGGGAAAAGTATTAGCGCTGAAATTGCGAGTAGAAGTTTGGGAAATAATGGAATTGGACGGACTAAAACAAGCAGGGCAAGTATTGGCAGGATGGTGCTTTTTATCATAAAGGCGAAAGCGAGTGCCAAGGCTGCCCGATTGCTTTTTTCCTCAATAAGATCGGTTGCTCCATGAAGGATGAGTCCGATTATGAAAGCGTTGCATTGGGAATTCCAAATTCCACTAAGCGCTGCAAAAAGACTGATGATGAAAAAGCCCCCGCATTCCTTGTTGACCGTAGAACCATGAACTAGCAAGGTTTCCCTGAATCGGTTGCAACCCGTGATAAAAACCATGATGGAGCAAATATTCCAGAGGATTGCTCCGAGGGTGATTCCCATCAGGGTGAATACCGAGAAAAAAATCGCCGCGGTGGGTGAATAGCGGTAATGATCAATACCTTGATTGACCTGGTAAATATCAACCTGCTGCCACCAGCTTATGCCAGCTTTAAAGTAAACCGGAAATACGGAGTGGCTTGTTGGTTTAAGAATGGTCTTAATAGTCAGGGCGACAAGAAGGGTGATCCATAGGGTTATAGCAACGCGCTGCGCCAATGGAAGCGAAAAGAAAAAGCGCCAACTTGATATTTTGGAATCAGTCATACTGTTTCAGCGGTGCTTTCTGTTCATT
>SYCV01000085.1 GCA_005786805.1 Planctomycetia bacterium | reverse complement strand
ACCTTGGATTGAAGTTTCTAACATACATTACAAAATATTTGCATGGCAACCAAATATTCATGTTGAGATAATATTTGTCAATTTGTGAACAATATGGTTAAGGTAGGGGAGATATTGAGATTGAGCATGATGCGCTTCGCTTGATATTTCCGACTCCGTATTCAACGACAATGCGAAATTCTCCAGGGCTCAGTCCTTTTAAGTTTACTGAATAAACTTTATCACCTTTGCTTCCTAGAACAGGTAGATTATCAAAACTCAAGTTTTGGCCTTCAAGGCCGGCTATGGTTGGTCCGTTCCATCCGAGGGGAATTATGCCGTCTGGAAAAAGGAATCTCACGGACGAGTTATTTAACTCAATTGATCCGGTGTTTTTCAACGAAAATCGTATTTCGTTTTCACTACCAAGTTTTGTCTTGATCACAGGTGTGATAAATTCCCCCTGCATCTCTGAGGTGCCTTCGATACGAACCAAAAACATGGATGAAACATCGGGGATGTTTTCCATGGTTGCTTTGGCTTTTAATTGCCAGTCGCCGGGCTTTGCTGCCCTTAGTCGCACCTTTGTTTCCCATTTATCATTTATAAGTTTTGGATTGTTCCATATTAATGTCTTGTTACCTGTTGAATCGGGCAAGGACTTTGCGATTGGATTAGTGCCAATGATTTCAAGTCCTTCGGGAATTATGGTTTGGATCTCAATTGGTGATTTGTCATTTTGAATGGATTCGATTTTTGCCTCGAGTATCATTTCGAGTTCGCCCTTGGCTGTGTCTTCCCAGGATTTCTTCCAATTGAGGTTGATCTGGCCATCGCTGACTGAAATGTCTGATTGATAGAGCTTTTTATCCCCATTGTTGGAAACCACCTGTATGTTTTGTGAAAATCGCCCGTTTTCTACTGCAAGTGTCTCGAGGCGAATGGATTTTGATTTGCCCGCTGGAATATCCCCTAAAGTTGCCTCGATAAGTTCCCCTTCCGGATGCCTTAATCCCTGGGGTAATTTATCCCGGACAGTGACATTTTCTGCAGCGGTAAGTCCCAGATTTGCAACCACAATGTCAAACACAGCCCTTTGGCCCCTTCTGACCCATTGTGGCCCCTGGACATCCACAAGCAGTCCATTTTTCTTTTCAGTATTTTTTGTCGAGCCCGAGGGGTTGTAAGTGATGGATGGCTTGAAACTCAAGGTTTCTTTGTCTTGGGATGTGATTTTAAATTGGAATATTTTTCCCACCCCCGGTTGTAGTTCTGCGATTTCCCAGGTCCATTTATTCTCTTGGATAAAAGGCTTTGGGGAGACTTCCAAAATGACAGGCTTGGTTTTCCATTCCTGGCTGAGCACTAATTCTTCAACAGGATTGTTCCCTGAGTTTTTCAGGGTGATTTCCATGACACAAGGTTTTCCAATCTCAGGCGGGTCTACAAATCTTGTAATTATTGAAATATTGCTGCCTTCATCTGTTTTTAAAGACGGAGTATCTTTTTCAGATTGGATGGGTAATGTCCCGGGAACCTGGGCCAACGCGGATGAAACAAAAATCAACATGGAAAAGATTGCAATTTGTTTTGTGCTTACCATCGAATCACTCTTTTGAAGGGTTGTTGGAAGGAGCCATGTAGTTTCCCCGACATTTGTCTGCAGGGTACTTGATTTCGTTTTTGATCATTTTTGCGTTTAATGCATCGGATAGGTCAAGTTTAATGCAATTGCATAATGCCATGACCAAGCAGGTGACATCAGCGATTTCTTCAGAAACTTGTTTTCGTTTTTCAGGCTCCAATACGGACAGTTTCGATTTTTCGGGAGAAATCCAGAGGAAATGTTCAAGAAGTTCTGCGGCTTCAGCGCAAAGCGCCATGGCAAGATTTTTAGGGTCATGGAATTGTTCCCAATCCCTTGCGGATACAAAGCTTGCCATTTTGTTTCTTAAATCTTGGATTGTAGTTGAAGCATCAGCCAATTTATTGGACTCCTATTAACATTCACAACACTTTGACAAAATGGATTCTGATACATCAATTTTCAAATGATGCAATATGTATTTTTGGGAGGATGGGTTGAAGGGCGGAAGTGGCTAGCTTGCGATATATTCATTAATTGCTTTTTCAGACAGGCTTAGACCAAGGCCTGGGCCTTCTGGAGGTATGAGTTTTCCTTCTTTGAATTTCGGGTATTCGTTAAACAAGGGTTCGAACCAGGGCATATATTCCACGGAAGTGATCTGGGGTAAACCGCAGCCCAAATGAACAGCTAATTCAGGTAATAAATGTGGGCTTACGGGGATATTTTGACTTTCGCAGTAATGAATTACTTTTAAGGTGTTAGTTATACCTCCCAAACGAGTGATGTCAGGTTGAGCGATATCCATGGCGCCTTTTTCCAAATAATTGTGAAATTCTTCCCGGGAAAAAAGCATCTCACCTGAAGCAATTGGAATATCCAGATTGTTCGCAAGATAGGAGTGTCCCTTGATGTTTTCGCAAGTGATTGGTTCTTCGAACCATCCCACGCCAATCTCATCTTGGTAAAAATTTCCCATCGCGAGGGCGGTACCGGTGTCATATCGCTCGTTGGCATCAACTGCAAGCCAAATATTTTCCCCCATGGCTTCCCGTAAATTACTTATTCTTTCAATGTCGTTTTGGGGGTTTGCGCCAACCTTGACTTTAAGCCCCATGACCCCTTGGTCCAAGAATGGTTTGGAAAGATCAATTATCTGGCCCACGCTCATCCATAACCAACCAGTGTGTGAGATATAGGCTGGAATAGATTCACGAAAACCGCCAAGTAATTTATGTAAAGGCAGTTTGGCTGCCTTGCCTTTGATGTCCCACAATGCGACATCAATTGCGGAATAGACTTGTTGAACCAGACCAGTCCTGCCGATTGTCTGGGTTCGCCAGTAAACTTTGGATGCAAGTTTCTCGTTGTCCAAAGCGTTTTCATTAAGGATTAAAGGTGCGAGGTCTTCCTGCCCAATTGCAAGCATGGCCTTTCCCCCACCTTGTAATGAGTATGCAAAGCCAATGCCTTCAATTCCGGATTTAGTTCTTATTTTTACGACGAGGGTGGTGATTTTGTCGTTTCGACCGGAAGCAATCTCGGTGGCTGAGGCCCTTGCCGGGGTAGTTGGTATTGAAAGAAGGTTGAATTTAATCTCTTGGATTTGCATGATTTCTCAGTTGGTTTGAGGGGTTCTGTTTTTCCAAAAATAAAAAACGGGAATTCCAGAGGCGACAATTATCAGGCCGGGCCAGGTGTATTCAGGCCTTACGATCAACAAATCGATCATCACCACGGTGCAAAGAAAAATATAAACCAAGGGCAAAACGGGATATCCCCAAGCCTTATAGGGCCTGGTTTCTGTTGGTTTTGTTTTTCGTAAAACGAACAATCCTGAAACCGTGAGCGCGTAAAATAACAGTGCCGCAAAAATCACATAGTCCAGAAGTTCTATGTAGGTTCCTGAAAACACCAAAAGTATGGACCATGCACCCTGAAGGATAAGGCCATATGCGGGAACTCCCCTGAAGTTTAATTCTCCCGCGGATTTGAAAAATAACCCGTCCTGCGCCATGGCATAATAAAGTCGAGATCCCATTAAAATCATGCCATTGACACAGCCGAAAGTTGAAATCATTATTGCGATCGCCATGAAGATTGTGCCGTAGTTTTGAAAAATCATCTGTAAAACGGCTGTTCCAACACGGTCATCCCGGGCATGTGAAATCCCTAATTCCGGGGTGCTTCTTACAATTCGCTCATTAAGCCTTCGGCTAGTTTCTTCGCCTGCGGATTTGCTGGCATGTTTAGCAATTTCAGCTTTGGTCTTGGATAAGGCGGATTCTGTTTCTTTTGATTCCGCATCCTTCAGTAACCTGATTGAATTATTTGTTTCACCATTCTGCTTCAGTATTGCCGCTCTTGCTTTTAGGAAAGCTGCTTCGCTTTCAAGACGATTTGAAGTTGCGGAAAGATAGTTATGTTCCGCGGCATACTCTTTTTTTATAGCTAATCCTTCCTCGATTTCAGCTTTTAATTGCGCGCTGGCAAGTGGGTTTCCATTTGCTTTTAAAACGCATAAATAAGCAAGGTTTACCAGAAGATAAAGTAATATCACTCCCCCGGTTCCAAATATTAGGCTTAAGGGCAAATTGCGGCTAGGATTTCTAATTTCCCCCGCTGTGAATGTTACATTATTCCAAGCATCAGCACTGAATAACGACCCAACCATGGCGCCTCCAGCGACCATGATTGCGACAATCCATGCAGGGCCGCCAATTATTTCGGAAATCGAAATGAATCGATCCGTGGAAAAAGCGCCAGTCCAAAACTCGGCAAGATTTGTCTTAATGACTTCACTGTTGGCGCCGATTGTAAACCCAAGAATTATCAATCCAAATAGGCTTAATGTTTTTATAACGGTAAATAAATTTTGGATCCATTTTCCCTCCTTTAACCCTCTGCAATTAAGCAGCGTTAAAAAGGCGATTATTGAGACCGCGATTATCTGTCCTGAAGTGATCGAGAATTCAGTGCGTTTGAAAATAACGAGTGGCTCCTTGAGCCAGGGAAGTGGAAGTGAGATGGAAAGATCTAATCCACTCCATGTGATGATCTGGGCTTCTTCTCCGGTTCCTAAATTGGGCGCGATAACACCTAGGAATTTTGAAAACGCCACTGCAACGGCGGCAATTGACCCAGTTTGAATCACTAAAAACAAACTCCATCCATACAGAAACCCCCACAATGGCCCAAATGCTTCTTTCAGGTACACATATTGCCCACCAGCCCGGGGCATCATTGCTGCTAATTCAGCGTAACTAAGTGCGCCAAGAATTGTCATTATTCCCGTGACAACCCAAACCATCAAAAGGCTGGCAGGTGATCCCACATCACGGATTATGTCTGCTGATACTATGAAAATACCTGAACCTATCATGGTACCAGCCACCAACATGGTGGAGTCAAACAGGCCCAATCGTTGTTGGAATTGCTTGTTTTCCATGCATTAAAACTTGTTTGAGAGGTTTTTATTGTCTTCGATGCGAATCCTGCTGTGATGCAAGCCATAAATGAAATAAATTACCAAGCCTATTCCCAGCCAAATAAAAAGCCTGACCCAGTTTTCCCAGCCCAATGAGAACATTAATACCAAGCAAAGAACTATTCCCCCTATCGGGCAGAATAATCCAAGTGGCGCTTTGAATGAGCGGGGCGCGTTTGGATCCTTGAATCGTAAAATTAACACTGCAGCGCATACCACCACAAAGGCAAACAATGTTCCTATATTGGTCAGTTCCGCAAGCACATCCAGCGGGAGCAGGCTACCACCCAAGGCGACAATAAGTCCAGTTAGCATCGTTGCGAGCCAAGGTGTCTGATAAACAGGGTGGACGCTTGCGAAAAACTTTTCCGGAAGAAGTCCATCCCGGGCCATTGCAAGAAAAATCCTCGGTTGTCCGCACATCATGACCAGTAGAACAGAGGTAATCCCTGTCAGGGCACCCACTGAGACAAGCAGCCGCGCCCAAGGCATACCAACCTGTGCAAAAACATTGGCAACCGGTGCTTCTTTTGGAATGTCCTTGTAATTGACCATTCCGGTTAAAACCGCCGCCACAGCAATGTAAAGTACCGTACAGATTAAAAGGGAGCCAATAATTGCAAAAGGCATGTCGCGTTTTGGGTTTTTGGCTTCCTCTGCATTGGTTGAAACAGCATCAAAACCAAGATAGGCAAAGAAAATCAGAGCGGCGCCTGCTAAAACCCCTGCTGGCGCGTTTGTTGCGGGGTTGATGTCACCCCACACCAAATTCCCGAAAAAGCTCAATCCACCATAACCGAATGGGGCGAAGTTGTCGGTCCAGTTCGATTTGACAATATGAGGGATGCCTGCAAAAATAACGAAGAAAACCACTCCCAGTTTTATAATCACCATCAAGGCATTAATGAAGGCGCTTTCTCTTATGCCACGAACCAAGATAAGGGTTATGATCGCGGCGATAAGCAGTGCGGGGAGGTCGAGAAGCGAACCTGTCGACACAATTTCTCCGCCTTTGGCGATGTCAAATGGTGCGTTAGTAAGCATCGAGGGTATATGGAATTCGAATTGCTTGAGAATATCCTGAAAGTATTTGGACCAACCGTGTGCCACAGTACAACTTGCAACTGCATATTCGAGAATCAGGTCCCAACCTATTATCCAGGCCATGAGTTCGCCGAGGGTGAGATAGGCGTAAGTGTAAGCGCTTCCCGCAACGGGAGCCATTGAGGCAAATTCCGCATAGCAAAGCGCTGAAAAAATACACGCAAGACCTGCGAAAATGAAGGAAAGCATAAGGGCGGGACCGGTAACATCCCTTGCGGCTTTTCCAACAAGCACAAATATTCCCGTGCCTATGATGGCCCCGATTCCCAATGCAGTTAAAGCCCAGGGACCAAGCACTCGCTTCAGGTTATGACCGCTCACTGAATCCGCCATCACTCGTTCAAGCGATTTCCTGCGAAATATGCCGTTGGACATTTTGCTTCTCCGTAATCTAAAAGCTTCAGGCGTCTACAACCAAGGTTACCGGCCCATCATTAACTAGTTCAACCTTCATATCAACGCCAAATTTCCCAGTATGAGTTCTTATTCCAAGTAATTTTAGTTTTTGGATGAAATGTTCGTAAAGTGGTTCTGCGATTTCCGGTCTAGCGGCATTGATAAAACTTGGTCTTCTTCCTTTTGAACAATCGCCATAGAGAGTGAATTGGCTTACCACCAGAATTTCACCTTTTGCCTCAACTACATCAAGATTCATTTTTCCATTTGAATCAGGAAAAATCCTTAAGCTGGCGGCTTTTTCCGCTAGCCAGGCAGCTTTTTCAACGGTGTCACCTGTTGTTATTCCGACTAAAATTAGCAATCCTTTTTGAATTTCGCCTAAAATGGAGTTTTCCATGGTAACTTTAGCCATTGAAACCCTTTGGATTACTAAGCGCAAATGAGGACTCCAGTTAGCATGTACTTGAAAATAATTGGCAAATATACAATTTTATTAAAAACTCGAGAATCAAATTAATCGGAAAGTTCAAAGTATGGTATATATTTTAATCAACTATCAATCAAAGTTTGGATGGTGATAATTCAAACAATTTGTGGAGGTTTAACTTGGCTAGAGATTACACGCCTTATCAGCAAAAAGTCATCAAACGCTATTATGATAATCAGAATCCAATCGCCCATCAAAGATTAGCTGAATTAGTGGGAGAATTGTATCTAAGCAGTGGCAAGAAAAGGGAAAAAGTTTGGGCCACAATCATTGAAGCCATGAAAAAATTGGAAATCGCTGAGTCCAGAATCAAACACTTGGTTGAACAGGATAAGCCAGAGTTGCTTGCCCAGTTGGTGAAAGAATTGGAAGCTAAAAATTAGGCTGCAGCTTCAAACCTGTTGGTTTCAAGGCTTATTCCTCTGCTAGCACCTCTGATAAATGCTATGAATTCTGCCACTTCTGTGATATGGCCTAATTCTTTTTCAACCTTTACAAGAGATTGAGGCAAAAGTAGGTTTTCGCGATAGATGGTATGAAATGCCTTTCTAATCCCATCTATGCTAGTTGGTGAAATACCCGCTCTTCGCATCCCAATCACATTAACTCCGGAAACCACATTGATTCGCTGAATAATGATGAATGGAGGAATATCCTTGGTAGTGGCGGAAACCCCGCTTAAAAGTGCCAACCTTCCAACTTTGGCAAATTGGTGCACTGCGCAATTACCTGATAAGAACGCACCATCCTCCAAAACACAATGACCGCCCATAAGTGCGCCATTCGCAAGAATACACCCATTTCCAACTCGGCAATCATGAGCGACATGACTGTTTGCCATTAAAAAATTGCCACTTCCAATTATTGTTTCATTGGAGTAGGTGGTCCCACGGTGAACGGTGACGCCTTCCCTGATAACATTATTGTTTCCTATGATGGTTCTGGTGGGTTCTCCATCATATTTTAAATGTTGAGGTGCTTCACCAAGAATTGCGCCACTGTAAACGATGTTTTTTGAACCAAGAAATAGGTTGCCAAAAAGTTTGACCCCTGGCTTGATAATTGTTCCATGACCAATTTTTACCGGTCCATCAATGATCGTAAGTGCTCCAATTTCAACATTTTCACCGATTTCAGCATCGGATGATATAATTGCGGATGGGTGAATTTTTGCGGTGGAAGAAACTGGCATTTAAATGTCCCCCAATAACAAACATAATAATCAAAAAATAAAAATATAAAGCAAAAACAAACTCATCTGCTTCAAGGAATGTCCGTATAAGGTTTTTTGATGAATCTATCTAGACCATTTTTATCGGGCAAAAGAGGTAAAAAGCTTAATTTGGGAAGATGATTATTTAATAAATGTCAAAAAACAGGTTAAAACATCATATTTCTTCGTTGATTTGATTCAAAACATCTTCAAAAACAAAAATTGGCACATCCATGGTTACTGCGAGTGCAATCGCATCACTTGGCCTGCAATCAACTTCTACAACCCTCCCATTTTGCCCTATCTTAAGTGTTGCAAAATAGGTTTTTTCTTTGAGTTGGGTTATTTGTATTTCCTGTAGTTCTCCTCCTAGAGAATGTATGGTTTGGCAAAGTAAATCGTGGGTCAATGGTCGGGGCGAGGGAATTTTTTTTATTTTGCGATCGATGCTTGTTGCTTCAAAAATTCCTATTTGGATAGAGAAACTTCTATCACCATCCAATTCTTTTAAAATAATAACTTGTTGCTCATGAATTTCGCTGATAATAATTCTTCGAAGTTCCATTTCAACAGGCATATGTATTCTCCTTGAGATATTTACTTATCGTAATTCTATCAATAAATATTGCAGTCCCGAACTTTAAACCTGAGATTTTGAAACAAATCCTTTTTAAAGGCAAATTTGATAATTGTTTATAGATGGTTATGCTTAATTATGATAGGTTTTACTGCCGTGCGAAAATTTTTAATCATTGATTTAAAGGGCAATTAATAGCAATTGATGGCAATGGACTTTACTGTTTCCTCTGAATCTATTCAGGGGTTGAGATCGAATAATGAAGACGCTATCAAATGCATCAAGTCTGATGGTTTATTTTTGGCTTTGGTTGCTGATGGAATGGGCGGTCATGCATCTGGTGAAGTTGCAAGCATTGAATCCATTAAAACCATTGAAAAAGAGATTTTCAGTCAAGGGCCATTTCTGGATGGTTCTGAAGCTGGGGATACTGCCTTAATTCAAAATGGTTATATGTCTGCAAATGCTAATCTTTTGAATATGGGTCGGGATAATCCGAAACTTTGCAATATGGGCACCACGATGGTTGGCCTTTTTTGCAGGGATGAAAGCTCTAATGTTTTGATTTCAAACCTTGGGGATAGCAGGTGCTATGTTTTGGATCAGGGTAAATTATCTCTTATAACTGCTGACCATTCTTTTGCCCATGCGCTATACATTGCCGGAACCATAACACTGGCTCAAGTTGCAAAACATCCGTTCAGGCATCGAATTTACAAATATTTGGGATCCAAGGATTTGAGGGGTGGACCAGATGTTTTTGTGCACCATTTGAGTTTGGGTCAAAGGTATTTGATTTGCTCTGACGGATTATCTGGAAGTGTTGAAGATGATGAGATTGAAAAATATCTTTTAAAAGAGCCAATGGATGGACTAGCAGCTAAGCTTTGCCAAGTTGCTTTGAAAAACGGGTCTACTGATAACATTTCCGCAATTGTAATTGAGATATCAGCTAGAACTTGAATTTAAATTAAATAAAAGTGGCCTTTGAGGGAATGATCACAAGTTCAGGAATTACAACATGTTCAGGTAATCTAGCCACAAATAAAACGCTCTGGGCCACATCAGCGGGTTGAAGGATTGATTTTTTATGCTCATCGGAGACAGGATTAGGTCTTGCATCCAAAATGGGAGTGTTGACCTCTCCAGGGAAAATGCTGCAAAATCGGATGTTGTTTTTGGATTCTTCAGCAGCCGTCGCCACAACCAGACCATTGAGTCCGAATTTTCCAGCAACATAACCAGGCCCACCCAACGGATTGCCTCTTAATCCGGAAATGGAATTTACGACTATCACCAATCCCGTCTTACGGGGCCTCATATTTTTAAGTACTTCGTGAATCACATAATAGGCACTATCCAGGTTTCCTTCGACAAGGGACCTCCATCTTTCGGGATTGAGTTCCTGAAAAGACCTTTCCTTGAGGTTCATTCCCACGCAATGCACCAAGATGTCAATGGGGCCAAAATTTTTGACGGTCAAGGCCACCGTGTTTGAAACTTCCTCTGGTTTGCCCGCATCGCAGGGGACAGCTAAAAGCCTGTCACGGGATTTTGAGATCAGCGAAGCGGCATTTTCAAGTTTTTCCTTGTTTCGCCCGCAAATCACCACCTTTGCCCCAAGGTCATGAAAAGCTTGTGCGGAGGATTGTCCTATCCCACTGCCACCACCGGTTACCAGGATTGTTTTACCTTTGAATTCCATTGTTCTCGACCTTTGGGGAATGATCTGATGTCATTAGCGCATAATATGATATTATGAGAACTTGTAAGGAATTCACATTGTTTTTTGGGATAAAATCTCATTGGTTTAAAGGATTGCAGAATGAATAGTGAATTAAAGAGACGAGTTGAAAATTTGACGACCAGGTTGACTCAGCTACGGGATTCTCTTTGACATTGCTGGAAAAAAAGTGCAGAGACAGAATTTGACTGATTTGATGGGTGGGCCTGATTTTTGGGACAACCAGGAAAAAGCCCAGCAGACGATTAACGCGCTAAAACCTTTGAATGGACTCTTGAAACCCTATGAGGAAATTGAGTCGGTAAATCTGGACATTGGTGCCCTCGCGGAATTGTGCGAGGAGGATGCATCCTTGGAGCCTGATCTTGCATTGGAACTTGACAAGGCCGATGCCAATTTAGCGGAATTTGAATTGCGATCCATGTTAAATGGGCCACAAGATGCCAGTAATGCCTACCTGCGAATTCAGGCTGGTGGTGGTGGTACTGAGGCTTGTGACTGGGCTCAGATGTTGCTTCGAATGTATGCTCGTTGGGCTGAAAGAAATGGCTATAAGACTGAGATCGTTGATGAACTTCGTAATGAGGAGGCGGGGATCAGGAATGCGACCCTGCATGTGACAGGTGATTTCGCATATGGTAATCTTCAAAGTGAAGCTGGTGTGCATCGATTGGTGCGCATCAGCCCGTTTGATTCAAATGCAAAAAGGCATACTTCCTTTGCTGCAGTCGATGTGATGCCCGAGATTGATGGGAGTATCAACATTGAAATTCGTTCTGATGAGCTTGAAAGGCAGACATTTCGTAGCGGTGGCCCCGGTGGGCAGCATCAAAATAAAACAGAAAGTGGTGTGCGCTATATTCATAAGCCGACTGGAATAGCGGCTGAGAGTCGTAGTGAGCGAAGCCAGCATAAAAATGATGACCTTGCCATGAAATTATTAAAGGCCAAGCTTTATCGGATTGAGGAGCAAAAAAGAAAAGCCGAGGTTGAAAAGCTTTACGATGAAAAGGGTGAAGTGGCTTGGGGTTATCAGATTCGTAATTATGTCTTGCAGCCATATACCTTGGCAAAGGATGTGCGAACTGATCACCATACAGCGCAGGTTTTTGAAGTCCTCGATGGGGAGATAACAGCTTTTATACAAGCTTTTTTGAGGTTGAAGGCCGAAAAGGGCAATAAGAAACAACCTTCTAAACCCTTGGCCAAGATTGAGGACGACCTTTAGATCATATTCTTTTACTTGCAAGGCACCGGGTTAAAAGCAGCTTAAATTATCGGTGCCTATGCAAGTTGTTATATTACGCGCCGTATTTACCAAGTTTTCCCGCATGGGCCATTGCAAGGCTCATAAGGTATTTGGCTTCGAAATGTCCAAGACCACCTTGGAGACAATAAGATTCTCCAAATTCTGTAACCCCATCGGTTCTGCAGCTTGCGGAAGCTATCAATGTTGGGACTGGATGCCAGCTATGGCTTTTGAGCTTGCTAGGTGTGCTATGGTCGCCCGTGACTATTAAAACATCGGGTTTTAGTGCCTTTATTGCAGGTATTGCGGAGTCAAGCTTCTCGATCATATCCACCTTGGCTTGGAAATTACCATCTTCACCAGTGCTATCGGTGTACTTGTAGTGCATGAAAAAGAATTCGTAATCATTCCAAGATTTTTTAAGGGTTTCAACCTGGTCGCTCAAAGATGTGCCCGCATTTAAAATATCCATCCCTACAAGGCGGGCTAATCCCTTGTACATAGGATAAACTGCAATCGCAGCGGACCTAAGGCCATATACTTGTTGCATGGTGGCTATTTTGGGGAAGGTCGCAAAGCCTCTCAGGGTAATCATGTTGGTAGGGGTATCACTGGCAAGTACCGCGGATGCTTCTTGCACAAATTTATTCGTTATTTCTGCTGTTTTTGCGGAAGCAGGGTCTTCCCCTTTTGCCAACAAGGGCTTGAGGCCAACTTGCTGAGGATCAGTATCGTTAACCCCGTCGCCCAATCCTGGAGAGCGAAAAACAACCACAAAACGATGCTCCCGAACAGGTTCAACGAAAATTTCAACTCCGGGAATTTTAATCTGCTTGAGTTTTTTGCACATTTCAACACATCGTTCCGTGGTGGGGCGTCCAGCCCTACGGTCTGATATTTTTCCCTCGGAATCAACGGTGCAAAAATTACCGCGAATTGCCACATCATTCTTGCCAACTTCAAAGTTGATGCCCAATGCCTCGAGAATTCCACGGCCGATTCTGTATTTGAGTGGATCGTATCCAAAAAGACCAAGATGACCGGGACCACTTCCCGGAGTTATTCCCGGCAAAACAGGGATGCTCATTCCGCAGATGCCCTCTCGCGCCAGTGCATCAAGATGAGGTGTGCTGGCTGATTCAAGTTCTGTTTTGCCGCCAGGTGACATTGGTAAGCCACCCAAACCATCAGCCACAAGAAGCACGATCTTGGTTTTGTTGTCTTCGCGCAATTCAACGATCAGGTCATGAAGGTCCATAGGAAACTCCAGCAATTTTAGTTTGTCATCTATTTCTTTTTTAGTTTTATGTTGCCTT
>SYCV01000084.1 GCA_005786805.1 Planctomycetia bacterium | reverse complement strand
TTCGCACTACCCCGAAAGATGTAATAACCCACATTGTTATGATCTAGTTCAATTGCCTTGGTGTAATCCGCTAGGGCTTCAGGGACCTTCTTTAAACTGTCATACGCCATCCCCCGAGAAAGGTAGGATTTATCATCAGGCCTCAACTCAATCGCCTTGGAATAATCCGCTAGGGCTTCGGGCACTTTTTCCTGATCCATATACACTCCGGCACGAAATATATAAAAATCCGGATTTTTAGCATCTAATTTAACAGCTTTATTAAAATCAGCCATGGCTTCAGGAATTTTGCCCTGGGTTCGGTAAACTTCCCCACGGCGACTATATGCCTTGGAATACTTAGGGTCCAACTTGATTGCCTTGTTGAAATCGACCAAGGCTTCAGAAGCTTTCGCTTTAGCTTTATCAAGGTCTTCTACACTTTCAAATTCTATCGTCTGCTTCCAATACACACCACCCCGTCCAACATAGCCCATGGCATCCTTCGGATCCAGTTTGATAGCCTTATTGAAATCTTCCATCGCTTTGGGCAACTTTTTTAACTCAGAATATGCATCACCACGATTGCTATATGCCGACGAATCCTTGGGGTCCAGCTTTATTGCATTCGTGTAATCTTCCACGGCTTCGGCAAACTTCTTTAATGCTGAATACGCATCACCACGATTGTTGTAATAGGAATTTGCATCGTCTGCATCTAACTCAATCGCCTTGGTATAATCTTTTATAGCTTCAGCGTACTTCTTTAATGCCGAATATGCAAAACCTCGATCGTTGTAGAGCAACGCATTCTTAGAATCTAACTTGATTGCCTTAGTAAAATCCGCAATGGCTTCAGGGTATTGCTCCAAATCAGAATACACATTACCACGGCCATAGTACGCCATACTGTACTTAGAGTTCAGCTCTATGGCTTTGTTGTAATCTGCTAGAGCTTCGGGATACTTCTCTTAGTAGGAATTCGCTTCGCCGCGATTGTAATAGGCCTCCGCAAAATCCGGATCTAATTTAATCGCCTTGGTATAAAGCTTTATGGCTGCTTCTACCTTATTGTTCTCATAGGCTTTAAGGCCTTTAGCTAAGGCATCTTCCGCTTCTTTATTTGTTGTTTGGCCAACTAGATTAAAAGAACCAGCCAAAAACACCTCAAAACAAAAACTAAATAATCGAATCATTTTAAACCTCGTTATATAAAAGAACATCGCCTAGGTAGAGAAACATTTACCGCTAAAAATTAAAACATTTACTTGGATGCTGCAAATGTTTTTACGAGCTTTCCGCTAGCTACAAACTTTAGTCGCAGATGAATGGTAATTGCCCTAGGAATAGGTTTTATAACTATCAAAAGATTTTTTATGCCAGGTCTCAGGGACGGTTGATTCCCTGCAGCGTTGCGATTTCTTGTTCTGAAATGGCCCTGTTGTAAAATCTTACCTCGCGTATCCGACCTGAAAAATAGTCATATTCTCCGAAACCTATTTTCAAAGGCTTTTTGACAGTAAGGTCGTAATCCTGCGGATTGAAAGGCGAAGACTTGGATATCATATTTCCATTCACATAAAGTCGCAATTCATCACCTTTTCTTACCGCGGCCAGATGATTCCAACCTTGGCCAAGGTCTTTGTCATAAGTGACACATTGCCCGGCCCTCATGGAATAGACACTACCCCTTATTCCGGCAGGTGCGTCATTCACGGAACTGGTGCAACTTCCCAGGCTTGCAAACATCCGTCCTTGAAAAATTGACAAGCTGGTGACCCGGGTCCAATTATTGATTTCCGCCCTAACAGGCGCCGTGGCGGGTCCTGGTTCCCAACCCTTTGGAGAAAAAAACTTTCTTAGTGAAGTCCAACCGGTTGAATCGTCAAAGCGTGATACCTCCCCCCTTGGAATGGCACCGGCATAGAGTTTTCCATTGTAAACGCACAATGCGTTTATTTCAGTTCCATCACCAAGATGACCACGGTCAGACCATTTGATTCCATTCTCATGTTGAACAACACGGGCCTCAGGCCACATCCCTGCGATTAAATTCCCACGAAACACCGATAGAGAATGCACTTGTAAATGCGGTTTTAGATCGACTGGTGTGTTACCCAAGGGCGTGCCTGCAAATTCCCACTTTCGGCCATCGTATGAGAACACATTGGGATACCCCGCGTAAAGTTTGCCATCATGAACCGCCATTGCATGTGGATAAAGACTATGAGGTGGTTCGGGCGGAAAAGTTCCCGCAACACCCCACTTGGTTCCCCCCTCATGCACAAAAATTTGATAAGGTCTGCCAGTCCACTGTTTTTCACCCGGCGGCGGCATTCCACGGTCACCACCAACATATAATCTACCACCATAGGAAGCCATGCAGTTGATGCGTAGCATATTACCCACCTGGCCGCAATCAACCCATTCCTTGCCACCCTCATAACGGTAAACATGGCAAGTTTCATAATTACCTGAAAAAACCCGCGTCCAATCATAAGTTGAAGTGCCCGCGTAAAGCTTGTCCTGATGAACTATCAACGCCATCACACCCGTTGTCTTGCCATTTCCCACCCGACCGCAATCAATCCATTCCTTACCACCCGCATAGCGATAAACATGGCACCAATCAGCTTCGTCCTTGGCGTCAATTGTCCCGGCATAAAGATCACCATTGTGAACCGTCAGTGAATTACTCACATAATTGCTGGTAGGGTTTGGCCTGCCACAATCCATCCAATCATCTGGCAAGCCATTGTCCATCCCAAAATAAACCTTTCGATCATCTCCCGAAGATTGGTAACCTCCAGCACTGGAGTGAAGGCCAAAATTTATACCTCGACGAATGGATGAATCATAAAAATTAAAAATATCACCTAATGTGTCATCAATGATCCTGTCCGTGTGAACCCAAGAGGAAACCGTAAAATCGCCTTTGCCCACTTGTAAAGATTCTTTCGCGGGCACTTCCACAAATGCGGCTTTACCATCAAAGAAACTATTCTTCAGATCAACACCATGATTTGTTCCATCATGGCCATTACCCGAATGGTCCTTGCAATCTCCAAAAAGTTTCCAATAACCAAGCAAACCTTTGCTTAAATCTTTGACATCGGAGGTTGAGCCCGCAAGGAGGAAACACGCCACAACAAAGGACGCGGGGCCAGCAACCATAATTGACCTGAAATAACTATTATTTATCATCATTCACACTAAATTTAGTCACAACCAATCATGTAATATTGATCCATTCATGGTTTACCTGAAATAGGGGCCATCACATGAATTAAATCCAAGGCGGGAGTTTTAATCCAACTCGACCTCTTGAGGATTTCCAAAACCTCCGGGGTAACTGCTTTAAGTCGGGGCAACTTGACTCCCTGCACCCCCTTCGCAAGCACATTTGCCAACTCCACCGAATCCAGCACCGGGAGATAAAAAACAACCTGCTTTGAATTAGCAAGAATTACATCGGCCGCAACAGGGGAGATATATTTCAATGTGGAAAGCACCGCCCCGGAACTTCCCTCAGACAATCGCTTGGCCAACTCGGGAGAATCAAGCCTTGATAAATTTCGCAATTCAAGAATATCCTGATATCCCACAAGAACAGGGATGACTTCAGCAGAAACCTTTTCTATCTTTTCAAATGCCCTGATGCGCTGCCGGGATAATTTTTGCGCCAAAGCCACTGAGTTAAGTTCCAGCAGGGGTAGTTCAAGTTCCGCGTCAAACCCAGATATAATCTCAGCCAACTCAGGGGATAATTTTTCCAACGCAGGGCCTAACAAGGACAACCGTGGACCTTTATATTCTGAAAGTGCTGATGCAGCTTCCAAGGAAAGTTCCCTAAGCCCGACAATAGCCAGCATGCCATCATACTTTGCCAACTCTTTAGCAAGCGCGGGGCTTAATTTGGTCACCTGTGTTGCAGATGCGGTCTCGGTGTATTCACCACCGATAAACAACCTTGGCGAACGTTTATATTTACCCCCCTTTGAGATTCCGGGATCAAACTCACCCCGATTAAGGGCCCTTACAAGTTCCCGTGCTGCCTCAGGTGACATTTCAGTCAATCCTGAAAAACAAAGTGAGCCACCACCAAAAAGTTCAGGGGAACTGTACATATCCTTGAATACGGCAGCAGCTTCGGGTGAAAGATTATTGATACCCAGCGTCAATACATTGCTTTGCTTAACCACAAGTTTCAGAGCTTCCGTTGAAATTTCCCGCAGACCTGGAAGATAAATGCCCGAGAACTGCTTCACCATAAGGCCCTCTGCTGATTTAAGATCCAATTTTTCAAGCGAGGGAAGTGAAAGTGAATACCGTGTGGGCAAGGGGGCCTTAAATTCGGGTAGCGAACGAACTGCAAGGGTGGCATCCGTGGAAATAAATTTAACACCATCAATCTTGGCCCCACACCTGAGCAAAGAATCCAAATCCAATTGGGATTCCAAACTTCGCAAGGAAGGCAGGCTCAAAGTGGGATATAATCCAAATCTGCCATGACAACGGGAACAGTTACTTTTAGCTCCCATGAGTTTTTCACAAACAAGTGGCGGGTCTGGTAAGCCTGCCTCCGACTTGACCATGGCAAGTATCTCAGGAGATAACTTTTCAACATCGCGCAAATCCAAGGGAATTCGAGCCTTGATTAATTTTTTCAAGGCTTCAACAGAAATTGGCCCTGAACCAGCAAAAGACATTCCAACAGTTTGAAATTTATTTGGATTATTCGCAAATACATCAGCGATTTCAGGAGTAAATGCTGCCAGCGAAAACAAGATACTACCGTAAAGCGGCCGCTCAATCTTTGCAAGAATCTGAGCTTGATCCACCGAAAGACGATTGACATTTGGAAGAACTATGCTGGTATTCGAAGCCAGTTTCTGAACAAGGGCCAGCGAATTCAACTTTTTCAAGTTAGGTAAAGAAAGAGAACCGACAGTGGCGGCAAGTTTCTCCTCACAATCAGGAGACAACTCCGTCAGGCCCGCAAGATTAAGACCATATTTTGCCTGACTCAATGCCCCAGCAATCTCCGGGGTGATCTGGCCCAGATAAGGCAAGGCCAATCCTGAAAGACGACGGGTAAGTTTTAGCGCCAATGAAATCGATTTAAGATCCACCAAACCCGTCATCGCGAGATTTCCGGGAAATTTTGAAATAGCATCTGCCGATTCAGGAGAGACCGAAGTCAGGGAATGAAACCAAATTGTTGCAGATTTACTTTGCGCAAACTCCCTTGCGACTTCCGGGGAAAGGGAGGTAATCCCAAGAATCAACATTTCCCCCCTGAACTTGGAAAGCTCAAAAGCAACCTCTGGGCTGGTTGTGTCTAAATCGCTTAGCTGCAATATTCCAAAACTTGATTTCGCATGGGCATCATCAACCAGTTCACGAGCCTGCACGGGTGTGATTTGCCTGGATTGTTTTGGAACCAAGTTCTTAAAAGGGGGTGGTGAGGTGGGCAAACCGGATACTGGTAAAATTCCCCGTGAAATTAAATCACCGAAGGTTGGGGAGTTTTTCATTCCTGGATATGCGGGAACTTCATTAACCCTTTGGCCCGCTTCCCTTTTTTTTGATGGATCAAAACGATCATTGCCAGTCAGCAATACATCAATTGCATTTCCATAGGCATTACGGGGGCCGGGAGAACCACTTTCATGACAAATCAAACAATAAGACCTGCCCTGAGCCAGTCTGAGGTACCACATCTTTTGGGCATCAGCATCCTTTATATTTTTAATAGCGTCGATTGCTGCTTCCTGCAAACCACAGAGAGCATGGGCTTGGGTGGGGTGATAAAAAGATATTATAAAAACACACAGCGCTATAATTTTACCAATCGATAACGAGAAAAAAAAAGAATGTAAAGATGTCATTTTTAAAAATCTTTCAAATGAATATTTCTGGCGGGATCAAAACAGGTACATGATTATATTAAGCGCCGTTAGAAACGAATGTCAATGATCTTCAAGAGATTAAGCAGATCTAATGATTGCCACAATAACTTCAAAAATTCATTCCTTCCAACAAACAAAAAGAAAAACCGAACTTGATGAAGATCATGAAGAGTCAAAGATTCATATTTTTCGAATTCGAGAGATCCATAAAAACAGAATTATTAAATAGTAATCTTAATAACAAAGGCATCCCACCTTAAGCAGGATGCCTTAAATAATATGATTAGGAATCAATTTTGAAATCTGCAAAAGCTTAGCGATCCTTTTTCAAAAAGCGCTGACGCTTCCTTTTGATATTTTGCCTTTTGATCCTGGTCTTCCGCTTCAATGTGTGCGCCATGATAATCCCTTGTTAAAAAACTGTAATGACAAAACATTTACTAGCAAATATTTAATGAAATTTCATCAAAGATGCCAATTAATTTTGATTTTCGTGTAATGACAAGAATTATACGCCCTAAATCAGTACTTTGTCTTTTCATCGAAATACACTTATTTCTTGCCTTGCATATCTTGCGTCTTGGCAGTGTGGATAATTATAAAAAATGAAAATCACTGGGAAGCAGAACACAAGCTACGTTTTCTTTGCATTTATTTCTTTTCCTTGAGGGATTTTGCTAGAAAAAGTCGGGCGGCTTTTTCCTGCGGAGCCATGGGCCTTGAGACATCCTGCCAGGCGTTTATCGCGGATTCTTTTTCGCCCATGTTCATCAATGCATATCCCCAGAGAAGTTTGCCATGCGGTGCCCCAGCACCCATGGGAAATTCCTCGAGATATCTGCGCCACGCGCTTTCACAATCCTTCCATTTATTAAGCCTGTCCTGCTGAGCCAACTGGCTGGGGGGGGAAGATTTGGATTGAATATCAAACCTGCGTTGTTGTTGCTCCGCAAGCTCATTCTTGCATAAGGCGAGAAGCCAGGAAATCTGTTCACCCCTTGGCCGGCCTATGGAGCCCGCGATCATCATCAGGAGATCTTTTTCCCCCTTTTGAAATAATTTTCGAATTTGAAGATTGATCTTCGCAAGATCATCCTGTGTTCTTTCCTTGTTCTGCATCACAGCATCAAATTCGACGAAGACTTGTTTTGCGGAATCCATCCAACCGTTGATCCGCTGGGGCAGATTGGGATCTGTCTCCGCGCCACGCAACTGAATCCGGAGTTCATCCCCCTCACGCACAAGGTCGGGAACAGCCTTTGCATATCGGGCATGAAGCATTTGATCCCGGGGCAGCTTGGGTTCCAGGGCAGAGGCGACAAAAGGCCTGGATAACATATTGCCTATGTTCTCAAGAATAAGGGGATGGGGCGCTTTTTGTAACTGCTGGGGTATTGCGGTCTGGGGTATCAATTCAGTTTGATAGATCTGGAAAACCTGAGGCGATGCGAAACCGCCATTGTCAGGGGAAAGAAACATTCGCAGGGATTCCACCGCGGGGACCATTAATAAAACCTTTGCTGTTGGCCCAAGGGAAGGCCTGCATGCTTTTTCAATTTTCGCAATTATAGATTCCAAATCGGAGGCAAGCCTGGCTTTTGCCCCCGCTGGTAGGTATTTATCCTCGAGAAGTTTCATGCGAGGGGAAAGCGAAGACAAGGAAGTTGCCATTGCCGGTGCTATCCTGCCTATTTGATCAGCCTGCACATCGTAGGGAGCTTGGTCAGAATCCAAGACCCTGATTTTTTTGGGGTCAGCTTTTAGCTCGGTAAGAAGCAATGGTTTACCTTCCTTGCCTCCGGGAAGGGGAAGGCCAAGCACAGGGTCAAACAGGTATAGATCATTGCCTGTTTCATCAACCACACCCACCCAGAACCGAGGCGGGGCGTTAGGCTCCTTGCCCTGAAGAAGCAACAAGCATCCTGTTAGTTGCTCGTTTTTTTCGCCCACGTAAAGAAACTGTTCCAGCAGAGACAAGAAAGCGAGTGACCGCTCAAAACTGCTTCCCCAGCCTCTTCTTAATGCATATATCGGGGGAACAGGATTGTTGGTTCTAGGAGTAAGCCGCATTTCCCGGATCACCCACATGAAAGCCTGGCTTGAAATTTCACTAATGGAAGCCTTGACTTGTCTAACTCCCAATGTGGGCGGCTCAAGAAAACGGGCTATATCCCTGAACATCAATCTTTCCTCAAGATAATGTGGATCTAGCTGGGTGAAAGTTGGCGAATCAATCTCATTGAACTGCTGGTCATTCATGCCGAACTTGGAATAAATGTCTTTTTTTTCCTTGGAAAAAGTAGCAGGTTTTTCATTGGGGTGGGTTGCAAGATGGTTGTTTATTTGCTGCAGGGCGTTTTTACAGGAGGCCAGGTCATTGTCGTTGGTCAAAAGATCCTGTGCGGCCTTCAACGAGGCATCTTCGGGAATGTTGGCTGTGTTATTCTTTTCAGATTCCTTCTTGACCGGGTTGGAGGAAAAGGTGAAGAAAAGCAAAACTCCTGAAAACAAACAAACCGCTGCTATCATACCAATTACCAGAGTGTTGTTTTTTTTGGGTTCTTCAGGAATTGTGTTTTGTGCATCGGAACTCATGATAAATCCATTTACAAAATCAATGACTGATCAAGGTAATTGAATGGCCTGCCTGATACGCAGACAGGTTGAAATCAAATCAGAAAGATTGTCAAGTGCGATCATATTGGGGCCATCGCTGAGGGCCTTATCCGGATTGGGATGGGTTTCAATGAAAATACCATCACAACCGGCGGCAACAGCGGCCTTGGCCAAGTAGGGAACCATTCGCCTGTCACCACCACTGCGGTCGCCCGCGCCCCCGGGCATTTGAACGCTATGCGTGGCATCAAAAATGACTGGTGGCCCAAGATCCTGCATGAGGGGTATGGATCTCATGTCACTCACAAGGTTGCCATAACCAAATGTGGCACCCCGCTCAGTAAGCAACAATCGATTGTTATCAACCTCGTCAAGTTTACTGACAACATTTTTCATATCCCATGGAGCCATGAACTGGCCCTTTTTCACATTGATCACTTTACCTGTTTTGCCCGCTGCAAATAGAAGGTCCGTCTGCCTGGCAAGGAAGGCTGGAATTTGAAGGACTTCACACACCTGCGCGGCTGCAGATGCATGGTCGGCTTCATGGATATCAGTCAACACGGGTAAACCCGTTTTATTTTTGACTTCATCAAGTATCTTCAGGCCTTCCTCGATACCAGGGCCACGGAAAGTCTTTCCCGAGCTGCGATTTGCCTTGTCAAAGGATGATTTGAAAACAACCTGTATATGCAGCTTCCTGCTTATGTCAAGAATTCTGTCAGCAACGGAAAGTACAAGGTCACGGGATTCAATCACACACGGACCGAGAATCCAAAGGAGAGGCTTTTGAGGTCCCACCTCCCATTGGCCCACTTTTACCAGGCGCTTATCCATTAAAACTCCTTTTATTGTTTCAAGGCCACTTCAACAGAATTGATCTTGGCAGCGAGTATGAAATCATTCTCAGTCAACCCGCCCACCGCATGGGTCCAAAGCTCAATGCAGACATTTCGATAATTCGTGAGATGCAGGTCCGGATGATGACCCTCAGACTCCGCGATTTTTGTCACCTCATGGAAGAACGCGATCGCATCGGTGAAATTTTGCACCTTCCATTCTCTTCGGATTCTAAGGCCATCTTGTGAAAGCTGCCAGCCCGGCGCTCCCACGAGGTACATCGCGGCCTCACCCGCAGTCAAGGATGGCAGTCCGCCCTCGCAAGGAAGGCATTTTTTCTTTTGCAACTCACCCTGACTGAAATCAGTCATAAAAACTCCCTTTCTTAACCAAGGATTTCCTTATCTATTGATGCTATCTTAATGAAGAAATGAATGAAATGGGATCAAAATCAAAAATACTTCCAATCTACTGGTTTCGAACTATCTCCAACTGCACCTTGTCAGCGATGAAAGATCTTTCCCCAGCGGTTTGAAACCTGATTTTCAACCTCCTCATCGCACCATAGCCGCTCACCTCGGTGATGATACCTTTTCCGTAGGCGGGATGTTTCACCACCAACCCCTCTGAATAATTACCATCCTTTACAGGCATGGGGCTGATCGGTGCAACCACGGGGGCTTTAAGTTGGTTGCTTCTCCATCCCTGGGTCATTTGGGAATCCTTTCCCGGACCGCGCAACATGGCATCCATTGCACTTCCCGGCCCCTCTTCGATCACCTTGATCTCCGCCTCGGGCAACTGGCCAAGAAACATACTGGGGGCGGTAAACATCACCGAGCCCCGGAAATCGCGCATCCGCGCATTGCAAAGATACAATTCATGCATCGCGCGGGTCATGCCAACAAACGCAAGTCTTCTTTCCTCCTGAAGTTCCTCGTCATTTTCCAGTGAACGATCATGGGGCAATATTCCTTGCTCCATCGCGAGCATGTAAACAACAGGGAACTCCAGACCTTTTGCGGCATGAAGCGTCATCACGGAGACAGAATCCTTTTCAGTGTCGTGCGCATCGGTATCGCTTGCAAGCGAGATATTTTCAAGGAAATCCGCAAGCGTTGGTTCACGATCCTCAACCTGAAACTGCCTGGCAGCAGACACGAGCTCCTCGATGTTGGCAAGTCTTTCCTGATCTTCAGGGTCATTGCTTCGGCGTAACATCTCACGATACCCTGAGGCATCAAGTGTCCTGGCGATCACCTCATGGGGTGGATGTTCAAGCAATTCCCTTAGGTCCTTCATAAGTATCGCGAAATCCCTCAGTCCCGATGCCGCCTTTCCCTTGATGGTCGTAATTTTCTCAATAACCCCACAAGCACCAAGAAGACTGATTTCACGAGGCTCCGCGTAATTTTTAAGATGATCAAGAGATACTTTACCAATACCCCGGGCAGGTTCATTTACCGCCCTTAAAAACGATATATTATCCTGCGAATTCACCAGCAGGCGAAGATAGGAAAGCACATCGCGAATTTCTTTCCTGTCGAAGAATGCCATCCCCTTGACAATCTGGTAAGGCACGCGATGCCTGGAAAAGGCATTTTCCAAGCTGCGGGTGAGGGCGTTCATGCGCACAAAAACCGCGAAGTCGCGGAAGGAGCGGTTCCCCGAATTAACCTGCTGCGCGATTCTTTTTGCAACACCGTTGGCCTCCTCGGCACCATTATCGAAAGTGATCTGGGTCACAGGCATGCCACCATCCTTCATCGAGACCAAAGGCTTTGGCTTGCGCTGGGTGTTATGACTTATGAGCTTGTCAGCGGCGCTTAGAATGGCCTTGGTGCTGCGGTAATTCTCGCTAAGGGTGAGAACTGTGGCGTTGGGAAAATCCCGCTCAAAATCCAGAATGTTGCGAATATCGGAACCCCGGAATTTATAAATCGACTGGTCCGGGTCCCCCACCACGCAAAGATTGGGATTATCCAGTGACAGGTTTCGGGCGATCGCATACTGGGCCGTGTTGGTATCCTGGTATTCATCCACCATCACATAGCGAAAACGGGCATCAAGCTCCGAGCGAAGCTCGGGATCATTACGAAGTGCAAGGGCGGGCCAGTAAAGCAGGTCATCAAAATCCAGTGCGTTGCTCTCCCTCAATCTTTTTTCATAGCAGGGATAAACTTGGGCGACAGACTGACTGAAAAAATCCCTTGCGCCCTGGGCATATTTCTCGGGGCTCAACAACTGGTTCTTGGCCTTGCTTATCGCATTGGAAATGGTATCGGGAGTGAAGCGCTCAGCATTAAGCCCGGCATCCTCGATCGCGATTTTCGTGAGCTTCGAACGATCCGACTGGTCATAAATCGTAAAGTCCTTGTTAAGCCCCAGTCGATCCGAATATTGCCTTAGCAACCTCACCCCTAGGCTGTGAAAAGTGCTGATCTGCACACGATGACCCGGAACAAGGGCATCAACACGCTTGCGCATCTCACCCGCGGCCTTGTTGGTAAAGGTGATCGCAAGGATGCTTTGGGGGCGAACGCCATTCTGCATCAACTGGGCTATCCTGCGGGTGATAACCCGGGTTTTTCCACTGCCTGCCCCTGCGAGAATCAACAATGGACCATCCCCATGCAGCACAGCCTGCTTCTGGGGATGGTTTAGACCAGCCAACAAATCTTCTGAATCCGTGAACATCAAGTAAATCCTTTTAAACTTCCCAAGGAATGAATTGTACGCTCTATTAAATGTTTTGCTACCATGGTAGTCAAACAAGTCAGAAAAGTTTGGGAATAAGCCATGGAAATCAAAGGGTTAGGCAGTGAAATAGTTGAATGCTCCCGGATTGGCAAAATGATCAAGCAACACGGGGAACTATTTCTCACGCGGGTTTATAGCGAAAGGGAGTTGTTGTTTTGTCAGCGAAGGACCCGGGCCTTGGAATATTTCAGCGCATTTTGGGCCGTCAAGGAGGCGACCCTCAAAAGCATGGGATATGCTGGGCAGGGAATGCCCAGAACCCTTGTCGAAGTGGTGATCAATACGGACCCCAGACCCTTGGTATTGCTTCATGGGTCTGCAAAATTGCTTGCCCGCACCGCTGGAGTGGCTGATTTCATTGCCAGCCTGGCGCATTGCAGGGCATATGCTTCAGCAACGGTTATCGCGATTGAAAGCGGCAATGCACGCGCAAATGTGCAATAATTTTCATGAAACAACACAAACTCACAAAAACAAATCGGATTACCTAAACCATGGCAAGCGTCAAACCTGTAGTTCCCGCCCTTTTGGTGACTGCGGCCTTCAGTGAAAATCTTTCCCTGATCAACTGGGGCATCGAGCAAATGATGCGTTATCTTGGCCCAATCGCCTTGGAGTCGGAACCTTTTCATTTCAACCAGACCTCCTATTACAGCAAGGAGATGGGAGGGCACCTTCACAAAAAACTATTCGCCTTCACAGAACTTGTTGACCCATCCAAGCTGTCTGAAATCAAGAACATGACGAATGAGATTGAATCTGCCGCCCATGGCACAAACCTGAGCGACCAACCCAGGCCCTTGAACCTAGACCCGGGATTGCTGAATCTTGGAAAATTCATGCTTGCCACCACCAAGGACCAAGCCCATCGCATTTACCTGAAGGATGGAATTTTCGCAGAGGTCACTCTTCATTTCCAGGACAAGGAATTTGTTGATTGGCCATGGACCTATGCGGATTACCGCACAGAACATGTAAAAGCTTTCTTGAAAAAAGCACGATCCTTATACCGGGATAAAATCAAATTGCTACCCCCGACTGAGGAATGCTCCTGAAAAAACATGAAAATGAATACTCCTGAGATCGAATCACTTTTAACTGCGACAACCATTTTTCTCACAGGTTGGGCGACCTCCTTCATGATGCAGTTCATCGCGATCCGTGTTTCACCAATGCTTGGATTACTAGATCAACCAGATGAAAGAAAAGTTCACATCAAGGCGGTACCCCGGGCGGGGGGCATTGCATTATGGCTTGGATTAGCCATAAACCTCATTGGATACATTTTCTTTTTCCCCGACCAGGCTCGAGGATTAATGAATCTTATTTTTCCAGCAATTGCTATCCTGGCTTTGACAATCCTCGGGCTGATAGATGATATAAAGCCTTTGCCCTGGTGGCCTAGGTTACTGGTGCATTTTGGTTGTGCCGCCCTCATGGTTATCTCAGTTGAACCAGAAAAAAACCTTGTGTTTGTCGCCCTCGAAATTTTCGTTATCACCCTGATTACCAACGCTTTTAACTTGATCGACAACATGGATCAACAGGCTGGAGGCGTGGGCTTGATCCTGACCATCGGATTGATCGCCTTGGGTTTGAGTCAAAATATTGCCTCTGAATTTGCTTTGGCTTGCGTGGTATTACCCTGCCTGGCGGGAGCCCTGATTGGTTTCCTTTGGTGGAACAAATCTCCCGCACGCATTTTTCTTGGTGATGCAGGCAGCATTCCACTTGGATTCTTGCTGGCCTGGGTTGCAGTTCATCTGGTTTCAATCATCGCGGAAAAAGACCCATGGCGCTGGATGGCTTTTCCCGGATTATTCCTGGTTCCCATCTATGACCTTGCAAGCGTGGTTTTAATCAGGATTTCCCAGGGCAAAAGTCCTTTCAAGCCCGACAAGCAACATCTCTCCCACCGCCTTGAAGCCAGAGGGTTTTCAAGAGTCAGGGCCGTCAACATAATATTACTTTTGCAATATGCCGGTACCATGATCGGGCTTGGTATCCTGATGGTGGATGACATTTTGCATGCACTTGGCCTTTTCTCCTGTATATGTTTATCCGTGCCATGCATTGCAGCCCTTGAATTAAGGTCAAGGCCCGCATGAAACTTTGATTTGGAGTAAGAATCATCAGCCGTAAAAATAAAACAAAAAAAGTATTTGACAAGCCAGAGACAATCATTGCTCCACCGGCACCGGAGCGCAATGATAATGGCAAATTGATACTTCTCATCGCAACCATCGCGTTGATAGTGGCAAGACCGCTGGTAAGTGGCGAGGACCCCGCCCTCTCAAGCAATATCACCGACCCGGGTGGAACCACCGTAACTCTCATGTGGTTCCTGCTGGCAAGCGCCTGGGCGCTTTGGGCGCTGCTTGCCAAGGTACCCGTTATACCAGTTGGCATCATGGACATTGGTTTGATCGGTGTCGCAGCAGCGTATTTCGTCTCCACAGAACTTGTAGCCGCGAATGTATATGCGGCAAGGATCACCTCATGGGAAATGCTGGGAATGGAATGTTGTTTCTTTGCTGTGAGACAAGCCACGATTCGCCACCAGGAACAAAAAATCATATTCAACGCGTTACTCGCCACAGCATTTGCCGTGGTTGTCTTCGGGCTATACCAATACTTCTGGGAAATGCCCACCCTTCGGGAACAATATGGAAACAACATTGAAAAACTCAAGAAGGACTTCATCGAACAAAGCTCGGGAAGTATCGATCCGGACAACAATTTCCTCGATCAACTCCGCAATCGTGTGATGCAAACCCATATCTACAGCACCTTTTCACACCCCAACAGTCTCGCTAGCTTCCTTGCCCTGATGCTGCCCTGCGCTTTAGCAATTCCATTTGCAGCATTTCTTGATAACAGAAGAAAAATACTTTTGCCCCTGTCCCTGGTGATGGCAGGAGCTTTTATTTACGCGCTTTGGGCTAACTTCAGCAGGGGTGCTATGGGTTCGATCGCCATAGTATTGACGGTCTCAGGCTGCCTTTATTATTGGCGGGGATACCCCGCAAGGAGAAAATGGCTTCTTATTTTATTCCCAATTATTTGCATAATCGCATTGATCATCTGGAAAACCAACATCCTATCGGGGATGTTCAAAAAAGAATCTTCAGGTGGCTTGAGTGCGCGGGTCGATTACTGGCAGGGCACCTGGCGAATGATAGAGAAATCCCCTCTTCTTGGGGTGGGCCCGGGAAATTTCGCAAACACCTACCCAAGATACATGAATGAAAGCGCGCTTGAAAAAATAAAGGACCCGCACAACTTCGCCCTCGAACTTTGGTCTTCAGCAGGTATCGCCGCGCTAGTTTTATTTGCCATCGTCATCGTGATATTATTTCATCGGCTATTGATGCATCATGATTCTGAATATTCAGGCATTCAAAACGAGGACATCATCCCTCCTTGGATTTGTTACCTGGGTGGCATGCTTGGATTATTGATCGCGTTTGTCCTGCGGATTGAATACAAGCAATCATCCGATTTGATCCAGGAAAGCATTGGTGCGCTCCTACGCACCGCCGGATGGTTCATTGCGATTGGAGTGTTGGAAAACATAACGATCAGCAGAAACTGGATGTCAAAAATCCTGCTGGCGGGGTTGATTGCGATGCTATTGAATCTTTGTGTATCTGGCAGCGTTGTATTCGCCGCGGTCATGGTGCCTTTCTGGGTGGTTGCGGCGCTAGCATGGAACATTTCGACCCCGGAATCTAAAATCCAGGGTTTAAAACCAGCATGGGTGTTACCTGTGGTTACAGGTGTGAGTGGCTTTTTTCTAGTGGTTATTTTCCTGCCCCTAGCCAATGCCTACACCTTGGGAACCCAGGCCATTCAAAATGGACAAATTATCGCAACCATGGCTCCGGATCGTAAAAATGAAACCAAGCTTGAAAGACTTCGCACCAAGGTTTTAGCCCCATTACAACAGGCGTCTGCTTTGGAACCTCAAAACCCCCGCTGGAACTTACTTTTGGGCAACTGGTATCCAGTGGCATTTTTTGAAGCTTCCCGAATCGGAGATAACCAAGCACTGATTTTTGGAAATGCTTCACTTCAGGAACTGGATAAGGCCGCAAAATCTAATCGGGAGTCCATTGAACCAGCATTGGCTAAAGCTCAAATTCGAACTTTATACGCCGAGAGCAATAAAAACCAAGCTGTTAATCAGTATCTTGATGCAGCACAAGCACTTAGGCAGGCATTACCATTCGATCCATTTGAAATTAAAATCCATTATCAGCTCGCAAATACCCTTTGGAAAGCTTATCAGGCAGACCCTAAAAGGCCTAATCGCAATGAAATTCGCTCTGAATCTTTAAAGCACGCCAAAGAAGCATTCCGATTAGACGCAATATTCTCAAATTCCCCAAGAAACCTAACAGACAGGCAAAGATCAATAATTAATGGAATCATTGCCGGGAAAGAACAGCCAAGCTCTTGATATCGAAACTTACTACGGTTAAAATTTAAGCTTGCCTGAAGGGTGACCCTTTTGAAGTCCAATCGGCCCCAACTCGCATTTATTTGCTATAAGAACATATCAGCAATGAATTTGTGGCTTTTTAAACAAGAACCAGATGAGTTTTCTTATAAGAACTTGGAATCAACAGGAAAAACTCTGTGGGATGGGGTAAGTAACCCTTTGGCACTTAAATACTTAAGACAAATAAATAAAGGGGACAAAGTCTTCTTTTATCATACTGGTAAAGAAAAGGCCATTGTTGGAGAGATGTTGGTAAGTGCCGGGCCTAAAAAAGACCCAAAGTCTGATGATGAAAAGCTTGTTGTAGTGGAAGTTGTTCCCTCGAAAAAGCTTAAAAATCCTGTGGGACTGGATCAAATTAAAGCAGATTCTTCACTTTCCGATTGGGAACTTGTTAGAATACCCAGACTTTCTGTTATGCCAGTGACACAAAAGCAATGGGATCGAATCCAAGAATTGAGCAAAGAATCATCATGAGTACGGTATTGGCCAAAGCTGATGCATTACAGTCAAAGAAAAAAAACAAACCGCTTCGCAATGGTAAAATCATGAAAGCCAGGGGATCCAAAAAGCCTTTGCAAAGGAAGGCAAAGGTCAATTACCGGACCACGACCCAGTTAAGATCAGATAAATTTCTTGCAGAAATCAAAGATGCAACCAGGGTGACTTTTATCTCCCATATCAACCCTGACCCGGATAGCCTGGGAAGCATGATCGGCCTGGCACATCTCGTTAAAAGTGTTTTGGGTAAAAAAACCAGGTTAACCCGAGATGGCCTCATAAATCGCTCTGAAAACAGGGCAATGGTTGATCTTTTAGGGCTTGAACTGACCCCTGTGGATGAAATTGAATGGAATGAGGGGGATGTCGCGGTAATGGTGGATAGCCAACCCAAAACTGGCAGGCACTCCAATGAAAAAGCCATTCCACTTGTTGCTGTGATCGACCATCACGATACCCCAGGGAATGTGAGGGGCATACCTTTTGTCGATGTGCGAAAAAGCATGGGTGCAACCTGTTCCGTTGTCGCGGAATACCTTCGAGAACAGAATATTGAGGTATCTTTCAAAGTTGCGACAGCGATGATGTATGGAATGGAAACCGAGTTGATGGGTTTCCCCAGGCAGGCCAGCACCGCTGATGAAGAGGCCCTATTATGGCTATTCCCTAAGGCGGACAAGGATCTACTTGCGGAGATCAGAAACGCCCGACTGCCCCAATCACATTTTGAAGGAGTGGTCCATGCCTTGCAAAGCTCATTTATCTATGACAGGTTGATCATCAGCTGGGTTCATGATTTACCCCAGCCCGAACTTGCAGCGGAAGTGGTTGATTTCCTGATCCGCTTCGAGGAAGTGGATTGGGCGGTGTGTGCCGGACTTTTTGAAAATAAATTAATCCTTTCTGCAAGGGCATCCGGAGCCAATGCCAAAGCGGGAGAATTACTGAAAAAAGTGGTTGGGCGAATGGGAAGGGCAGGTGGCCATGACCGCAGGGCGGGCGGGGCCATCCAAATGAAAAGTATTTCATTCAATGCCGTTGAACAAGCCATGGCAAAACTTCGTAAAAGACTTCTAAAGGCGCTCCACATAGATGAATGCAGGGGTCAGCGCCTCATATCCCGAAAAGAAATGCTTGAAAACCTGCAATCCTGACAACCCCGGTCAGTTTTATTTCCCGGGCGGATGCCACACGGGATTAAACACATTGGAAGGGTTCATCAATTGCTGAACCGCCCTGTGAAGAATCAGGATAAGCGGGCCATCCTCTGGGAACTCAGCCAGGCTAAAGCCTGAAATCTTCGCAGCCTCCCTGAAGTTGTTTTTTTCAAGTTCCATCAGGGCCTGTTCCGTAACCTGCTTCAACCTTTTGTTCCGCTCATTAGGCTCTATGAAAACCTCATGAATATCAACAGGTTCCGCGACATTCACCACGGTGGTTTTACAAATCCTGCGGGTTACGAAACCGTCATCCAGTAACTTTTTGGTCGCACCTGTGATGAGAAGATAACTTCGAAGATATTTGGTGATTCCCTCGACCCTGCTTGCCAGGTTCACCGCGGGTCCCAACGGGCCATATTTGAATTTCATAGATGATCCGGTGTTTCCCACCCAGGTCTTTCCAGAGTTAATGCCAATTCCCAATGCTATGGTTTCACCAATTTCCCGGCTCCATTTCTCATTGATGAGGGGAATCTGCATTTGCATTTTTTGCGCTGCAAGGACGCACCTTCTTGCATGGTCGGGTTGATGGCCAGGCGCACCCCACATCGCAAGCATGCCATCCCCAAGATAATCAACCAACACGCCTGATTGTTCCTGAACACATTTGGAGAGTGAATCAAATATGGCGCTCATAAGCCGGTTGGATCCCTCCGGGCC
>SYCV01000083.1 GCA_005786805.1 Planctomycetia bacterium | reverse complement strand
TTACTGAGTGATTTCATGCCCACATAGAGCATTCTTTTGGTCATAGCATAGGTGTAAAGGCTTTCGATGGGCTGGCCTTTAAGATAATTTTCCTCGACAAGAGAGTTATCTGGCGCATAGGCGCAACTTGTGCCCATGGCAATAAACTTTGCCTGAGGTTGGTGATTTTTCCACCAATCAAGGACATTGGTGTTTATTTTTTGATTATTGATCCATTGTTCGCCAGGGTGTTTAAGGCAAAAATCACCCGCTTGTGTCCATGCTGCAAGATGATAAATGTAATCAAATTCAAGAGTATTGAATTTGCACAGGGAATCTTGAATGGTAAGGTTTGCGTCCTTGGAATTTGGCGCAATGATGTTAACGCCTGATTTCGATAATTGAGATACCAACGCAGATCCAAGAAATCCACTTCCACCAGTTATGAATATGTTCATGATTATGCTGCTTCCGCATCCACTGGGAAATAGAACTCGACGCCCTTGTCAATCAAGTGCTTATTGTTTGCCAAAATTTCTTTTTTGAAATTCCAGGCAAGAACATAATAAACATCGGGCGTCGTGGTTAATTCGCTTTCAATTAGCACGGGGAGGTGCATGCCGGGGGAAATAAGCCCTTTTCGAAGGGTGTTTTTTTCAACCAGGCATTCCAAATGTTTTTTTCCCACGCCAAAGTAATTCAGCAAGGTGTTACCCTTCACAGGGGCACCCATGCCAAAGATTGTTTTCCCTTCTTTCTTTTTTTGGTTTAAAAATGCAATCTCGCGTTTTTTCATATTTTCGACACGCCGTGCAAATTCATGGTAGGTTTCAATATCATTGCTTTTGGCTGCGTCCTCCGCAGCGCATGCCTCGAGATAGCGTTTGGTTTTTGCTTTTTTACCTTTATGGGTGACATACCCTATCATTGAACCCCCATGAATCGGGGTAAGTTTGCAGTCAAACATTTCCAAACCATGCCTGTTCAGAAGAACCTCGATATTTTTCAAATTATAATAAAGAAGATGTTCGTGATAGATTTGATCAAACGCGAGGTTTTCCACAATTTTCTTCATGTAAAGAAATTGCACCATGAAGGTGCCATCAGGTTCGAGTGATTCACGAATGCCTTCAGTAACGGAATGAAGTTCCTCTAGGTGAAAGAAAACGCCTGCGGCATTGATAACATCAAATTTCTTGCCGATGCTTTTAGCGGTTTCAAGGTTAAAAAAAGCATTTAAAGTTGGAACTTGATTTTCGATTGCTATTCTGGCGGTGGTTTTTGACGATTCCACACCCAAGACTTCATATCCCAATGCTTGAAAATGTTTTAGTTGGGTTCCATCATTGGATCCGATATCAAGAACAGTTTTCTTGCGATTTTTTGTCGGGACAATCGTATCGATTTCCTCTGCAACGGATTTGAAATGGCTGCTAAGCGATTTAGTCACACCGGAAAGATAGGTGTGGTCGCCAAACATGATTTCTTTTTTGACGGTGTAATCCAACTGGGTGGTGGAACAATCATGGCAATAGACTACGCGAAGTGGGTAGGTGGGTTCTTTACCAACTTCTTCGGGCTTAAGGAAATGGTTACACCACGGTTGGTTCCCAAGATCCAGGACTTTTTCCAGTCTCGTGCTGTCACAAACTCTGCAAAACATAACGAACAATCTTCCATGAAAAGCCTGATATGTTTAAGGCTCAAACAAAAGAATACCTTTTTAAATATGCAATTTGCAAGGAGATAATTGACTCTTTTAAAGATTGATGAGTTGTTCGATTTTTTTTGCAATCGTTTTTCCGATTGCAAGAGATGCTGTTGCGGCAGGGGAGGGTGCATTTAAAACATGAACCATTCGTTCCGCTTCAACAATATGAAAATCATCCACAAGCTTGCCATCAGGTGCCATGGCCTGCGCCCTCACACCTGCTCCGCCTCGATGAATATCCTGCATTTGAAGTTCAGGCATAAGGCGCTGAAGTGCCTTGAGAAAAGCTTTTTTACTTAGTGACCGATGGAACTCACCCATACCGGTTTTCCAAAATTTTGCAGCCATGCGCCAGAATCCGGGCGATAGAGCCAGGCCAAACATATCTCTGATGGAGATATCAAGAAGTTTGTAACCCTCTCTCTTAAATGCCAGGACGGCGTTTGGGCCGGCTTCCACCCCGCCATGAATCATCCGGGTCAGGTGGACTCCCAAGAATGGTAGGCTGGGATCAGGAACGGGATATATTAGATTCCTCACCAGATGGTGTTTTTCCGGAACGAGTTCATAATATTCGCCCCTGAAAGGCACTATTTGAACGCCGGGTTCAACTCCGCAAGCTCTTGCAACCCGATCTGATTGCAAACCACCACAGTTAACCAAAAAAGACGCATGAATTTTACCTTGGTTGGTTTCGATGGCTAGTCCGTTGCCATCACGCCTGCAGGAAATGAATTTGCATCCCAGGCGAACCTCACCTTCCGATTCAGTTATCAGTCGTTGGTAAACTCTGCAGACATCCCTGTAATTCACGATGCCTGTTTGCGGAACAAACAAACCCGCAATGCCCGTGACATGGGGTTCATGATCTTTAAGCTCATCTTTGGAAAGTTGCTTGATACCGGTAAGGCCATTTGCCAGGCCGCGTTTTTCGAGTTCTGCCATGCGTGGTAATTCATCGGCATGGGTGGCTACCACGATTTTTCCACAGCGTTCATGTGCGATGCCGTATTCCTTGCAGAAATCGTACATGGCCTCACGGCCCTCAGCGCAATTTTTCGCCTTGGAGGAACCCGGTTTATAATAAAGCCCGGAGTGAATAACCCCGCTATTATTGCCTGTCTGATGTTCCGCGACATCCTTTTCGGTTTCGAGCACCAAAACCTTGCCGACCCTAGACTGTGCTAGGTGCATTGCCGTGGAAAGGCCGACTATTCCGGCGCCAACAATTACAATGGAAGGTTCTTTGTTCATGTTCGTTACACATTCGCATAAATGCGGTTGCGAAGGATGGTGTAACCTTTTATCAATTCCTGGATGCCATCATTCAGACTGTATTTGGGTTTGAACCCGGTCTTTTCAATTTTTTCGTTGGAAACAATGTAGTCGCGTTTGTCTGGGTCTTCGCCAATCGGTGCTTCCAAAAACACGAAGTTGGGAACATATTTTTGGATTTCTTTGCAAAGCTCGATTTTAGAAAGGTTCGCATCTGAAAGCCCGACATTATACGCCTGCCCCTGCATTTTTTCGAAGTTGTTGATGCCATGGACAAAGGCCCTGCCCACATCGCGGATGTGTATGTAATTTCGCTTTGCGTGCCCTTCAAAAATCACCACGGCTTTATCGTTGACAGCTCTATAGACAAAATCATTCACCAAAAGGTCGATTCGCATTCTAGGCGATAAACCAAAAACGGTTGCGAGCCTGAAAGTGAGTGAGTTGCCCGCATCCAAAACTGCCATCTCAGCTTCCACTTTGGTTCTGCCATATAGGCTGATCGGTTCGAGGGGGCTATCCTCGGTGCAGAAGCTTCCCTTTTTACCGATGCCATAGCCGCTGTTGGTGTTTGGTAGAACGATGCGTTGATTTTTGGACCGTAATGAAAGAATTAATTTGATCGCATCAAGATTGATCGAGGTTGCCGCGGTGGTGTCCAGGTTGCAGGCTGGAGCTCCAACAATTGCAGCCAAAGGAATAATATAATCAACATCCTTGATTAATTTGGTGATGGTGTTTTTATCCCTGCAATCACCCCTCACAACGGTAAGTTTTGGGTCGATGCAGGATTCAAGCAGAGCAGGCTGGTTGAATAGGAAGTTATCCAGAACCGTTACATGATGCCCGTCATTAAGAAGCATGGGAACCAGCACGGTCCCAATATAACCTGCACCACCAGTTATGAGAATTTTTGAGGCCACTTTTTTATCCCCTTAAATATAGATCAGGCACAATAACCAAGATTAGAGAATGAATTTAATATAAAATTCACCGCTTCATAAACATCAGATTTTACAATAGTGCCCCCGGGCAAATATTGATTGGCGAATTGTTTGCCATGCCCAGTCCGCACCAGAATGGAATTACAACCAACACTGGCTGCAGCTTCCATATCAGTGATGTTGTCTCCAATAAGCCATGATTGTGTCAAGTTGAGATTTAGTTTTTCTTCAGCTTCTACCAGCATACCGGGTTTGGGTTTTCTGCATTTACATTGAAAAGAATATTCAGGAACAGAACCTTCTGAGTGATGCGGACAGTAATAAATCGCATCGACATGGGCGTTTTCCCGTGCCAGTAACTGGTTCAACCGTTCATGCACCAATGGGATTTGGGTTATGGGGAAAAAGCCTTTTGCGACACCCGCCTGATTACTGACGATGATGACCGGAATCTTCAAAGAATTCAGCGTGTTGATTGCCTTGGCTGCACCTGGTATTAGCTTGACTTGGTCAGGATGCGAGAGGTAGTTGACCTCCTCGATGATCACCCCGTCTCTGTCCAGAAAAATTGCCGGTCTCTTGCTCATGGACACGCCTTTCGATGATGTCACAAATGCCATGCCAGGCTGCGATGTGCACTTCCTGGATGCGGGGGGTTTCCTTCGTTGGCGCCTTGAAAGCCAGGTCACAGGCCGAGGCCAGGGGTTCGCCTGGCAACCCCGTGAAAGCCACTGTAAGTGCCCCGATGTTTTTGGCCTCTTTGATCGCTTCCAGCACATTTCCCGACCTGCCACTGGTGCTGATACCCACCAGGGCATCCTTTGCAGTGACCATGGCCTTCACCTGTCGCGAAAATATCTGGGAGAAATCATAATCATTACCGATCGCGGTGATGATGCTGGTGTTGACGGTAAGGGCGTGGGCTGGAAGGGCCTTGCGCTCGCGTAAAAATCTACCCACGAATTCCGCTGCGATATGCTGGGCATCCGCGGCACTGCCACCATTACCACAAAGATAAATGGTGCCGCCCGCTTCTAAAATGTCTCCCAGTTTCGTGGCAATAAGGGTGATGCAATCGGACCCGTCATCGAGAACCTTTTGATAAACAGCCATGGCTGATTTAAGGGAAGTTTTAAGCAGCTCGATGTCGGTCATGATTCCACCTTTGATATAGATCTGAAAAACCTTTGTAATCTTCCGGGGTGCCAATATCGTAAAAAGGCCTGCTGCTCAAGGTTGCAGCGATCTTTCCACCCTTGGCAATCAAATTTGGGAAAGTTTCTTTTTCAAGGGAAACCACCTTATCCCCGGCAATAGCTTCAACAAAACTTCGCTCAAGCATGTAGGCGCCTGCGTTCAGCCAGGCGGGGCCATGATTGTTGCTATTCTTCTCAAGAAAACCAGCAATGTAATGATCATGCTCGTCAAGTATCACAGTCCCGAATCGGGAACCATTCTCAAGCCTTGCCAGGGTGCAGGTGGCCTTTGCGCCAAATTTGATTTCCGCCAGGTGCCTTGCAACCAGTTCATTGTGATCAAAATCAAGGTAGGTATCGCCGTTTAAAACAAGGGCGCGATCTTTTATAAAGGGTTGGGCCAGTTTGATAGCCCCCGCGGTTCCATGAAGTTGATCCTTTTCCTCGGAATAATCAATGCGCACACCAAACCTTGATCCATCACCAAAGGTTTCAGCGATCTGTTGCGAAAGGTAACCAACGCAAAGGACAAAGTGCCTTGCTCCCTGGTCTTTTAGCAGTTCAATTTGAATTTCAAGGAAAGGTTTTCCCATTATAGGCGCGAGTGCCTTGGGTTTGTCTGCAACGACGGATCTTAGACGGGTGCCAAGGCCGCCTGCAAGAATTAGCACTGGAATTTTTGACAACGGTTTTATCACGCGGCCTCCCTGACAACCGTGGGAAACTGGCTCACATATCGTTCGCTATCGGCATGGATGACATGAGATCCACTGGAATTAACATGAAAATCAACCTGCTGGTAATCGGCAAGTTTTTTTGCAACCGAGGGCTTTTTTTCAGGTGGCACAAAAAAGAGCATGAATCCACCACCGCCCGCGCCCAAAAGTTTACCACCTATGGCACCAGCATCCATACCCGCCTGATAAAGATCATCCACGGTATTATTGCTTATTGACTCATCAAGGGATTTTTTGAGCATCCAAGACTTATGAAGGGTTTCGCCAAAGTTGGAGATTGGACAGGAACCACCCAAAACATTGTAGCCCTCATCCACCAATTGACGCATTGCTGCCAGGCGTTTAAGATTGAATCCAACTTTTTTAACCTGCTTGCTTGCAAGTTCATCCGCCTTCCTTTTGATTCCAGTAAAGAAAACCATTAGATGATTTTCAAATTCTTCAATTCGGGCTGGGGAAAAAGGAATCCTGTTTACAACGAAATTACCCAAACTGCGAAATTCTATAAGGTTGAATCCACCCACGGCAGCGAAAGTCTGGTCTTGAACACCCACTGATTCTTTCAGGACATTCCTTTCAATGTCGATGGCTTCATAGGCTAATTCTAGATTAGGAACCAATTTTCGTTGATAGGCATAAATTGTATTGAGTAAGCCTACTGTGAAGGATGAGGAGGAACCTAAGCCGGTGCCAGCGGGCAATTCGGCAGAATGGTTGATTTCGACATCTTTTTGAAGCCCAGTCCAGCGCATGCATTCGCGGAATGGGGAATGCTCGATATCGTCAAGAGAAGAGACACACTCTACTTTGCGATAAGCGATTCGGATTGAGTAATCAAAAAGCTTTGAATAAAAACGAGATATAGCAAAATAGGCGCATTTATCCACGGCAGTTCCCAAGACGGCGCCACCATATTTCTCAAAGTATTCGGGATAATCTGTACCCCCACCTAGAAAGCTGATTCTTAGGGGGGTTTGGGTGATAAGCATGCGCCATTCCTTTGGCAAAATATACAAGAAGCGTAGACTAGGATGGGCCTTCAGAAGCTTTATGATTGAGTTCTGAATCACCTGACTGGCTTCAATAGAAAAGTACTACCGTAAATTATTAAAAAGAATCAAGAGCATTTGAATTATTAAGGGAATATTTAAATTCAATTT
>SYCV01000082.1 GCA_005786805.1 Planctomycetia bacterium | reverse complement strand
GACCGTAGAACCATGAACTAGCAAGGTTTCCCTGAATCGGTTGCAACCCGTGATAAAAACCATGATGGAGCAAATATTCCAGAGGATTGCTCCGAGGGTGATTCCCATCAGGGTGAATATCGAGAAAAAAATCGCGGCGGTGGGTGAATAGCGGTAATGATCAATACCTTGATTGACCTGATAAATATCAACCTGCTGCCACCAGTTTATGCCAGCTTTAAAGTAAACCGGAAGTACGGAGTGGCTTGTTGGTTTAAGAATGGTCTTGATAGTCAGGGCAACAAGAAGGGTGATCCATAGGGTTATAGCAACGCGCTGCGCCAAGGGAAGCGAAAAGAAAAAGCGCCAACTTGATATTTTGGAATCAGTCATACTGTTTCAGCGGTGCTTTCTGTTCATTAAAGCGTAAAAGAAAAACCAGCCCGCAACATTGTGATGATATTTGAAGGAAAAGCCAACAGGAGTTGTCGGGAGTTTAAGCTAATGAGTTTGATATTTTTTAAAGAACTCCCATATTTTGTCATTTGCAGAAATATTCTTGGTTGATTTGCCTATGAAATTGACCATTGGGGGCATTCCCGGCCAGGTATGACCGCCACCCTCGATGATGATCAAATGCACTTCCGTGCCATTAACTGGATTGCTATACAGTTTGTTTTTGATTTTGGTGCCATCGTCAACAAAAGTTTTTGAATCAAATTCCTTGCATGTGAGGTTGCAGTCATTGGCTTTGGCCCAGATGAGCGCGGTATCTTCCGCGGACTTGAACTTCATGAATTTAGGAGTGCGGGAGTTGGGGCCTTCGAACGGTACAAAGGTGTCTTCCGTACCATGAAAGTGCAGGACAGGCAGTGGTTGTTTTAATTTGACTTCATCAAGGTTCATGGTTCCCGCAACAGGGGCGATTGCAGCAATCTTTGAGCCAAGTTCGCTCGCCAACTTGTAGCACATCATGGCGCCATTCGATATACCCGTGGCATAAATCCTTTTTTTATCCAGGTTGATCTGGCCGGAAAGTTCCTCGAGTAGTTGATTGACAAAGGCGACATCATCAGGCTTACCTGAAGCCATGTCGCCTTGTAAAACCCCTGCATTCCAAGTTAGGAAAGGCCCTGTTCCCGTGCCATTCGGATAAACAGCAATGAACCCTTCTGCATCAGATTTTTTGTTCATCCCAGTGAAGGAAACGGTCATCGCGGCATTGGTTCCTGCGCCATGAAAAACCAAAACCATTGGGGAAGGATTAAGCGGGCTGTAACTTTTCGGAATGTGAACCAAGCAGGATCTTTTCAATTTTCCCGACAAGATGTTGACGAAATGATCGCCTGGCGGAAGTTGCTTGGTTGCGCCGGGCTCGAATAAGTGTAGCCCGCTGCAATACATAACCAAATTCAGCGTGGGGTTGATGTTGCATTGCGGTAATGCAAGTACGGTCGCAAGGCTTAAAAATGAATAAAGCATGGCTAAAACTTTTCCGAAAAGGGATGTACCTTTGAATATGAAAAGTATTATTGATTAATCTGAGGATAAGGGGAAGAGGAGACTTGGAATATCAGGGCTTGCAGGGACAGTTCTCAAGAGCGAAGAACATCGCCATCTTCGGGCAGGGGCAGTCGCGGTAATACATGATGCCCAGATACAGCCCGGGAGATATTTCCCGCACCTCATCTCGTGCCTTTTGTGCCCATTTGGGGCCGGTAGCGTAATCAAATATCACGGAGGGTTTGCCATCCAACCAGCTTTCCTCCTTGGAAATCGATGCCGCAACAATCTGTTTTTTTCCAACCTGATTCAACATGATTGCATCTTTGGCATAGATGTTTTTTCCCTTCCATATCATGCCTATGGCTTCGCTTCGGAGTTGATGGCCCAACTTGTCAGGTTTTGGGAATGCCTTGCCCTTGAGGTAACCATCCGTGGGTTCAAAAATTTTTCCATTCCTGTAAAGATCCTCGAGTTGTGAGGAATTCATTTTTGAAAGTGTGCTGATTGTCAAGTTGTTTTGGGCATTAAGAGGTAATGCAATGACAAGGATGGTTTGCAGAGTCGCGATGAATTTCAAGGTTTTCAAATTTATTGTTCCCGGAATGACTATATTTTTACCTATTCGGGTTTCCGGGATGAAAAGTTTTGGAGTATGGCTTTAATTTGAAATTTTGAAGGGATGGGAAGCGTCATAATTGATAGAAATGAAATTACTTGAACAAAATGCTCATGAATTTGATTTTGGTTTTTGATAAAGCCTTCTGGCAATGAAGCCAAACATAACGATAGTTACAAGCCCCAGGGTGACACCCAACCAGGGGGTCTGAGTGAATTCTTCCCTGTCGGGCGATTTCGAAATTAGGATGTTTTGTTTGGTGACATCTGATGGGTCGATCATTGGAATGATTAAACTTGAGGAGGCAAGATGGCCGGCGTCATCATTCACCTTGATCTTATATTTCCCCGGTGGCGGGGCGGGAACTTGCAGTTTTCCTTCCTTATCGGTTTTTGATGACAACACCTTGTTTCCTGCCTCATCCTCAATGGTTACAAGGGACCCGGATGCGGGACTATCATCGTGGAAAAAAGCTTCAATATGAATTTGATTGTTTTTAAGGCGGACTTCCACGCCCATCGCATGTGCAAATGCCAAAGTGGGAAAAAATAAAATTACCAGGAACAATAAGCTGTATCGCAAAAACCTGTCTCCAAAGGTTGAAGTGAAACAATTTGCAAAGGATTTATTAGCCTAGTATTACAATCTAGAAATAGATAATAAACCTTTGCGATTTGGTGGCAAGCAAATATCACTTCGATCCATCATCACCTTTTTCTTTCCGCTGTGATTGGTTTAGTATTAATGGCATGGTAATGTTTGAGATTTAGATCACATTGTTTCTTGAATGAGGAAAATAATGAAATACGAACAGGCATACCCACCCAATAGGCGGAATTTTATTGCAGGTGCAGCAGGGTTGCTTACCACGACATTAATTCCTGAGACAAATGCCGAGGGTGTTACAGATTACTTCCCCTCAATTGATACCCACACCCATTTTTATGATCCTACCAGGCCACAAGGTGTGCCTTGGCCCGGCAAGGGCGATCCAGTCTTGTATCGAAAGGTTTTGCCTGATGAGTTTCAGAAATTGGCCACGCCTTTAAATGTGAAATCCACCATCGTCGTGGAGGCAAGTCCATGGCTGGAGGATAACCAATGGCTTTTGGACCTTGCTAAAGAAAACAAATTTCTTTCGGGAATAGTGGGCAGGCTTGATCCCTCTGACAAGATGTTTTCAATTAATTGGAAACGCTTTTCAAAAAATCCTCTTTATGTTGGGATTCGGGTTAATCATGGCGATTTGCAAAAAGGCCTGGAAGATAAAAGTTATATAGAAAATCTGCGCATGATCGCAAGTGATCATAGGGAACTGGATGTCAATGGCGGGCCAAACACCCCGGTTGAAGTCGCCAGGCTTGCGAAAATAATTCCTGAATTAAGAATTGTAATCAACCATGAGGCGAATCTGGTGATCGATGGCAGGCCGGTTCCAAAAGATTGGCTTGAGGCGATGCAGATGGCCGCTGGTAACAAGAATGTTTTTTGCAAGGTTTCCGCTTTGGTGGAGGGAACAAGGAAGACAATGGGTGATGTTCCAAAAGATGTGGGTTTTTACAAGCCCGTGCTTGATTCACTCTGGAATCTGTTTGGGGAAGACAGGTTGATTTTTGGAAGTAACTGGCCTGTAAGTGCGAGGGTCGCGACTTATTCGACATTGCATAATATCGTGCACAATTATTTCTCAACGAAGGGGAAAGACGCGGCTGAGAAATACTTCATGAAAAATGCGGTTGCCGCCTACAGGCCACCAACACGATAAAACCCATGAAATTCTTATTCAATTGATTAGCAATGTCACATTTGGGTTGCTTTTATCATTTGTTGACATGAACCACTTTCGCAGGGGGAAAGCCATTGAAGTGAGTGCTGCTTGCGTTTGAATAGGCGCCAATGTTTTCACTGTAAAGATAATCGTCCAACTCAAGATCTGGAAGATTTTCAGCAAGGCTGATAGTGTCGAGGGCGTCACAAGTGGGGCCGAAAACCGCACAAAGTTGCTTGGCTCCTTTTTTGAAGCTCTTCATGTGATAGATGCAGTGGTC
>SYCV01000081.1 GCA_005786805.1 Planctomycetia bacterium | reverse complement strand
CCTCATAACAGTTTCCACACGCATGAGTTTTTTTCCCAGGCTGCCCGCGGGATGAAACTTTGCAAAATCCTCGTGGCAAAACTGATTGGCCTTTATTAGACAAAAAGCCAAAGCATCACCCAAGGCAATCATGGAGGTGCTGCTCGCGCTGGGAGCAAGGCCCAAAGGGCAGACTTCTTCCAAGGGGCCATAGGCAATTGTAATGTCAGCTTTTTTTCCAAGCGTACTGTGCTTATTTCCTGTCAGGCCAATAATTTTTTTGCAATGTTCCTGCAAGGGACCCAGTAATCTGAGAATTTCCTCGCTTTCACCACTGTGCGATAAAACAATGGCTATATCATCGGGGTGGAGCATACCCAGATCCCCATGGACAGCCCTTACTGCGTCCAAGAAATAGCTTCGTGTTCCCGTTGAATTTAAAGTGCCCACCATCTTTAAGCCAACATCAGCGCTTTTGCCCGTGCCAGTGACCGCAATTCTTCCAACTTTTTTGGAGGTCATTTCCCAGATGGACTGTACGGCTGAAAGGAAATTTTCATCGATTCTTTGAGCAACAAGGCGCAAAGCGGCAGATTCTTCCTTGATGACTTCTCTGGCGAAATCTATTGCATGGGAATTTATAAAATCAATCCCCTGTGATCCTGACTTTTTCATGCGCCTTCCTTGGCTTAAGTCTAGTCTTTCAAAAACTAATCACCCTAAGTACCTTCCTATGCACTATTAGTATCAAGTTTTACAAGATCTCTTTATCCAACTACTTCGTCAAGATCGACAAGGAAACTGTGGTTTATTTTAAACAATAACAAATTGACCAAATGGGAGGTCTGGGAGGATTTGACAGGAATGGGTTTTCTATTTTGCTTAATGATTTAATTGTGTTTAAGATGGAATATTAATTCCATTAAAAAGGAACCAGTATCATGCAGCAACTTATTCTTTTTATTACTCTTATTTTTCCCAGTTTTTTATTTTATGTCGAAAGTCCATTGCTAAATAAAAAAGTTCCGCCATACACCATGTTGGTTGTTTCAGGACCAGAGAGGGGTAAGCTGCACTGCTATGTTTGTGAAAATGCAGAAAAAGAAGGAGTGATTGTTTTTTCCAAGAAAAATTTTGAAGGGCTTGGAAAAGTTGCCTCCGTGATTGAGAAACATTCCAAAACTCGAACAGATTTCAAAGGCTGGATAACTTTGACTAGTGATGATGGTTTGCAGGATGCTGCTTTGTTAAAATGGGCAAATGAAAATAATCTGGTGGGAACCCCGGTTGGAAGGTTTGAATATAATCCGGGTCCACCGGCTTATCGTTTATATACGGAAGCAATTACAGAGGTGTTTGTTTTTAAAGAGGGTAAAATAATCCAAGCATTAAAGGCCAAGGATGAATCAGAATTGGACAAGCTTTCTGTGAATTTAGATGTCTTTTTGAAAAAACCAAAAAATTAAAGTCTTTAAAGTTAATTGATTCTTATCTCACCCTCGCTTGAAATCGAATTATCCCGTATTCCTTTGGCATCAGTTTTCCAGTGATTTCCCACCGGAGAACAAGAGACCCGGATTCGTTTTTTTGCATGGTGAAAACCGCGTCCCGATCAGATATCGCAGAACTCGGGACATATTCCAACCTGGTTGCAAGGCTATCTATCACCGCAATATCAGACATTGGTTTGCTGCCCAAATTGGTGTATCTGAGTGTGAAGGTCACAATGTCTCCCACCTTTGCGGAAGGTTTATCAGCTAACTTCAAGAGAGCCAGAGGTTTATCCGTTTCGATTTCATGGGCCTCGTCCTCAGTGATCACTATTTCACGAGTTTGAACATTTGCCTTTACAACAACCGGACCATTATCAATCCTTGCGACCACGCTGGTTCCTTCGATCGATTCATTTTCCCTTAATCCGATGGATGTTGAGAACTTTTTGACATTTTCTGTCTGGCGTTTTAAGGCAACTTTTTGCTTTTCGCGAGCTGTCATGGTCGATTCGGAATTGATTGACTGTCTGGGCATAAGGTCAATGATTTGGGCTCTTAAAACTTCCAAACGCTGGATTTCCCCCAATGCAACGAGGTTTTCAGTGCCTTTAATCTTCACATCACCCTTGAAACTATTTAGGTGATTCATGGCCCTGGCTTGAAGGCTTGGCGTATTACTTCGATATTGACTGTCGACAATGGTCGCCTTGTGTTCATTAAAAGTTTGAACGGTATTGACATTCGCCCAGATGGTTTCCTGGGCTAGTATTGCGAATCGTGGAGCGGAAAGGATAACCCTGTTGGAACGTGCGATCCTTTTTTTTCCGCTGTTGTCAGTATATTCTGCGACGGTGTCTTCAGGGTTCACGCCTTGGAGGTTTCCTTGTTTGTCAAAACCAGCCATGGGTGATTGGTCACCGCCATCGTAAACAAGTTCAGCCTTGGAAAATCTTGGTCCCAATTTTGGATCAAAAAACGGAAATGATTCACAGGGAATGATGGGTGGAAACCTTGGTGCTGAAAGAAATTTTTCACCCTCGATTTGAACTGTTCCTGCTATGGAATTAGCTTGTAATTCCTGCTCGCTGATTATCCTGCCCCCCATTCTGATGATTACCATGACTCTGCCGCGTTCGCTGGCATCCTTAAAAATATTTGCATCAGTCGGGACATAAGATTCAATGGGGTTTTCAATGGTCGTGGTTGTGGATTCAGCTTTTTCTGAATCTTCAAGATAAACAATTTTTGTTATTAAGTTTCCTTTCAGGGCCGATTCAATTTCCAGACGATTTATTTTAATTGGTGCTGGAAAATTCAAAGGGTTTGCAACTTTTGGCATGTGCAAACTTCCCCTAACCTCCAGGGTGGGATACAAGGCAGACTCAGGGTTTCCTGGAATGTGGTCCAATTTGACTCGATAGACATAACCCGGTCTTAACCCTGCCATTTGTTTTCCATTAAGTGTCACATGTCGATTGTTGCCAGGATAAATAGTTGTTTTTATGCCTTCTGGCGCAATGAAATTCACCCACAGCAGGGGTGATTGGCCAATGTTTGGTCCCATCACCATTTGCTGCGGGTAGGCAAAAGAGCTTGTTAGCAAGGCGCAAATCAGTGTGATATTGAGTTTTTGAAGCATTGGAAAGCCTCATTAAATTTTGTCAAACCCATCGAGTAATCAGGAAAGTTACAGAAAAAAGCCGGCGTTCGAGGTTTGTTTCCCCAACCGCCGGCTTGTTTTTATTCATTCTTACTTATTGATAAAAGGTGGGATCACTGATTGTGGAACGCCACTTTTGATTTCTGGGATTTTGGTTGTTATCCCATTGTTGCCCGGAACCACCTCGAGTCCAGTTGGAGGGATTGAGTTTGTTTGAGGGATTGATTCTTTCTTGATTATTATTGTCGTTTCTTCATCGCTTCCCTGCACCTTGGACGCTCCTGGTATTTCCTTGATGCTGGTAGATGGAACACCAGTCGGAGTTGGGAGGGTTTTAGGGGCTGTTGCAGGTAAATTTGGAAGAGTTACAGGGGCACCTGGTGGCATCATTTGCATGCCTTGCTGTCCAGGCATTGCTCCGGGAGCTCCTGGTATCATTTGCATGTTAGGAATCATTTGCATGCCTTGTTGTCCTGGCATTGAAGGGCCACTTATACCATATGGAACCATCCTGCCCATGCCTGGCCCACCCTGCATCATTGAGTGAGGAGGTACAGGGCCTCTCAATCCACCGCCAGGAGGCGCGTCCATTGCTGGAGTATTAGGGGCTTCCAGGTCGATGTTTCCAAGTCGCACTATAAGAAGAATACTTCCCCTCCTTTGTGCTTCAGCAATTGGGTCAACACCAGGTTCAAGCCTTGATGAAACAACTTCATCCAATCCACCAGCGGTGGCAAGGTCTTGGAATTGGGGATCAGGTAGATAAACAACCTTTACCACAAAATTTCCTGCTGCGACTTGTTGGAAATCTTCTTCTGTAAAGCTTACAGGCACTGAACTATGCGCTAGGAAAGTGTTGGTTTTTCCAGTGCTTGGAACCACTTCCAATGTGGGGTAAAGTTCAACACCCGGACGGTTGGGGATTTCGCTGAGTTTCAATCGATAGATGGCGGCTTGAAGGAAATTGTATCGGCCGGGGGATTCAAGATACTGGGAGTTAAAACCAGGTTTTCCATCTGATCCAGGGGCGAACCAAGAGATTTTCATCCCGGCAGGTTCAATAAACCGTACTTCAGTTCTTTGAACTGGTATTGGAGCAGTTGGGGCCCCTCCACCTGTCAAAGCACCCATTGCATTTACTGCACCTGGCATTGTGGATGGAGGTCCACCCAGTAACCCGCCATGGGCGCCCATCGGCATGCCGTGATTTACAAGCATCAAACCAGAATTATTATTTCCCGCCATGGTGGGGTTACGAGGCATTCCACCTGGCATACCTGGCATCGCTGGAATTCCAGGGGGAGCGATCATGCCGCCTGGCAACATTGCGCCCGCGGGCATACCTGCCATTGCCTGTTGAACTGGGTTTTGTGAGGCGGGTAGCATTCCCGGTTTAAAACCGGTTTGTTGCACCATGGATAAAGGAACGCTACTGGCAATCATGGCTTTTGCGGCTGCTTCCCCTGAAATAGGGGTTGCTTTATACGGGCCTGCAACGGGCACAGGTGCGCCCCAAGGTCCTTGGACACCTGGTATTGATTGGGCAGTGTAAGCACCCCTCCCAATTGTGTCCCGATTTGCTGGATTTTGTTCAGCATGACGGGCAGCCATAAAGCTGCCACCATTATTTTCGGTTGTGACGCAACCACTTAAGGTAGCCAGAGTCAGAATACTTCCATAAATCCGCTTCATGCCAACCCCCTATGCAACTCGAACCAAGTGAATCTTCCTGACTAACATTTCAAGTTTGGAAGGGGTACGAATCCCCAACGCAAATTAAAAAGAGTTCTCACTGAATAATTCATCGGCAAATCAAATTCATTACTTTCAACAAAATCAGTAAATATTTCCTCTTTTTCCTTTTCGTTATCTTTGGACTTTGAAATTCACTTAGTTGGGAGGCTTGGGTTAGATGGGTTAATTCTTTGGTGGTGTTTCAGATTAATTTTAACATTTAGTTTGTAATCTAATCATCTTTTTGATTTTTTAACTGGTTTTTACGCAACTTAAT
>SYCV01000080.1 GCA_005786805.1 Planctomycetia bacterium | reverse complement strand
TGGATTGCCAGGAACTATCGCCTTGCCTTCATCGCCGCCTTTGAGCGTGGAGGAAAGTGTTTCGAGGTTCAGGTTTCCCTTGGTCACGGAGGAGTTATGGCATTCGATGCAGTTCTTCACCAAAATCGGCGCGACTTGTTCCTTGAAATTGATTTCAAAAGTGGTGAGGTTTACCAATAGGAGGAAACAACCAAGATTCATCAATTTCTCCGGGCGGGACGCTGCATAGACGCAATAATTAAGATTACCCTTGAGGAATGTAATAATCAAGCAAAGGGGGCAGGAAGTAAGAAGTTATAACCATAGCATTTCATAATAAATCAATAACTTTCAAAACTGAATACTGATATATTTTTAGCAGTGACTTTATCAAAGAAAGGCAGTTGAAATGACCAGCATTCGAAGAATATTTTACGCGGTAATGATTGTGATGTTCATACCGGATTTTGTTTGTTGCGCGGATGCCAGTAAGCCCAATGTGATTGTGTTTTTAGTGGATGACATGGGGGTCATGGATACCTCGGTTCCTTTTCTGACCGATGCTCAAGGCCGGGTGAAGAAGTATCCGTTAAATGAATTTTACCGTACACCAAACATGGAAAGGCTTGCATCGCTGGGTGTCAGGTTCAATAATTTTTGCGCGATGAGTGTCTGTTCGCCCACTCGTATTTCCATCATGACAGGCCAGAATGCGGCAAGGCATCATACAACCAACTGGATCAACCCGGATAATAACAACGCTGGACCAAAAGGACCGCCTGATTGGAACTGGAAAGGCCTTGATAAAAACATGGTCTCACTGCCTTTATTGATGAAAGCAAATGGTTATCGAACTATCCATGTGGGCAAGGGGCATTTCGGCCCCAGAAATTCTGAGGGTGCAAATCCTTTGAACATCGGGTTTGAAATAAATGTGGGCGGTGCTTCGATTGGTGCCCCTGCAAGTTATTATGGCAAACAAAACTATGGTAATGATAATAATAAGAAAGCTTCGCATGCCGTTGGTGGTCTTGAGAAATATCATGGCACCGATACCTTCTTAACCGAGGCCCTTACACTAGAGGCGAAATCACATCTTTCCGATGCGGTGAAAGCTGAAAAGCCATTCTTCCTTTACATGGCGCACTATGCGGTGCATGCGCCGTTCAATTCGGACCCAAGGTTTTCGGGTAATTACAAATCCTCTGGCAAGAATGCCCAGGCGCAGGCATTTGCAACCCTTGTGGAAGGCATGGATAAATCGCTGGGTGATTTGCTTGATCACCTCGAGAAACTTGCAGTAAGCGATAACACTCTGGTATTTTTCCTGGGCGACAATGGCTCGGATGCCCCACTTGGGAATCAGCATGCTGTCGCCTGTGCCGCCCCTTTAAGAGGAAAGAAAGGTTCCCATTACGAAGGCGGGATGCGAGTGCCTTTCATCGCGGCCTGGGCCAAACCAAATGCGAATAATCCAAATCAAAAAAGGTTGCCAATAACTTCGGGGGGGATTCAATCCCAGCAAGCTGCTGTGTATGATTTGTTTCCAACAATTCTTGCCCTAACCGAAAAAACGATTCCAGAAGGTCATGTGGTTGATGGAAAAAAACTTGATACCTTGCTGACAGGAAATCGAGATAGTTCCAGGGAGGAAATTTTCCTGATGCATTATCCGCATTCCCCACACCGCACGGATTACTTCACCTCTTACCGCAATGGAAAGTGGAAAGTCATTTATCATTATTTCCCTTCAGAAGTCTCAGAGAACTCGCATTATCAATTGTTTGACCTTGCATCAGACCCATTTGAGCAAAGCAATCTTGCGAGTAAAGAGCCCAAGGAACTAAAGCGCATGATGCAGGAGTTGGCCGAATTGATGGAGAAGCAAAAAGCCCAATACCCCGTGGAAAAGGAAACCAAAGGGGCTATGAAGCCCCGGATTCCCCAATAGTGATTGCTTGACAATCACCCTGTGAACAGTCAACATAAAGTCAGGAGGGATGTTATCATGTATGTCGCCTGTTTTTTGTTGATTACGCTTTTTGGGCAGGTTGAGGCAAAAAGTGCCAAGCCTAGCAAGGTTGATCCCTCAGTAAATTTTTTCGCTTCAAAAGATGTGTTGCGCATATCCATTGAGATAGAGCCAAAGCAGATCCAACTACTTAAGATGGCTGATCGAAGTTATGTCCCATGCACTGTAAAGGTTGAGGGCGGGCAGACCTATACCAAGGTGGGGATCCATTTGAAGGGTGCGGCGGGTAGTTATCGTGGATTGGAGGACCGCCCCGCCCTTTCGCTTAATTTTGATAAATTCAATGATGGCCAGAAATTTTACGGATTGGACAAACTGCACCTGAACAATTCCGTGCAGGATGGTTCCTATCTCAATGAACTGATATGCAGGGAACTTTCACGAAATTCCGGGTTGCCCACAGGGCGGGCGACTCATGCTATGGTTAAACTAAATAACCGCGACTTAGGCCTTTATGTGCTTCTCGAAGGCCTCGACCGTGCTTTTCTCAAGCGTAATTTCGGCTCCCCTGATGGCAACCTTTACGATGGTGGTTTTTGCCAGGACATTGATCAACCGAAGAAATTGCTAACTGGAAAAAAAGACCAGAAGGATGAGCAGGCCCCATTGAAAACCCTTGTGGTGGCTTGCAGGGAACCCGACATTGCCAAAAGATTGTTGTTGCTGGAAGCCTTGGTGGATATTGATGCTTTCTGGACATTCATAGCCTTGGAACAAGTCACCGCGCATTGGGATGGTTATAACCGAAACCGAAACAACTATCGTATTTATTTTGATCCATCGAGGGGAAACAAGGCTGTTTTTATCCTTGCGGGAATGGACCAGATGTTTGGAGATCCTAATTTTGATCTGCGTGGTATGAGTTGCATCCTTGCAAACGCCTTGATGCAATGCCCCGGAATGTACTGGCGTTATAATGACGCGCTTCGCAAGGTATACAACCAGGCCTTTTTATTGACGGAGATGAACAAGCGCATTGACGAGGTTGTGGAAAAGCTGAAGCCTTACAGGGACATCAAGGGCGGTGGCGAAGACATGAAAAGAAGGCTTGCGGAAAGAGGCAAGGTTCTTGACCGGTTGATTGGTGAAATGCCCGCGGGTCCCCCCAAGTTTGGTCCTGATAAGTCCGTGACTCTTGCAGGTTGGAAGCCCGCATTGGAATCCGGCCCCTCGCTTTTGCTGCAGTCCTCGTTTGAGGACAAAACCTGCCTGCATATCCGGAGTTCCGCGGATTCGATCGGAAGCTGGCGCAAGCCCGTCGCCCTGGACCC
>SYCV01000079.1 GCA_005786805.1 Planctomycetia bacterium | reverse complement strand
GAAATAGATCATTATAAGCTAATAGAGCCTGTGGCCTTCACTGGTTTTAAAATTCCGCTTGCTTATGAAAACATTTTTGCCCCCCTTGTGCCAAGGCCCGTTAAAGCGGATGAAATTGATTCACTCGCCAGGCGTGCCAGGGAGTTCATGGAAACGGTTATAGCAGGTTTGCAGCGGGATCCTGTGAAAAGTAAAAAATAAAGATAAGGCTTGCTGGTGTAAGAGCGGATCACAGCACATGAATAAAGTGATTACCCACTCAATTTAGTTTTCGGCCTTATTCTTGGCCAATCGCCCTGAATACTGTTAGTATTTAATTCCACATGATGAATTTTAATCCCAATATCCAAGGAATCTTTTTATGGGAAAATTTAACACGGAAACTAAATCTTCAAGAAGATCTTTCATCAAATCCTCGGCGATGACTACATCCGCGGCTTCAATTGGTTCCCTTGCTTTTAGCCCATCAGTTTTCGCAGGTGGGGATGACATCATCCGGGTTGGATTGATCGGCTGCGGAGGTAGGGGGACCGGGGCGGCATCCCAGGCACTTGCCGCTGAAAGCAGGGTCAAACTTACTGCAATGGGCGATGTTTTTGAGGATCGTCTGCAGACAAGTTTAAAAAGCCTTAAGTCCATTGAGGGAATGGAGCATAAGGTTGATGTGCCGATTGACAGGCAATATGTCGGCTTTGATTCTTATAAGAAAGTCTTGGCCAGCGGGGTTGATGTTGTATTGCTCACAACACCGCCACATTTTCGCCCCATGCACATGCAGGCTGCTGTGGAGGCGGGTAAGCATGTTTTTGCGGAAAAGCCCTGTGCTGTTGATGCTCCCGGAGTGCATTCCGTGCTAAGGAGTTGTGAAGAGGCCAGGAAGAAAGGTTTGGCGGTTGTTTCAGGTTTATGCCTTCGTTACCACGCCCCTTACCGAGAAGCAATTCGGAAAATTCATGAAGGTGCCATAGGGGATGTGAGAACACTATTTGCCAATGATTATCGTGGGCCGATCTGGATCAAGCCACGCCAACCAGATTGGACCGATATGCATTGGCAGATGCAAAATTGGTATTATTTCACCTGGCTCTCAGGTGATTTTAATGTCGAACAGCATGTCCATAACCTTGATGTTTGTGCATGGGCGATGAGGGACAAATACCCTGTCAAAGCTATTGGGATGGGTGGGCGGGAAGTCAGGAAAGGACCCGAGTATGGAAATATCTTTGATCATCATTCGGTTGTGTATGAGTACGAGGATGGAGCAAGGATCGTGAGCAATACCCGTCAGATGAAAGGGTGTAAAAGTGACATTAGTGTGAATGTGGTGGGTGAAAAAGGCATGGCATTGTTGACCGAAAGAAAAAATGGAGTTCGAATTTCCGGGGCCAAAGAGTGGTCCTTTGTGGGGGAGTCGAAAAATTTGTATCAAGTTGAGCATGATGAACTTTTCGCAAGTATCAGGGCAGGCAAGCCAATAAATAATGGAGAATATATGGCTAAAAGTTCTTTGCTTGCGATCATGGGACGGATGGCCACTTACACAGGGCAGGAAATAACCTGGGATATGGCGTGGAATTCAAAGGAAAAACTTGGGCCCGAAAAATATCAATGGGGCAATCTTGCAGCTCCCCCGGTTGCTGTTCCTGGTGTGACCAGGTTTGTTTAATTGGTGGTCCAGTTTATGTTTGGTAAAAATACTGTGACAAATCTCATTCTGGCAGTGGTTTGCTTATTTCATCCGAGTTTTTTATTGGCATCGGGCGAGGTAACTCCAGTATTGCCTGCAAACGAATCAATACTTCGAAAGTTGAAGGATCTTAAGCCAAATCACGGAGTATCTCTGGGCAAAGCGGTTGTCCATGGTGATTTTAATGAGACAGCCCGTGAATTTAATCTTCATAAATCAGGCCCTATGGGGAGAGATTTTTCGATCAAGATGGTATGGGCGCCTGATCGTGGGCGGGCATTATATTGTGGCGCTAATCATGGAGTGCCACATAGGCTTAATGATGTTTGGGAATTTGATCTAAACTCATTTTCCTGGATCCTTCTTTATGCTCCTGATAAGAACCGTGATTACATCGGATTGGGAAAGGATTTTTCAGATGTCAGGTTTGAAAATGGTGTGCTTTTAACCAAGCGCGGAGGACCCGCTGTGATTGGCCATACATGGTGGGGGTTGTCTTACGATACAAAGCAAAAATGCATGCTTTTTATGAACACATGGGTGACAAACCTTAAGAAAAGTGTGGAACTATTGGGGAAGGATCCTAGTGAGCTTTATTTGGGACCTCCCCTGTGGTCTTTTGACCCGGAGAAAAAAAAATGGAAAATGCACGCATTGCCGAAACCTTTTCCTGTATCTCCATTCGGGGGCTTGCTTGAGTATATACCGGAACTTAATGGCACAATTTGGCACACGAATAATTGGCAGATGCAGGCAACCTGGCTTTTGGAAAATGATTTAAAAAAATGGAGAAACCTTAATGCCAACAAGGGAGGGGACTTTGCAAAAAATGCAGCCGAGCCTGAGCAGGTTGGTTATTATGACCCCAAACGCAAAATAATTATCGCCCACAGGCACAAGGCAACTTCGCACTATGATCCGATCGAAAATGCATGGAAAAAATTCGTAGATGCCGAAAAGGATTCCCTTGATGTACCCTTTGGTCATGATGCCTATGCACCAATGGTATATGACCCCCAAAATGGAACAGGTTTGCTTATGGAGTTGCGTACCCGGGTACTATGGTCATATGATCCCGATTCCCGGAAATGGGCCAGACTAGAGCCGAAGGGAGACCCTGTTCCGGAGGGAATCAAGCCTCTTATATATTTCGATCCCATTCAAAATGTTTTGGTATATATTCAGGGAACAAATGTATGGGCTTACCGCCCAAAAAATTGACCAATTGCACAGGCTGGTCAACATCATAGTTCCTGGAAAAAACTCCAAAGAACCCAAGGTTTAGAGAAACCAAATGAGTGAATCAGTTCTGGAGAAATCCACCCTTCAAAAAGTCACTTGGCGCCTTATCCCCTTCATATGTTTGCTTTATCTTATGAATATTATTGATCGTGCAAATGTTGGGTTTGCGCGCTTGCAAATGCAGGAGGATTTGAATCTTAGTGTCAATACCTTCGATATTGGTTATGGGGTCTTTTATGTTGGATACTTGCTTTTTGAAGTACCAAGTAACCTGTTGATGAGAAAAATCGGGGCGAGGTTGTGGATTGCTAGAATCATGATAAGTTGGGGGCTGATTTCCTCTTTGACCATGCTGGTTTGGGATAAATGGAGTTTTTACTTCCTAAGGATATGTCTTGGGGTTGCTGAAGCTGGTTTTTTTCCGGGAATAATTCTTTATCTTAGTTATTGGTTCCCGGAACGCGAACGGGCCAAGATGACTGCATTCTTCATGATGGCCATAGGCCTTGCTTTTGTTGTGGGAAATCCTCTTTCCGGGTTTATCATGCAATATCTTGATAACTTTGGTGGTTTGCATGGCTGGCAATGGTTGTTTTTACTGGAGGGGGTGCCATCCGTAATCCTTGGACTGGCGGTTTTTTTTTACATGACTGATTATCCCCGAAATGCTAATTGGCTTTCTATTGAACAAAAAAGCTGGCTTGTTTCTGAAATGCAGCAAGAAGAAAGTCGGCGGTTACAGCAGTTTGATTCAGACCGATTGCTCGCGGTCCTGCAGTGGCGAGTTTGGTTACTTATTGCGATTTATTCCACTTTGGCGATTGGCACAAATGCCAGCGGCGCATATTTCCCAAAACTTATAAAGCAGCAGTTTGATCATCTCAATACTTTTCAGATTGGATTACTTAGTGCATTACCCCATCTTTGCTCCATTGGGGGTATGATTCTTTTCAGTGTGAGTTCTGACAAATCAAACGAAAGAAGAATTCATCTGGTGGTGGCGGCACTTCTTGCAGTTCTGGGTTGGGGCGTTGCCGCCATAAGTTATTCCCCATTAATCACCATGTTAGGTCTGTGCCTGGCCCAGACTGGTATGATGAGCATGATTCCCGTTTTCTGGGCCTTGCCTGCGGCGTTTTTGACGGGTGCGGCCCTTGCCGGTGGCATTGCCTTGATAAATTCTGTCGCAAATATTGGTGGAATCTTTGCTGCATCTGTTCTTGGAAACTATGGATTATGGGCGATGGTGTTGATACATTTGGCGAGTGTGTTGTTATTGTTGACAGTCAAAGTTATTCCACCAAGAGGGGAATTTAATGCCGCTGGACAAGCCTCAGACAGCAATCAGCCTGTTTGATCTTCATGGAAAAGTCGCGGTCGTTTCAGGGGCCGCCCAAGGTCTGGGCAAGGCAACCGCACTCGCTTTAGCTGGAGCTGGAGCCGATGTTGTCCTGGTTGATCGTAACATTTCCGGTCTTGAGTCCACTGCCGATTTGATCAAGGCATCCGGGCGGAAGGCCCTAATCAGCGTCACCAATGTTTCTGATCCATCTGCGATATCAGAATTATTCTTGCGGGTCGATTCCATATTTGGCCGTGTAGATTTTCTTGGAAACATAGCAGGCGATGGTCATCTGGCTCGACCCGAGGAATTGGAAATCCCTGAATTGCATATCGTGTTGCAGAATCTTGTTGTTGGTCGTTTTGCCATGTGTCAGCAGGCGGGAAAGCGAATGCTTTCACAGGGCCGGGGCTCAATAATGAATATTGGATCGCTTGCAAGTTCCACCGCGCTTGGTCGTGGACATATCGCCTATAGCATGGCAATGGGTGCGGTTGTGCAAATGACCCGGGAGCTCAGCACTGAATGGAGCCATCGTGGGGTGCGGGTGAATTGTGTGACCCCCGCTCAAATTGTCAATCCCGGCTTAACTGCGCGGATGTCAGAGGATCCAACATTAGAGTCTAGATTTCTTCATGGAATCCCCGCGAACAGGCTTGGTCAACCAACAGATATCATGGGCCTTGCCGTGTTTCTTGCCTCTGATTCCTCTGCTTGGGTCACGGGCGCCATCATTCCGCTGGATGGCGGGAACATGGCTATGAATGCGGGCGGAACTCCCGGGCATGAGCATCGGAATATCCAGAATTTTAAAGTTGAAACAAAGTGAAAAAGGATGCCGGTAAATGGTTCACAAAGAGCTTCTTTCCCTGTACCGAACAATGCTTGTCATCCGCTACACCGAGGAGGAGCTCGCGCGTTGCCACCAGAAGGGGTTGATTTTTGGAGCCTGTCATACTTATGTGGGGCAGGAAGCGATATCAAGTGGTGTTTGTGCAAATTTAAACCGGGAAGACCCGATATTCAGCACGCATCGGGGGCATGGCCATGCACTTGCCAAGGGCATGCATCCACGAGAACTTATCGCGGAGTTGTTTGGCCGTTCAACCGGTTGTTCTCGAGGCCGTGGCGGGTCGATGCATCTTTTTTCCCCTGAAATCGGCATGATGGGAACAAGTGGCATAGTCGGGCCTTGTATTCTCCAGGCTTGTGGGGGTGGCTATAGTTCCAAGTTGATGAATTCCGGATGCGTTTCCGTTGCGTTTTTTGGCGATGGAGCCGTTAACAACGGGGCTTTTCATGAAGGTTTGAATATGGCCAGCATCTGGAAACTTCCGGTGCTATTCATCTGTGAAAACAATCAGTTCGCAACCGAAGTGCCTTTTTCTTATTCAAGTGGTATACCAGACATAGGTCGTCGTGCTGTTAATTATGGGATACCCGGCTTTGAAGTTGATGGAAATGATGTGCTTGCAGTTTATCAGACCGCCCGTGAGGCAGTTGCCCTTGCGAGATCCGGTGGTGGTCCCACACTGATTGAATGTAAAACTTATCGGACCCGGGCTCATGCGGAAGGCATGGGAGACTTCACCTATCGTACCCGTGAGCAGGTTGAGGAGTGGAAACGCAAATGTCCAATCGCCTTATTCAGGGATAAATTATCCAAAGAATATGGCATCCATGAACAAATATTAAGCGGGTTAGAATCAGAAGTACTGTCGATGGTAACTGAATCAAGGTCTTTTGCTGAAAATAGTCCAATGCCTGAAGCTGCCACCGCTGCTCTGCATGTTTATTCCCCCAGAAAACAGAATATATCAGAGGAGGGATTGATTGAGCGGAAAGAGCCATCACGCTTGATCACTTTCACCCAGTCAACCCACGAGGCACTTTCTGAGGAGATGGCCGTGAACCCGGGAATATTTGTCCTGGGAGAGGGAATTGGCGTTAGAGGTGGTAACTTCAAGACCACCACCGGACTTTATGAAATATATGGCCCCGTTAGGCTTTGTGACACACCGATATCGGAGCGGGGTTTTGTTGGGCTAGCGGGGGGAGCTGCTATGACTGGCACCCGACCGGTTGTGGATTTCATGTTTGCTGATTTCATCCTTGACTCGGTGGGTGAGATTATCAATCAAATCGCCAAGATGCAGTACATGTCAAGTGGTCGCTTGAAAATGCCTGTGCTTTTGCGTGGTTGCATTGGGATAGGCCATTCCGCTGCAACTCATCATTCTGGAAGTTATTATGGGATGTACGCACAGGTCCCGGGATTGAAGGTGGTCGTGCCTTCAAATGCTTTTGATGCGAAGGGCCTTATGAAGCATGCGCTTCGTTGCGATGATCCAGTGATGTTTCTTGAACATCGGGAAATTCTCACCCACAAGTGTCATGTGCCCCAGGAAGATTATGAAATTGAATTTGGCCATGCCGCAATCGTAAGGAGTGGAAGTGATGTCACGGTGGTGGCGTTGGCGCGAATGGTTCATCTGACCCAGTCGGTTTGCGACCAGCTTGAAAAAGAGGGGGTTTCAGTCGAGTTGATTGATCCTCGCACTGTTTCGCCTCTTGACACAAAGACAATATTGGGGTCAGTGTCAAAGACCGGACGGTTGCTGATAGTTGATGAACCCCCTGCAGCATGCGGATTCGCGTCTGAAATTGCCGCCTTGGTTGCGGATTCTGGGTTCGATGACCTTGATGCCCCTATTCGTCGTCTGACAGGAGCTTTTACCCCGACTCCATACAGCCCCTCATTGGAGGCCGTGGTTATCCCAACTTCGGCGGAAATTGCGAATGCAATTCGCGCATTGGTGAAGGAGTAGTCATCGTGCAAGAAATCGTGATACCAAGGTTAGGCTGGTCCATGGAAGTGGGTACTTTTGTTGGCTGGTTGAAAAAGGATGGCGATTTTGTCAAGCGCGGTGAGGCTCTTTTTGAACTTGAGGGGGAAAAAGCCACCCAGGAAATCGAGGCTGTTGATGAGGGTATTTTGCGAATACCAGTCACTGGCCCGAAGCAGGGAACTGTTCATAAAGTTGGGACAATTATTGGGTTCCTTGTTGGTCCGAATGAGTCATTTGACCAACTTTCGGGATCTCATTTGCATTCTGCGAAATTGGAGTCAAATTTTTCGGACTCGCTGTTGGCTTCACCTTCAGTTAGGCGATTGGCGAGAAAATTTGGAGTCCAATTGTCCCAGATAAAAGGTACCGGGCCAAGAGGGCGCATCCTGCATGAGGATGTTGAACTATCCAAACAGGGGCTTTCGTCCTCTGATTCCACGCTGGATAGTCCGTCAGTTGGTGAAAGTACAAAAAAAAGATCTTTAGTTTCCACACCAAGAGCCAGAAGACTTGCCGCGGAGTTAGGTATTGATTGGAGACAGCTAAGGGGATCTGGATTTGCTGGGAGGGTTAGAGAGTGTGATATAAGGGCCGCTTCCGCGCAATTCAATCAACCCGCCAGTGATTCGAAAAAGATTTTAATCTCCAGAAAACGCAGGCTGATTGCCCAACGGTTGATGGAAAGCCAGAAACAAACGGTCCCAGTCACACTTACAGCCAGGGTTGATGCCACTAATCTTGTGAATTTTCGTGAAAGATTCAAAATAATCAATCAGATCAGTCCGATTCCAAGTTACCAGGATATTATCACTAAAATTGTGTCAGAGGTCCTTAAAAGTAATATTCTCCTTGCTGGAAGGTGGCAGGAAGATCACATTAACCTGCCAAGCCATGATGAATTGCATATTGGTATAGCTGTTGATACCGAAGACGGTTTGTTGGTACCTGTGATTCGTGATGTTGCCGGATTGACAATTGAACGCATCGCGGTTCGATCAAATGAATTGGTCAAACAGGCTAGGTCCGGAAAAATAACAGCAGCGCAGATGCAGGGAGGGGTTTTCACAATTACAAATCTTGGGGCACTTGGGATTGATTTCTTCACCCCGGTAATAAACTATCCGGAAACCTCTATTTTGGGTCTGGGAGCTATAAGGAAGGAAGTAGTCGTCATAGAAGATGACAGATTTGCCGCAAGATTTCAAATGTCCCTGAGTCTCACATTTGATCATCGAGTGTTGGATGGAGCTCCTGCTGCTCGTTTTCTAAAAGACCTTGTCTCCGCGATTGCAGGTTTTAACTTGAGTGATTTAAAGTAATACAATTTTTCAGATCAAAAATTAAAATATTCTCATTCTTTCCTGAATTATGATGCGGCAGATTGACAATTCGGGTGGTGAAAATTAGCATAGTATTAGTTTGTTTCAGTTATTAAATAAATATCATTTCATTTTTCTGATTTTTCCCGATCATTTGCAGGTAATTCTATGAATGTCGCAGTTTTACGAAAAAACAAGGGTTTTACCCTGATTGAGTTACTTGTAGTTATTGCAATTATCGCAATTTTGATCGGTTTGCTTCTCCCAGCGGTTCAAAAGGTCAGGGAGGCTGCCGCTCGAATGCAATGCAGCAATAATTTAAAACAGCTTGGACTTGCATTGCATACCCACCATAGCACTTTTAGTAGATTACCACCGGGCGGAGCCAATGACCAAGCTCCATTTGGTGTTGATCCTCCAAGTAGCCAGCGTTGGGGAAGTAGTTGGATGGTTTACATACTTCCTTATATTGAAATGGACAACATTTATAAAAACTGGCAGTTTACCGGCCAATCAGGTGCGTTTAATGCCAACAATAACGCCCTTGCTTCCAATGTTGAGATTAAAACATTTTTTTGTCCATCATCCCCGATGCCACATTTCAAAGCAACTAATCAAGGTGCTGCGAATGCGTCGCTATCAAATTATGTTGGGGTTTCAGGTGCTGTTCCTGGTTTGATCCCTGGGTATACAGAAACAAGATTCAATGATCTTCCTTGTGGGGGAAGAATCAGTGCCGGGGGCGCCATGATACCAAATGGCCAACTCAAGCTTTCCGATATATCAGATGGAACCTCAACAACCATTGCCATCACTGAGAACTCGAATTTTATTGTGGATAATAATGGCAAACAACAGGACTGGCGCTCGACCCAACCCTGGGGTTGGTATCTGGGAGTTAAAAGCCCGGGTATTCCCCCAAACTTTGATAATGGTGGTGGGGATAATCGGGAACCTGGATTAACAACCATTCGTTACACAATCAATAACAAACCAGCAGCCGGATGGGTCAATGATGTCACAAACACCGGCGTTGGTATTGGTGGGTACACCGCAAATTGTACTGGTGCAAATATTCCGATAAGCTCAACCCATACGGGGGGCGTCAATATAGTGCTTTGTGATGGATCTGTGAGATTTCTTAAGGATGAAACCACTCTTGCAATTCTTGCGCAGTTGGCGACTCGTGATGATGGTGTCCCTCTTTCTGATTACTAATTATTGAGGCATTTGATGCGCTTCATCAGTTCCTGTTTTTTTATTCTTGGTTTTCAATTCTTGATTGGGTGTGGCAACTCGGAACCTCAGCCTGTTCCTGTCATTGGTTCGGTGACATTGAATGGTGTTCCCATGGAAAATGGGTTTATTTATTTTAAAACGATTGAAACCGGGGCTTTGGAAAGACTTGATATAAAAGCCGGAACTTTTACAGGGAAAGCCCTTCCGGGATTGCGCAGAATTGAGATTATATCAAATGTTCCCAAAAAGGTTGTTATTGATGGTGCATCGGTTGAAGTGCCTGAAAATATAATCCATTCTTCTTTTAACACTGAAAGCAAACTTACCGCTGAGGTTTTATCAAGGGGGCAAAATACATTCAAATTTGATGTAAGAAAGAAGTAAGCTTCCCGGCTTTAAGTGAAATTGTATTGTTTATACTGCATTAGATTTTATTTTATCCATGTTGATCATTTTTTAGTTTGATAATGAATAGTGGTGAATCTGGTTCCATGAAAACAAAACTCACAAATTCAGATGTGAATACTTTTTTGAATACTATAAAAAATGAACAAAAGCGTGATGATGCTTTTGTAATTTCCAAGCTTATGCAAAAAGTCACAAAATCAGAACCTAGGATTTGGGGCACTAGTATTGTTGGGTTTGGGGATAATTCCTACAAATTGGCAAATGGGAGGGAAATCAAATGGTTCAAGGTTGGGTTTTCCCCAAGAAAGGCTAATTTCGCATTGTACTTATCGCCTTGCCTAAAAATGCCTGAAAGATTGTTAAAGAAATTGGGGAAATACAAAACTGCAAAAGCTTGCATTTATATTGATAAAATTGAAAGTATAAATCTTTCCGTATTGCAAGAATTAATCAAGGCTTCATTAAGCTGAGATGTTTTCTAAGGGATATTTCCCATCAATTGAAAAGTGATTCAATCGAAAATTTAGTGTTAATCCAATACAGTCTAGAGATATTCCGGCCTCTCCCTGTAATTATTTTTCCTTGGAAGCCTTGAACTCGAATTCTCCAAAGTCGTTTTGGTCATCCAAGATTTTGGTGCTTGAATTAAATGACCACTGGGATGATTCGATTCGCTCTTTGTTTTCGATTCTAATCCTGCTGATGTTTCCCCGCCAGATTGTTTGATCGCTTGGTTTTTCCATGCCAATGGTTTTGAAGGGGATCGAAATGAAATGCATGGATTTTGAATTTTTGCCGTCAAGTTTTGTCGTATAAGTCCATACGCCGCTCCAGTCAGGATCAAAATTTCCAAATCTTGGATCAAGAGGGTTTTTTATAAAGCCCTTTGCCGCATCTTGTTTTGTTTTCGAGTCGGGGTCTATGGTGAAACGGTAGATGATTTCTTCCGCGATGTTTGGTTTGAGCAAAATATTGATGGAATCTTTGCCGGGGAAATCTGGAGTGGGAATTTTTGTTTGTCCCCCATTGGTTTGGGCTTCAATCAAGATGTAAAGGTTGGCTTGATCCGCAATCATCTTGAAGGAGGATTTTAGATTTGATTCATGCTGTTGGGAGATCGGATTCAAATGGTTGGATTGCGCATTATTCCATTCGGCGGAATCAATGGTAATGACTGGAGGGGATTTTGCGCTTTCGATAAAAAGTTTTTTTGAACCTGGTAATGCTGTATTTCTCATTAACCTGGTATCCCAATTCATTGGGGAATTGGCATAGGGTTCCTGATAGCCGTCATAGTTAAGTTTGAGATGTTTCGCATCATGTCCAACCGGTGGAAACATGACATATGCCCAGTCTCCGACATTTTTCGGATTTTTACCATTGTTGGTGAAAAAGGAATCAATCAGGGCGTTTCTTTCATCGATCGAGTCAAGTAAACGATTTCGGGAATTTATGTCGGGGCGGATTTGGAATGCATGGGTTAGATGCACAACCTGTACAAAAGCCTTGAGGTAATCAAATTCTTTTCGAACTGCGGCAAGCCTGGTTTTTGCTTTTTCAGAGTCTGCGGCTTTTTCAGCACTGGATAGATGGGTTTCCATGGATGCAAGAATTGTGGGAGTGTAAAGGAAGCCAATGAGTTGAAAAGGATCCGTGAGATGTTTTCGACGCTGACCGTAGATGTTGTGATAAACCCAGGCAGGCGACCTGGTCCCAAGATAATTTGAATACAATTCAATTGCATGATAAAGCTGGTCATAAAATTGGATCATGGGAGGCGAGGCCAGGCCAAAAGAGGCGTTGCAAAATTCCTTTACCAGAAGACTTGCGTTTAGATTAGCGGGATCATCAAACATTCTACCCATGGTGTAGTAAACCGGCCCCTCAAGCCCATATAGGTCACCTGGTCCATCCCGGTAGACTGAGGCGATACGGTTGCGTACCAGCCTGCGAACCTGGGACTCCACAAAAAGAGGCGATCGCATCGGGGTGTACCGGGTACCGAGGTTTGGACACCAATTGTAAATGTAGGATGAAAATCCCGAGGGAACCTGATAGTCCGCCCAAGGTGCTATATCCTCGTCATTGGTACCAGTTAAAAGAATCCGCGTGTTTTTGGGAAAAGACTTGAAAGATTTAGGAGGATTTTCAGTCTGGATATATGACATGATGGTGACACGATTGCCCGGTTTTTCGATCTCAATTTTTTCAGCAAGTGAACGATGGAAAAGCCAAAGCTTCTCTCCCCAATCCTTACCGGTATCATAAAGTTTTTCGCAGTTTTGACATTGGCATGGGCGAAAGCCATCAGGTTGGCCAATATCAACTGATTTAAATCCATTGTTAATTGAGTTGATCATGTCCTGATAAATCAGCTTTTGGACATCGGGGTTCGAAATGCAATATTGCGCGTTGCCGGGTGAAGTCGCAGTTCGCAGACCGTTAACAAGTGCGAAATATTCAGGGTGAGTCTCCCCGTATTTTTCGCGGGGTATCGCCCTTTCG
>SYCV01000078.1 GCA_005786805.1 Planctomycetia bacterium | reverse complement strand
GTGGTTGAAAATGTTGAAAGATGGCTGCATAAGGGAGAAAGCCCGCGTGAGGCGGCGCGCAAGGCGATGCGGGAGGTCACTGGCCCTGTGATCGCGGTGGCACTTGTGCTTTGTGCCGTGTTTATCCCATGCACATTCATCACAGGCATCACCGGCCAGTTTTTCAGGCAGTTTGCAGTCACCATATCAGTATCCACAGTTTTGTCAGCGATCAATTCACTAACACTCAGCCCCGCCTTGGCCGCGATCCTCCTCAAGCCGCCTGGTTCAAAAAAAGATGCAATACAATTTATCCTTGATCTGCTGCTTGGATGGTTCTTCTGGCTCTTTGAAAAAATATTTGGGATGGGAATCTCCAGCTATGGATGGATCGTCAAAAAATGCCTCCGTTACAGCATATTGGTCCTGGCTTTTTATTTGTTCCTTGTGACTGCGACAGTGGGCCTATTTGCAAAAATCCCAAAGGGATTCGTGCCCCAGCAGGATCAGGGATGGCTTTTGATGAATGTCCTGTTGCCTGATGGGGCTAGCCTTCAGAGATCCCAGGAATTGATGGCGAAAATTGAAAAAGCAACCTTGGAAACGCCTGGGGTGGCCCATACCTTCACGACATCAGGTTATTCATTCCTTTACAACGCGTTTGCGTCGAACAATGCCGCCATGTTCGTGGTGCTGGCCCCTTTCAACGAGAGAAAAACCAAGGATCTTAGCGCCAACGCGATCACATTCAGGATCACCGAGTCGATCAAGAAATTCAACCGTGATTCCAAGGTGCAGATACTGCCAACGCCCCCTGTCCCCGGGATTGGTGTGGCAGGTGGGTTTCAATTAATGCTTGAAGACCGTGGAGACCTGGGTGCCGTCGCCCTTGAATCTGAAACCCAAAAGCTCGTTGATCAACGGGCATCGATCAATGGCATGTATGCCTTGTTCTCGCTTTATCAGGCAAAAACCCCGCAACTTTTTGCCGATATCAACAGGGACAAATTAAGGGCTCTCCAAGTCAAGATCTCAGACGCCAACAACGCCATGAACTCACTGATCGGCTCGGTGTTCATCAATAACTTCAACGCTTTTGGCAGGTTTTGGCAGGTCACCATAATGGCGGAACCGGAATATCGCAGCAAAAAGGAAAACCTTAATTTGATCAAGGTGCAAAATTCCGAGGGCAAAATGGTCCCGCTAAGCACCATATTGGACTTTTATGACGCCAACGGGCCAAACATGATCAATCGCTACAACCTTTATCCCTCATCACAGGTGATCGGGATCAATCTTCCTTGGCTCCTTAGTTCCGGTGATGCGGTGAAAGTAATGGAGAAAAAATCCCAGGAGGTATTATCCTCCTCGATGAAAACAGAATGGACTGGATTAAGTTTCCTGCAAATCATGGAAAGCCAGGACATACGCAACAAGCTGGTCTTCCCCTTGTCCGTGATTTTTGTGTTTCTGGTTTTATCAGCCCAATATGAAAGCTGGGGTCTGCCACTCGCGGTGATCCTCGTGGTACCGATAAGCATATTCTCGGCACTTATCGGAACCATCGTGGGAATGACAGGGATCAACCTATTCACTGAAATTGGGTTGGTGGTGCTCGTCGGGCTTTGCAGCAAAAACTCAATCCTTATCATTGAGTTTGCAAAACAACTTCATGAGGAGGGAAATCCACTGGTGGATTCCACGATTGAAGCCTGCAAGCTCAGGTTGCGACCGATCCTGATGACATCATTCGCGTTCATACTTGGGGTGGTTCCACTCGTGGTAGCAAAAGGTGCCGGTGCGGAAATGCGCCAGGCTTTGGGGGTTGCGGTATTCAGTGGCATGCTGGGTGTAACAATCCTGGGAATACTTTTCACCCCGGTGTTTTTCTATGTGATAGAATCGATCGGCAGCCATCCAATATTCAAATCAAAAGCTGTAAAAGTGATTAATTCAAGTTCGACAAGGATTCTCTCAGTAGCCACATTGGGACTTCTTGTGAAGTTACGCAAAAAAAATCTGAACAAAGGTGGATCGGAATGATATCCCACTTCTTCATCGACAGGCCGATTTTCGCCGCTGTTTTATCCATTGTGATAACAATCATGGGAGTGGCTGCACTAACCGCCCTGCCTATAGCCCAGTATCCGGATATCGCGCCGCCCACTGTCATTGTCACTGCCAGCTACCCGGGAGCCAACGCCCAGACCGTGCTTGACACGGTGGCGGCACCCATTGAGCAACAGGTTTCAGGCGTTGAAAACATGCTTTACATGTCATCGCAATGCGCGAACGATGGCAGCTATACCCTGCTGGTAACCTTCAAGCAGGGGATGGATTCAAACATGGCGCAGGTGTTGGTGCAAAACCGGGTTTCCCTCGGCCTGCCCAATGTTCCCGACCTGGTTCAAAGGGAGGGAGTAGCGGTAAAAAAAATCTCACCTAGCATCATGATGATTGTCAATCTCGTTTCAGAAATCGACCCTCAAACCAAGAAGCCACTTTTCAATGACCTTCATATGTCCAATTTTGCAACCATCCAGATCCGAGATGAACTTCTGCGCCTTCCGGGCGTGGGCAATGTCACTTACATGGGCCAGCGGGATTATTCCATCCGTGCCTGGCTAAACACCAATAAAATGTCCATTCTTGGCCTGACAACGGATGATGTGGTCAACGCTTTAAGCCAGCAAAATCTCCAGGTCGCGGCAGGTTCAATCGGACAGGAACCCGCCCCCCTCGGGCAGCAATTTCAACTTATCATCAACACGCTGGGTCGATTGGTTGATGTGGAGCAATTCGAAAATGTGGTGATCAAATCCCTACCGCCTTCAACCCAAAACCCGACTGCAAGCTTGATCAAGTTGAAGGATATAGCCAGGGTGGAACTGGGGTCCCAACAGTATGACCAGATCTGCTCACTGGACAACAAGCCATCCGTGGCACTTTCCATCTACCAACTACCCGGCTCCAACGCCATTTCAACAGCCAATGGAATTTACAAGAAAATGGCAGACCTGAAAAAGCGTTTCCCCCCGGGACTGGATTTCAAGATTGTTTATGACACCACCCCATTCATCAAGGATTCCATCATGGAGGTTTTCAAAACCCTGAGGGATGCGATAATCCTTGTTGGAATCGTGGTGCTGATATTCCTGCAGAACTGGCGCGCAACCCTTATTCCACTGATCGCGGTGCCTGTTGCCGTCGTGGGCACCTTCGCTGCCATGGCCGCACTTGGTTACAGCTTGAATAATCTCTCGCTGTTTGGATTGGTGCTTGCAATCGGCATCGTGGTGGATGATGCGATTGTGGTCGTGGAAAATGTGGAGCGCTGGTTGCACGAAGGGCTTGCGCCACGGGATGCGGCTCAAAAAGCAATGAGCGAGGTGACAGGGCCTGTGATTGCTGTCGCACTCGTTTTGTGTGCTGTTTTCATCCCCTGCGCGTTCATCAGCGGGATCACGGGGCAGTTTTTCAGGCAATTCGCCATCACCATCTCCGTGTCCACCATCATCTCGGCCTTCAACTCCCTGACTTTGAGCCCGGCACTCGCCGCACTTTTGCTCCAGCCCAAAGGGGCTAGGAAGGATTTACTGCAAAAGTTATTGGATGCGTTGTTTGGATGGTTTTTCTTTTTATTCAACAAGGGATTCAATATCGGGACCAAGGCATATGGCGGAATGGTCTGGGCGATGCTGAAAGTTTCAATCATCGCCATGTTGATTTATGGCGGGTTGTTATATGCGACCTATCATTACTTCAAAACCACCCCAACGGGTTTCATTCCACCCCAGGACAAGGGATACCTTCTTGCAAACATTGAACTTAGTGACGCAGCATCAGTGCAACGAACAACTAAGATCATTGAAAATATCTGCGACATAGCATCAAAGACGGAAGGCGTGGATCATACTGTTGGGATAGCAGGCCAATCGCTTCTTACAGGAACCAATGCACCAAACCTCGGATCAATAAACATTATCTTAAAACCGTTTGAAGAGCGGGTGAAAAAAGGGCTGACCAGTGAATTAATTAGCTCGAGAATCAAATCCCAGTGCATCAAGGAAACACCTTCTGCGATGGTAAGTATTTTCGGCCCCCCACCGGTTGATGGCCTTGGCACAGCGGGTGGATTTAAAATGATGATAGAAGACCGGGGCCCACTGGGTATTAATATTCTGCAGGAGGCAACAGACTCGATTGTCTCAAAAAGTTCCGAGAACAAGATGCTCAAGGGTGTTTTCACAGGAAACGATTCCGATATACCCTGGTTTTTCATCGACATTGACCGGGACAAGGTGATGTCGCTGGGCCTGCAGATGCAGGATGTTTTTGATACCTTGCAGGGTTTTTTCGGTTCGTATTATGTTAACAATTTCAATCTTTTCGGAAGATCATGGCAGGTGAATGTGATGGCGGATGATAGATTTCGCGCCTCCATCAAGGAACTTACACTGATCAAGGTGCGCAATAAATCCAACCAGGCCGTTCCACTGGGCACCTTCCTGAATGTCAAGGATTCATACGGCCCAAATGTGCTTCAACGGTACAACATGTACCCCGCCACGGCTGTTTATGGAAATAGCGCCAAGGGAGTAAGTTCAGGTCAATCAGCAAAAGAGATGGAAAACATCGCCAACGCGGTGCTTCCAAAGGACATTGGTTTTGAATGGACAGAGCTTTCCTATCTGCAGTTACAATCTGGTGGAACCGCAATGGTGGTTTTCGGCCTTTCGGTCATTTTTGTTTTCCTGGTGCTTGCGGCACAATATGAAAGCTGGAGCCTTCCACTGGCAGTTATCCTTGTGGTTCCCATGTGCCTTCTTTCAAGCGTTTTCGGGGTGCAGTTGTTCAACATGGACATCAATATTTTCACTCAAATCGGATTTGTGGTGCTTGTCGGACTTGCGAGCAAGAATGCGATCCTAATCGTGGAATTTGCAAAGCAGTTGGTGGAACAGGGCAAACCGTTGACCGATTCAACCGTTGAAGCGAGCAAGCTTAGGCTGAGACCAATCCTGATGACCTCATTTGCGTTTATACTTGGAGTGGTACCCCTGGTGTTATCCGAGGGTGCCGGTGCCGAGATGCGTCAGGCCCTTGGAACCGCTGTCTTTTTTGGCATGCTGGGGGTGACTTTCCTGGGTATCTTTTTCACCCCGGTATTTTTTTATGTCATTCTTAAAATCACAGGAATTAAAAAACCGGGCCATGCTGATCCAGCGGAAACTTCAACAACAACCCATCATTAAGGCTGGTTCAATTTCTAGTGGGTTTCAATCCTTGGGCGCAAACCAAAGAAATTAACCCCGGTTCCGCCATCAGGAATGCAAGCACCTTTTTCAAGCGGCTTCACACAGGGAATACTTTTCATCCTGTAATCATCAAAACCTGCTGGTTTGAAATAAGGATGTATGGGTGGGCAGGACTTTGATTTATAACACCCCCCACCATCTGGTTTGAAGTATTCCCGGGCACAAGGCATTGGTTTTGTTTTGTAATCATCAGGACAATGGACACATTGGGAATCCGAGGCGGTCAAGCCACCTAATGAACCAAGTAATATACCAACCCCAATCAAGCCTCTAGACCATGAATAGTTCATTATTTCGGCGCCTCGGGCTTGCTTTCGGGCACGGGGCGAAGGATTTCTGTTTTAGGCGCGGGTAACTCACCGGGTTGTTCCGAAATTGCCCCACCCTCATCACATCCATCCAACCTGACCTGCCAGCCTCCACCCAGTGATTTATAAATTTTCACCATGCCACGCGCATACATTTGCTGGTATAAAGCCAGCTCGGATTCACGCTTGATGCGGGATTCTTGAACGAGTGAGACCCGGTTAAAATCCGTGGTGCCAGCCTTGTATTGCACAATTACAATTTGGCTGGCCCTGCGAATGGCATCAACCGAAACTTCCATTTCCTTTATAGCCTCGGCACCTTTTACATACTCCACGATGGCATCTTCGACCTCTTTTCCCGCATTTACCAGCGAGTACTGAAACTTGGCGACATTCACCTGGAAGTTGGCATCCTGCATTTTCACATTGTTCAACAGTCTTCCGTAATTAAAAATGTTCCAGTAAAAACCAGGACCTATGGTACCGTAAAATGCGGGACTGGTGAAAAGCGCTGTGTTATTCGCTGCGTTGTAACCAAATGAGCCGTTGATATATAAATGGGGGAAAAGTTCTGACATCGCAACACCTATCTTGGCGCATTGTGCCGCAGCTTGTCTTTCCGCCATACGCACATCAGGCCTTCGCGTAATTAGCTGCGCGGGAACCCCGACCGCAACATCCTTGGGCGGAATGGGAATTCCTTTTCTCACCATTTTTTTGCCAAGGTCCTCGGGTGATATACCTAACAATGTGCAAAGCGCGTTATTTTCAACTCTTTGGAAGCGCGTGTAAACATTGACAGAGGCCTCCAGGTATTTTAAATCACTCTGTGCCTGGTCAAAATCCAGTTCACTGGTGGTTCCTCCTTCAAATTTCGCCTTGGCTATCTGCAGGCTTATCTTCTGATACTCAATATTTTCCCGGTACAATTCCACCAAGCGTTCAAAATATCGATACAGCACATAATGTTCACCAATTTCCCCAAGCATCGAAACCATCACTTCATCATAATTCTCTATGGATGCATCGAGTTGATCACTGGATGATTCTATCGCCCTGCGGTAACGACCCCAGAAATCGAGTTCCCAGGCAAGATTGAATCCAAAATTGTACTGGGGATAATAATTTTGTGGAATCAAGTCAACATTATTGAAATTTCGATTAGCAACCGCGGTACTTAAACCATATTGGGTGAATCCGCTTCCCATATTCTGGTTTTGTGGCATGAATTGACCAATGGCGATCGCCAGGTCTGCGCGCGACGCCATAACCCTGTAACCAGCTTCCTTCAACTTCAAATTCTGCTTGGTCGCAAAACAAATAAGTTCATCCAAATTGGGATCATTAAAATTCTTCCACCAATTTCGATGCTCGTCAGGGTCTGTTCGAATTCGTTTATCATCCTTGTCGATCCAATCAATGGAAACCGGCGCGGGAGGTTTTGAATACTCCGGCCCCACTTTCATCCCATGATCCCAATATTCTTTAACAGGTCCTGGAATACATCCCGGAAGGCAGAACCCAATGCCCACCATCAGCAGAACCCAGAATTTTGAATCAATTTTCAAGTAAATACATCCGTTAGATAAAATCACTGCGATGCTATAACTCGCATCCTTGTATTAATCGGCAAACTCAACTCAAATAAATAAGAAATTTACTCAACTTATTTAAAGTGAAAAAACTTCATCATTAAAAACCTTTGAAAAAGTTAAAATAGAAAACTTATGGGAGATAGGATTTAACCTGAAACCTGTAATCAATAATCTTTAGTAATAATTTTAATTTCTTAATTTTAATCACATCTGATAGCCGAATTAATAATACATGCTGAATAATCGTTAAAATTTATTGAAATTCTTATGTTTAGACTTTCTAAGATTGCAAAAGCTGATCCTTTTTTTCACTTCCTGAAAAGTTCAGGATTATTGGTGTTAATATTGGGTATATATTCATTTTGTTCATTGCCTGTTTATGCCCAGGATTCCTCAGAAGAATTAAAGCTTTTCATCAAAGCCCAGCAAGCCAAATTGGAAGAGCAAACTAAAATTCTGGAACAACAAAAACTGCTAATCCTTGAGCAATCCAAACTACTTAAACAACAAAATTCCCAGGAAAAACAAACCGTTGATCCGGAATCAACAACTCCCCCAAAACTTTTAGGAGAAGCCGAGGATTTCAAAAAAATCCCATCCTTGGAGGAACTGACAGACATTACCAAGGAAACACAACCTGGTCGCCGAGGGCCTAACTGGCCTGTCAAGGATAATGGCATGATGGCCACCTGGGGCAAAGATGGCCGACTTACCTTTGAATCTGAAGACAAAGCCTTCAAGGCACGAATAGGTGGATTATTTCAAATGGATTTTGGCTTTTACAGCATTGATCCATATGCCCAAAAACTGCTGCCAGATTCAGGTCTACAGCAAGGCTCTGATTTCAGGCGCGCAAGGTTACGAAGTGATGGCAACTTCTACACTTACATGGAATGGGTTTTTGAAATGGACTTTTCAAGAGCATCAGATGAACGAGTTGATGTTCTCACAGCCCCTGTTCCAAATGTAACCTTCAATAATGTTTTTATCGGCATGCACAATATCCCCTACCTGGGAACTGTCCGCGTGGGTCATATCAAAGAGGAGTTAAGTTTTTACAGTGCAAGCAGTGGTAGAAACATACCGTTCATGGAACGCCCATATGTCTGGGATTCCATCGAAGATCCTTACCTTTTCAGCAATGGTATCACCATCAGTAACACTTATTTTGAAGATCATGTTTATTCTTGGGTTGGTTTATTTCAGACAAACACTCGCACAGGGGCATTCGCTGCAAGCAATACCGCTGAACTTGCATTTGATGTCCGGCTTTGCTTGATGCCTTTTTACGATGAGGAAAGCAATCACTGGATGAACCTTGGCTCAACCGGTTCCATTCGCGCAAATCCCACAGATTTATTGGGACAAAACAAAGGTCTACCGGTGGCCAGCTCCAATGTGGCCCCATTGGTCAGAGCGGGTTCTTCTTTCCAGGTTCCCAACTTGATTAATACACGCGCTATTTTTACAAGAGATGGCACCGAGCTTTACACTTTATGTTTCAACTATGCAAACGGTCCCTTTTCAATGGGCGGCCAATACAATGGACAGTTTTTAAGTAACTCTTATACTGGTGGCCTACCAAATTCCAATGGCACCCTTCCCGCAAATGTAAAACCTGTGGGCGATCTTTATTTTGATGGTTACTCGATAGAAATGCTTTGTTTTCTAACCAAGGGCGATCATCGTGGCATAAACAAGATGGACCCCATGTACGCACAGGTCATACCAGTCAAAAACTTCTCATTTGGACACGGCAAAGGTGAAGAAGGAAGTGGCGCCTGGGAAATAGGGACCAAGTTCGACTTTATCAAATCACAATTTGATGTTCCAGATGCCAAACCTCGCGGGGGCTATTTGAGTGCTGTCACCCTTGGCCTAAACTGGTACCTTAATCCGAACGCGCTGGTCATGACCAATTATGTCTACACAACAGGTTTTTTTGGCCAGAACGGCCCTGATAATGCGGCTTTCCACTCCTTCGGTTCCCGTTTCCAATTCACTTTCTAAACCAAGCTCAACCACCAAACTTGGAAAGTGCAGGCTGCACAACGGTTCCCTCCTCAAGCTCACCTTGATTGCTGATAATGATCTCTTCTTTCTCACTCAACTCACGGGAAATATCGATGTCCCTTTCCCGCTCAAGCCAAAACACCCTTGCAAGGGTGCCATCATCCACTCCTATTGAAACCCGGGCCCGATGCGCCACCCCGGATTCCACCCGATAAAGATAAGGCACACCTCCAAGACGAACTATTGCCGCACTGGGGATCAGTGCCGTTTTTTTTAATCCTTGAAAGTTCAATCGCATTCTGCCATACATACCAGGCAACAAACGAGCTGCGCCATCCGCTTCCAATCCCTTGGGAAACAAAGGCAACTTTCTACTTTTTAAATCTGCCTGATTATTGAATTTAGCCTTGGTTAAAAATGCCCGGTACTCCTCCTCGGTGCCATTGTACAAGTCAACCTCCACCCGAAGAGTTCGATCTGCCGGATTAAGCGATGGTGAAAGTCGGCTTAATTTACACTTCAGGGCTCGACCAGGAAAAGAATCCATCCGAATCTCGGCTTCGGTATCTTTATCCACATAAGCGACAAAAGTATCCGGCACCTGCATCGATACCGTCACTATATCCGTCTTTTCAATCACCAATAAGGCTGGGGAACCAGGCACGATGGCAGCACTGGGAACGAAGGTCCCGGGATCAACTGAACGGGTTGCTATCACACCATCAAACGGGGCCTTGATCACCAACTTGTTTTGCACCATGGATTCCTGCACGGTTGGATCCAACTCAATCAATTTTTCGCCCGCCTCTACTTTGTCTCCAATTTCTTTCTCCAAAAAGGTGATCGTTCCACCCTGCTTTGCAAACAAAGCTGCACTATAATAAGGCGAAACTTCGGCAGGTTGCTCGACAGTCAATCCCAACCCCCCACCAATTTTTGGATTAACCGTTTTCACACGGATGCCCACGGGTGCATTCAGATTTGAAACCTGGACACCTTTGACAACCGTGGGGGAAAACGCGAACAACCAAAAACCAATACCAATAATCACTGCAAGCAAAGTTACAGCAAGCCCTAATCCCTTGTTTTTTCCGAGCATTTTTGAATCCCCTTTAACTAAACAGCAGACCCCCCAATACCATCACCCAACTCCCCCGCTACTTTGGGATCGACCGCGTTGAATTTTCGAACAATAATAGTGTATAGAACAGGTACCAAAAATAGAGTTAAGAAAGTGGAACTGAATAAACCACCCACGACCGCCCTAGCCAGCGGTACATTTGCCTCATTTCCACGCCCTGTCCCCAAGGCCATAGGGGTCAATGCAAGCACAGTGGCAAGAAATGTCATGAGTATCGGACGAAAACGGACTGAAGCTGCCGCACATATCGCATCCCTTGCACTTGTTCCAGCAGGCCTGCTTCGATTCGCAAAATCCACCAACAACACGCCGTTGTTAACAGCAATTCCAACCAGGAAAATAACACCCATCAACGACTGAACATTAAGCGTGGTTCCCGTCAGGTATAACATCCATAAAACACCAATAAACCCCAATGGAACTGTGGACATGATCACCAAAGGCCCTGACCACGATCGGAACAAAGTCACTTGCAACAGGTAAACCAAGATTGCGGCAAGCACCAATCCCAAAGAAAGCTGGCGAAACGAATCATTCATCCGCCCGTATTCCCCTTTAAGCTGCAATCGCATTCCCTCGGGAAGATCCATGGTTTTAACAAGGGTGGTAATATCCCCAGCCACCGATGCCATGTCTCTACCCTCGATGTTCACCAGAAGATTTGTAACCCTTCGAAGGCCGGCATGGTTGATTTCCACCGCGCCGGATTTTCTTCGGGGTGTCACCAACGAACCAAGATTCACTGGTGCCGGCTGCGCAGCACCCTTCACAGGAAGCCCCATTACATCATCCAATTTTCGATCAACATCCTCAGGGTATTGCACACCGACAAAATACTGGTTACCTGTTTGCGAATCGATCCAGAAATTGCGGCTCACCGAGACACTTGAATTTAGAGCGACCACAACCTGAAGTACCACATCCTCTGCTGAAAGGCCAAGCTTGGCAGCCTTCACACGGTCCACATCGAGCACCAGATATGGGGCATCATCCCGCTGGTGTACCCGCACATCAACCGTGCCACGGATGGACGAAACACTTTCGCGCAGTTTCCGGGCGATTCCCAGGGATTGCTCAACAGTTCCCCCTTCAATCTCAATATCAATGGGCGAGGACGCTCCCTGGTTAAGCGCGGTTGAAATCATCCCACCAGTATCAAAATCCACCCGAAGGTCACTGAATTCCGGTATGGCATCGAACAAGCGCCTCAACAATCCTGCATATTCCTGCGCGCTTTTTGTTCTCTTATGGTTCAACTGAACACGGATGACCGCATCCTGCTGTCCTGAATTAGTCGTGTACGCGGCGGACCAATCAGGGTTCAAGCCTATTTCGGAAACAATCATCTCACGTTCGGAAGCAGGGATGTTTTCCTTTAGAAATCGCTCTACCTGTTTCACCCGATCCTCGCTGGCATCAAGGCGCACATTCGATGGCGACCGAAGATGCAGGGTGATCTGCCCCGCGTCAACAGGTGGAAAAAACTCACGGCCTATTCCCCTCAATAATCCAAGTGACAATAAAAAGATCAGCACCACGCCGAGAATCACCGTTGTGCGATGCCCAAGGCACCATTCAAGCAATCCCAAATACCATCGGGTCAAATGATCCAACATCACCTGAAATCGCTCCAGCACCCGTGTCAACATTCCAGCTTTGCCGGAGATATCACCATTGCTAGGATGAAGATGCCCATCCGGCAGGAAATTGGCGCACATCATTGGCACAAAAGTTCGCGATAACAAAAATGATGTGAGCATCGCGAATCCGACCGCGATGGTCAAGGGTCGGAATAAAAATCCACCTATGCCCGGCAAAAGGGCGAGGGGCGCCAGCACCAAAACCGTCGTGAATGTGGCGACAAGCACGGGCACCATGACTTCGGAACAGCCGTCAAGTGCAGCCTTGATCCGCGACTTGCCCATGTGATAATTCCGATGATTATTTTCCAGTTCAACAATTGCGTCATCAACCAATGGTCCGATCGCAAGGGCAAGGCCAGCCAATGTCATTGCATTGATTGTATTACCCGTGACATGCAACCCAATGACTGCCCCCATTAGGGCAAGGGGAATTGAAAATGACGCGATAAGGGTCATCCTCCAATTTCCCAGGAACAAAAGAATCATGATTGAGACCAGGATGGCACCGATCACAGCTTCTTCCACCAGCGAACCAAGCGCCGAGCGCACCACGACCGTTTGATCCATCACCAGGTCAAGTTTCGTACCCTTGGGAAGTTTATCCTGCATTGTTGGAATAATATCCCGAACACCATCGACCACTTTCAAGCTGCTCGAACCCCGTTGGCGGTAAATGGGCACAAAAACCTCATTACGATCATCAATCCGAACCCTAGAGGTTTGAATCGCGGAGGAATCCTCGGCGCGACCTATGTCGCGCAGCAGCACATTTGAGGCACCACCAAAGGTAAGGGGTATATCATTGAAGTCTTCAACTTTTTCCGCCATCGCGTTGCTATCAAGCAGCAACTGGTCGGAACCAAAATAAGCCGTGCCCGGGGTGACCATGAGGTTGCCCTTGCGCAATGCGGAAACCACATCCAGTGGAGCCATGTTTCGGGCTTCCATTTTTGCGGGGTCAAGATAAACCATCACACTGCGGTCGCGACCACCAACCACCACTGGAGAAATACATCCCGGCACGGCACCCAGCATGTTTCGAACCTGGATTCGCGCCACATCCTTCTGCCTGGCATCATCCATAAACGGATTGCTCACCGTGAGAATACCCACGGGCAGAGTACCAGTGGCATCAAATGGCAATGACACTGGAGGAAGAGTGTTCGGAGGCAGATTCGGCAAGGCGCCCAAGGCAAGCGAGTTCGTAAGTGTCAATGCCTCGTTTGGATCGATGTCGTCCCTGAAATAGACTTTCACCACACTCACACCGGGCACCGACCTTGATTCCACCAAACGGGCACCGGGGGCCTGATTCACCCAGCGCTCAATTCGATTGGTGATGGTTTTCTCAATCGAGGAAGCTGGCATACCCGGGTAATAAGTGAGCACCTGCACCGCGGGGGTCTTGAATACCGGCAAAATATCAATTGGAATGCTAAGGATTGAAAGCGAACCAAGAATGATAAGCATCAAGACGAATGCGGCGACCATGTATGGATTACGAAGAGATGCCTTGATGAGCCACATTTTCGGCAAGCCTTTCAACTAAACACTGGTTGACACTATAAAAAATATAGCATAGCGCATTATTACCCAAAATATCCTCTCATTAGAAAATTAAATTCAATCACTCAGCTTTCAAGACTTAAAAGCCCTTTGATGATTAACAAAATTTTGTGAAATCACATTTCAAATCATCATAAACACAAAAGGCCCCTTGATCACAAGGAGCCTTTCGAGTTTGAGAAAAAGAAGCACTTACAAGCCAGCCACTTCAAAACCTTTTCGATAAGTCTTTCTCACAAATTGGTTGGCATCCTTGAAGTTGGTGATCTCCATCTTCTCCGCATTCCAGGTCAATTCCTGCTTGGGGAAGCGGGTGGACATGGTTCCCAAAAGCACGGATTCAGTCATGGGACCAGAGTAACTGAAAGGAGCGGACACAGCGCCATTGCCCCTGCAGGCTTCAACCCACTGGAGATAATGATTGTCACCGGGAATCTTGACAATAGGAATGTCCTTGCCTTTTTCAGTAGGGAAAAGCACGGGTGGGCCAATATATGGGGAATACAAGACACCCGTGGTGCCAATGTAAATCGACCCTTGGTCGGTGATCTTGCGATCGCCCAGCAAGGCCTGCACTTCCTTGCCCGGCCTAAGGCTGCCATCAAACCAATTGAGAGTGACCGTATCGGTGGTGAACTTGGTGCCAGGGAAGGTATATCTAACTTGGTTATCAAGCCCCCAACTATCGGGGCCAGCGCCACCTTGGAGGCAGATGACTGAGCTTGGATAGGTAAAGGCAACCGAGCTAAAGACAGGGTCAAGGATATGGCAGCCCATATCCCCGAAAGTGCCAGTGCCAAAATCCAATCGTTTGCGCCAATTGCCCGGATGATAATAGCCATTGATGTAGGGTCGTTCAGAAGCGACCCCCAGCCAGCCATTCCAATCAAGTGTTGCGGGAACAGCATCAGTTTTTTCTGGCCTGGGGCCTTTGTCGCCCCATTGTTTGCCGCTCCAGCTATAAATCTCCTTCACCTTGCCAACTACCCCAGTTTGGATCGCATTCACAACGGTCTTATGAACCTCGTGGGAATGAATCTGTATACCCATCTGGGTGACAAGTTTTTTCTCCGCAGCAACCTTGGTAAGCTGCCTGGATTCATAAATGGATTGGGTCAGGGGTTTCTGGGTGTAAACATTCAAGCCCTGCTGCATGGCCCGCATGGTTATGGGCGCATGCATGTGATCGGGAGTGGAGATGTTCGCGGAGTTCAGGCCTTTTTCCTTGTCGAGCAATTCCCGCCAATCGGTATACACCTTAACATCGGGGAATGATTTCTTTAATTCCTCGAGTCTGCTTTTATCAACATCCGCAACAGCGACGAGCTTGAGGTTTTTGCTTGCGGTAAGGGAATTGATATCCGCGCGAGCCATTCCACCCGCGCCAAAACTGGCATGCATCAGGGTTTCGCTGGGTGCGGCCTGGGAGAATCTTTTGAAAACCATGGGGGCGGTAAGCGCCATTCCCATGGTTTTGATGGCACTACGACGATTCAATTTAAGTTTGCTGTTCATCTTGTTTTTCCTGGATTGGTGGGAATCATCCTAAGTGGCGGGTGCCACGACAATAAAACTACTCTGATTTAACCTTAAGCAATAACAATTGCAACAAAAACAAAAAATCAGGGACTTTTTGTCTTGGGCGGAACGACTTCCAGGCATACCGCCACCTTGGTGCCATCAGGTGGAATATTCTCTGTGAAAGCCTCGAATTGCACCTCGGCATTCTGCTTGCTGCTTTCAACAGGCAGATCAAGCAAGGCGGATTCAAAATTGCTGACGCAAATCACATCCCCTTCATTTGCCAGGTAGATGGGGGGCTTTTCCTTGTCAAGTGGGTCGGGAACAAATCTGCTCCCAGCAAAAACCCAATCATGATTCAACGCCTTGCCGGACTTGGTGTCCCTAATCCAATTTTGCGCGGGCCCTGTCTGCTTCTTTCCATCTTTTTCATAAACGAGTGTGATCCGTATCACAGAACCCGTCGCTGCCTTATACTCCGGCCGAAATGACACCGGTGAACCAGGCTCGCCCCTGGCAAGTATCAATGCCTTGTGAAGATCACGGGCATCGATATCCGCAAAAAGGACAGATTCATGCTCCTTGGTTCCTTTCCTGCAAAGAAACTGCTCCAAAGGCCCCATCGTTCTGCAAACCTCGGCACTAACCCAGACTTTTCTGGATTCACCATCCACCTCAAAAATAATGTTGGGCCCCACTGGAACCTTCTTGGATTCAGCTTTCCTTGAATCCTTCGGAACAGCATTTGCCTCTGGCGTTTCTTTCTCCTGGGCGCATCCCAAAAGCAATGTCAAGGACAACATCAGCGATAGGGTGGTTGATCTCAATGGCATTTTAAATTCCCCGGTAATATCAAAATGAAAGCCGATCACACCTGGAGTTCCACTGGTTTATTGTAACCCAAGTGGTTTGAAAATGCATATCCCCAAACATGGGATTGAGTATAAAGATGAGGGTGTAAATAATAAGACCGGCCCCGGGAACTAATCCCGGGGCCGGTCTTGTTTCATCACTCTTAGCCTTTACTTGGCAGGTTTTGCCTCGACTTTGGCTGGAGCGCAACTATCTTCGCAAGGATTCTTGCAGCAAAGGCGGTTGCGGAAAATCTTGTCAAGGAGCTTTTCCTTGCAAGGGTCGCAATCGTTGTTGCCACACTTGCCGTTGTCACAAGGATCTACCTTGACCCTCTTGCATACGGTCACTGGCACGCATTCGGTTACCTTGTAAGGAACCTTCACATTAACCGTGTAGGGAACCATCTTGCAGATTGTTTCAGGAACTCTCTTGCATACGGTCACGGTTTCAGTGCGGCATACCTTGTAGGGAACTTTCTTAACGCACTTGGTGGTTTCCATCTCGGTCACGGTCACAGGAACCATCTTCTTGACGGTTTCAGGAACCATTTTAACCACAGTGTAGGGAACCTTCTTCACAGCTTCCTCTGTCACAGTCTTGTAGACGGTGTAGGGAACTTTCTTGACCTGTGTTTCACGAACCATCCTGGTGGAGGTGGTTGTGTAGGTTTTGTCAAAAGTAGCGCCTTCGGTGAAGGTCCAGGGTTTGCCAGCATCGCCACCAGCATTGCCATTGGAACCCTTGCCGTCGTTGCCATTCTTGGCATCGCCATTCTTGCCGTTACCATTCTTGCCATCGCCACCCTTGTCGAAACCAGGTTCGCCATGGCCAACACCCTTGCCATCAACATAAGCACCACGAACGGTGCGGCTGACAGTGTAGGGAACTTTCTTTACAACGGTTTCAGGAACCATCCTGGTCACGGTGTAAGGAACCTTCTTGATGATGGTTTCAGGCACAACCTTGCAAACGGTGTAAGGAACTTTCTTGACGGTGCAAACTGGAACCTTCTTGCAGACGGTCACAGGCACTTTTTCACGAACACATTCCCTTACATAGGACTTGCAGGTGACTTGTTCGCAAACGGTGTTGATCTTGAAAACCTTGCGGCAGCATTCCTTTGCGGGAACTTCGCAGCATACCCTGGTCAACTTGCCTGGCTTGCAGACAGTTCGGCAGGTTGCGGGATCAAAGACCGACTCGCTTGGGGTACGAACCCACTGGGTCCTGGTGGTTGCTGGGATGGTGTAGTTTTCAACAACCCACTGGCCAACCCTGCGGGATACAGTCTTGGTGGTTTCAACAGGTTTCCATACAGTCTTAACGATTTCTTTCTCAACCGTTTCCTGCACGTTCTTGTATTCAACACACTTGACTTCCTTCACGCAGTTTTCAATCACTTTTTTGTTCTGCACACACTTGACTTCCTTGATGCAGGTTTCCTGCACAGGCTTGCAAACTGTGTACTTGCATTCCTTCTCATGCTGTTCGCAGATTTTCTTCTGCAACTGGCATGTCACCTTGTGGCAATGCACTTCGGTAACAGGCTTGCATACAGTGTAGCAGCATTCTTTTTCACATTGGACTGGCACACGCTTGCAAATGGTGTACTTGCAATCCTTGTAGTGGGTTTCGCATACAGGCTTGCAAACCGTGGAGGTTACTTCCTTCATGCAAGTCTTCTTGACAGGCTTGCAAACGGTGTATTCGCAATCCTTGTAGGCGGTTTCAACCACCTTTTTCTGGACCTGTTCCTCAACATTCTTGAAGACGGTCTCATAGCACTTCTTGTAGCAGGTGCGAGCCTCGTCCTTGTAGCAGGTTTTTGTCACCTGCTTCATGACTGTCTCCTGCACGGTGGTGTAAGAGGTCAGCCAGCGCTTGCCAAGGACATTGTCCACGACAAGGCGGAAATTTTCCCTCATCTGCCCGCTTGCAGATGAAAAACAACTCTGGGCATCGCAGCAGGGCGTGCCAGAAGCATTGTACTTGCCTGCACCGCAGTTTGAGGCTGACACATTCTGGGTGGCAAACAAGCCAACCATAACTGCCAACAGCGGCGCTACCATGCGCATCCTCTTCATCGTAACTCCTCTTAAAACTTGGGTCGGGGGTGGCTTGTCATTACAAGCATGGCCCTGAATATTCCCGGATTAAATCCATCACCACGCCTTAGCCATCCACATGGATGACAGGGGTAAGTAGGCGAGTGATCCAGCCGGGAACCAACGCTCCAGGTGCCTGGCGTTTCCTACGCCGGCTGTAATCTTCACCGTTCTTATCGGATTATTTTTTCACCTGAGAATATGCACCCTGACCTTTGTAACCAAGGTTCTTGCAATTCCGCTTCCACCTATACAGGTCATCTCGTTTTTTCCGTTGGCAAAATATAGTCAAGATATGACGATTGTTTCAGCTTTGCGAATGGCATGGGACCAAAAAAAAACCAGCATGCTTTCTGGCATGCTGGTCTTGGATTTTATTAAAGTTTTCCGGCTGGATGGACCCCTCCTACACGGCAACAGCCTGGTTTGCCTTGCGCTTGATGCTCTCGCACAGACGATTGCACCTTTCCAAGTCCCGCAACATCACCTCTGTGAGGACATGCACCGCCTGGCTGTCCGTTGTCCATTGCAATTGCTGCTGGCAAGACACCAAATGTTCAAGCATGTCCTTCAAAAACAGCATATTGGAATCTCTTTGGCTCATTTCCCACCTCTTCATCTTCTTTGAAAACACACCTTGGTTAAATAAAGCCGGCAACACTTGTGCCATGGCCCATGTATTTTCAAAAATTAATCATATTTTGATTTCTTTGAGAATTTACACGAGCCTTATATCAACCTACGATGCAAATATGCCATCCAACTTATGTTGATGAGTTCAAGCTTGAGCCTTTTTTGAAAAAATCCGTTTTACCTTGCTATCCTTGAAACGCATAAACTGAATATCTTTCCAACTAATCCCATTTGATAGAGCTGGGGATTGATTGGCATTTTTTAAAAAAATTGTAATTGTTTCATTACTTACTGTAAAAACATCCACAACTTAATCTTGAAACACAATCCAGATTTTCTGGGGGGTGCTCACACATTCAACTATGCTTTTTATTGTCATGTATGCTGAATGTTTTTCATCAAGTTCCAAATGGCCTTATAGTATGTGAAATTTGAATCCGCAATAACATATAAAAAATTTCCAGAT